>JAEYPI010000169.1 GCA_023410885.1 Bacillota bacterium
TTCTTGACCTATACGTTTACAATATGGGTATTGGAAGCGGGCTGATTTCCTATGCTACAGCGGTTGGAATCATGAAATCCATTGTTGCCCTAGTTCTGCTAACCTTCGCGAATACCCTTTCAAAAAAAGTTCGGGGTGTAAGTGTATTTTAAGTAATACTGATATCACCCATTTGAAGCTCTTAAATTAGATTGGGACTCTCTTGAACCATTGGAACTCGAGGCCAGGATTATTGCTCTCGTTATAATAACCCACCAGAATGGAGTGTATCTATGTCTACTAAGGATGTATTAAAAAAAAGGAAAGGTATTAAAACAAGCGCTGGTGACAAGGTATTCCACCTTTTAAACTACACTATTTTTATACTGTTTACGCTTGTATGCATCTATCCGTTTTACTTTTTACTTATAAGCACAATCAGCCGCAATGATTATGTCGATTTGGGCAAAATAACCTTTTATCCCATAGGCGTTCATTTTCAGAACTATAAAAATATATTAAAGCTTGATCGCCTGCCTAGAGCAGCTTTGATATCGTTGCTGCGTACAATTATTGCTTCCGGTCTCACAATGTTTGCCTCGTCATTTATGGCTTATCTGTTTACAAAGCAAAACCTATGGGGACGTAAAATTTTATATCGCTTTACAATAGCTACCATGTATTTTTCAGCGGGTCTTATTCCGAATTATTTAAATATCAGAATGCTCGGTCTAATGGATTCCTTCTGGGTATATGTTATTCCCGGCACGATTTCGGTATATAATATGATCCTGATAAAAACCTATATGGAATCCTTGCCGCCTTCCTTGGAGGAATCGGCGCATATGGATGGGGCGGGATATCTCACATGCTTTTTTAAGATAATTATGCCGCTTTCTACTCCCATATTGGCTACGGTGGTACTGTTTTCAATTGTAAACCACTGGAACGCTTTTATGGATACAAAGCTTTATATTAACGATCACCGGCTTTTTACCCTCCAGTATATTCTTTATGAATATTATAACAGTGCTTCTTCCGTCGCTGCCAGCATTACGGCGCAAACAGACATGACGCTTCTGGATGAGGCGACGAAGGTATCCATAACATCTCTAAAATTTACCATAACAATGGTTACCATTTTACCGGTTATGTGTGTGTATCCTTTCATACAGCGCTATTATGTAAAAGGTATTATGCTCGGTGCTGTGAAAGGGTAATAGGTTTTATGTATATGGGTGGCCACCCTTTTATACAATATTAAATTAAATAGACAGGGAGGAAAAATTTATATGAAAAAACGTTTAATTGCGACTTTTTTGGTTTTTGTTCTGCTACTGGGTGCAGTAGGCTGCGGAAAGACCAACCCTCCGAATGAAGGTGCTTCAAACAGCCCAACTCCGGATAATGCAGCTACATCCACTCCGGTACAACAGGCCGAGCCTAAAAAGGTTACTTTTTATCCAATCAATGCCGGTTTGCAGAGCGGACCCGCTTCCGGATGGGTGGATGAATTTTTAAGAGAAAATGGCATTATCCTTGAAGTTATCCCATACAGTGATGAAAAAACCCAAGCAATGCTTGCAAGCGGTGATTTGCCGGATGTTGTTACATTTAATAACAATCCGACAAACGCACAGGCTGCCTTAGAGGCAGGTATGCTTCTTCCCTTGGATGAGCATTTGGATAAGCTCCCCAATATAGTAAATGATGATCTATACGCTCCGGGATTAAAATACTCCCGTGAATATTTCAGCAATGATACAGGAAACCTTTATGTTCTGCCATTTGGAGTAGGGGGCACCTCAACTGCCGTTGCGGCTGATACTGACCGTTATGCAATAAAATTGAAGTATGACGTTTATGAGCAAATCGGTGCACCTGCTTTTGATAAGCTGGAAGACGTCATCCCTGTATTGAAAAAAATGCAGGAAGCATACCCCAAAAATGCAGATGGTAGTAATGTATGGGGAATGACTCTATTTTCAGATTTTGACACCAATTATTTCTATAATATGCTAAGCGTATTCTCTACTATCGGGTATTCGGTTGATTATTTGAAATACGGTATAGAGTATGACGGCGTTGCTAATGAAGGATACTCCATTTTCCGCGATGGAAGCGTGTACAAACGTGCTGCAAAATTCTTCTATGAAATGAACCAGGCCGGTTTGCTTGATCCTGATTCCTTGACACAAACAAGAGATACAGCAAATAAAAAGATGTCATCGAAAGCTGCCGTTGCAGGTTGGGCTGCTGCTCCCGGATGGGAATCCCAAGGCTATTACCCTATTTCCTTCGGCGAATTTATGCCGTGCTATAACTATAGCAACGCATACGGAAGAATAGGTATTGCAGTAAGTGCAAAGGCTGAAAATGTAGATGCTTCCCTTAAATTAGTAGATATGCTGGCAGATCCGGAAGCACTCCTTACTCTGTACAACGGACCTCAGGGAGAGAGATGGGATATTGTCGACAACAAGCTGGTTCTTACTGAAAAGTATAAGGAACACCGTGATAAAGCCGATGGAAGCAAGTTTGTTTTAAGCTCCGGTGAGGAGTACGCACTGTATAATTTCGGTGTTTATGTTCGTGGAACCGGTAATATTATTGAAAAGTACAATGAAGTATATGTCGCTGATCTCTGGAAAGAGACTCTTGATTATAACTATTCAAAGGATACCGCAAAGGCATGGGCTGCAAGGTATGGTTATAACTATCTAAAAGAACAGCTCGAAGCCGAAGACCGCTTGAAGGCCATTTTGGATCCTTACTTCCCCATATTCCTTTCTCCTGACAGCGATGATCTTAAGCTCACCTTAGCAGCATTTAAGGATGTTATTATTCCCGGTACATGGGAGTTGGCTTATGCCAAGGATGATGCGGAGTTTGAGAAGCTTTGGGAAACCTTGAAGAACAAATGCGAAACCTTAGGCATTCAGCAGATCATTGATTATAAGCTGGACGACATTGCAAAGGCTAAGGAAACAGCAAAGCAATTTAAATAAGGATTCTTAGCAATGACTCAAATATAACTTTCGGCTGCAGGTCGTGATCCACTCTTCGTGGGTGCCACCAAGAGTGGAACCCACGAAGAAACACACAGAAGCCAAAGTAATATCCATCCTTACATAAATCCCCGATGATGGTCGGGGATTTATGTAATAAATTCTCTATTGTAAATAAAGAACCAATTGTAATTTAGAGAACAGTTAAAAAGAGTATATTAGGGGAAATAGGTTATACAATGAATAAGCCATCTCTGGAAATTATAGATTTTCATATACATCCCTTTATCTCTAATGAAAACAATCTGTGCAAGTACGAAAATACTGTGAAAGATCTGGATGACATAAAGGAAGATTTACTGAGGGCCGGTATATCAAAAGCCTGCGGAAGTGTCATACATAATACCCGGGGTTTTGATTTTGATGAAATACGCAGGCTTAATGATGAAGCTCTGCTGGTGAAAGAGCACTTGGGCGAATTTTATGTTCCGGGAATTCATATTCATCCGAGCTTTGTAAAAGAATCTTGCCAAGAGCTTGAAAGGATGCGAAATAAGGGAGTAGGGCTGGTAGGAGAGCTGGTTCCTTATTTCATGGGTTGGGAGGATTATTATGATTCCGGCTTACATGAAATTTATAGGTACATACAAGAGCTTGGGATGGTGGTAAATGTCCATACCCAAAGTGATGCTACTCTCGAAATGGCTGTCAAAGCTTTTCCGGATATAATGTTTGTTGTGGCCCATCCGGGTGAAAAAAACACCTTCTTAAGGCACTTAGAGCTGATGAAAAAGTATGAAAACTACTTTTTGGATTTAAGCGGGGCCGGAATTTTCAGATATGGAATGCTTGGTTATGGCATTAGTCAGGTAGGCAGTGACAGGTTTTTATTCGGCACAGATTATCCCATATGCAACCCCGGAATGCATGTGCAGGCATTGCTTTATGAAAGGTTGAAAGATAAAGATTATGAGGCCATATTATCCGAAAATGCCAGAAGGTTATTGAAATTAGCAATGTGTATAGAGTGAGGATGATGCAGGAATCTGCAGATTGGTTGGCATATTCAGGGGGTTCCGGTTGACTTAATTCTTGCAGGCATTAAGTAATGGATAGTTTTAAGCGCTTACAAAGGTATTGTGATAGGAGATTAGCATGAAGATAATAATCTTGGGGGCAGGCGGCAGAGGAGATGTATACGCGCGCTATGGGTTGCTGGAAGGCGCAGAAATTGCAGCTGTTGCAGACATTAGCCAGGACAGGTTGAAAAAGTTTGCGAAGGACCATGGCATTCCTGAGGACAGACTTTTTACATCGTGGGAAGAAGCGCTTGGAAAAGAGAAATATGCCGATGCGGTGATAAATGCATTACCAGACCGAGAGCATTTCATACCTACCATGAAGGCACTGGAAAAGGGTTATCATGTATTACTGGAAAAACCTATGTCTCCGAGAGAAGACGAATGCAGGAAGATGGTTGAAAGGGCTAAGGAAAAAGGCCTTATTCTGATGGTATGCCATGTGCTGCGATATTCGCCTTTCTTTGAGAAACTCAAAGAGGTACTGGATAGTGCTCGAATCGGGGAAATTGTTAATTTGCAGCTAACTGAAAATGTGATCTATTGGCATTTTGTTCATTCTTTTGTAAGGGGTATTTTTAGTAATGAGGAGATGGCTAGCCCTTGGATTCTTGCCAAATCATGCCACGATCTTGATATCATCGGATATCTTACAGGTAAAAGGTGTGTTTCTGTAGTTTCTGAAGGCAGCCTGATGCACTATAGGAAAGAAAATGCACCGGAGGGAGCCCCTGATTTCTGTCTGGACGGGTGTCCCCATGAAAAGAGTTGTCCACATTTCGCTCCCGCACTTTATTTAAAAGACATGCAGAAAGTAAGTTGGGTCGCTGCAAAGGTTTCGCCCGATGATTCAATTAAAGGGAGATATGAAGCTTTACAGAAAGGGCCCTTTGGAAGATGTGCCTATAAATGCGACAACGATGTTACTGACCATCAGAGCGCTATATTCCAGATGGAAGGCGGCATGACGGCAACCTTTAATATGATAGGTTTTTCAAGTGAAAACACAAGGACTTTAAGAGTATTCGGGACCAAAGGAGATAAAAGAGGGCATCTGGAAAAGGGTGAGCTCGAAATTACAGATTTTCTTACCATGCAAAAAGAGATCATTAAGCTTGATTATACTTCCATTGTATCTGGTCATGGTGGCGGCGATTCAAGGCTTATGAAGGACTTTATAGAAGCTGCAAAAGGAAATAACGCATCCGTAAAATCCTCTGCTGACCTTTCATTACAGAGTCATCTTATGGCGTTTGCCGCAGAGAAATCCAGAAAAGAAGGACGCCGAATTTTACTGTAATCAGATGTAAACTTTTTAAGTTTGAAGGAGACTGAAAAAATGAAGAGATATGCATTTGCTGGAGCCAGTGGTAGAGGGTCTACCATGTATGCCGAACCCTTATCAAAGAATTATAAGGATGTGGCTGAGATTGTGGGCGCATTTGATATCAATATCAAAAGATGCGAGGTTATGCGTAAAAGGACAAACCTAGACTTTCCGGTATACGATGATTTTGACAGAATGATTACGGAAACCAAGCCTGATATTGTCATCGTTACTACAGTGGATCGTTATCATCACGAATATATCATCAGGTCGCTGGAGGCTGGTTGTGACGTCATTACCGAAAAACCAATGACTGTGGATGAAGAAAAGTGCAATGCCATTATGGAGGCAGAGCGCAGAACAGGCAAAAAGGTTATAGTGACCTTCAATGTAAGATTTATGCCCTTTGCAACCCGGTTGAAGCAATTAATAATGGAGGGCTCCGTGGGCAAGGTTCTAAGCGTGCATTTTGAGTGGATGCTGGATACCGTACATGGTGCGGATTATTTCAGACGGTGGCATAGAAGAAAAGAAAATTCCGGTGGGCTTATGGTACATAAATCAACTCATCATTTCGACCTCATCAACTGGCTGATCGATGAGGAGCCTGTTATGATAAATGCTTTTGGTGCAACCAATTATTATGGTCCCAAAAGGGAGAACCGGGGAGAAAGATGCTCTAATTGCGAGCATCAGAGTACATGTGAATTTTATTTAGATATAAAGTCAGACCCATTTATCAAAGAATTCTATTATGATTGCGAGGATGTAGACGGATATTACCGTGATAAATGCGTTTTCTCAGAGGAGATTAATATTGAGGATACTGTCAGTGTCAGTACCTTGTATTCAAAGGGAACGGTAATGAGCTATTCTCTCACGGCTCATTCCCCGTATGAAGGCTATAGATTGGTTATTAACGGGACAGAAGGAAGATTGGAAGCTGAAGATTTTCATGGTTCCATTGGGCCCTTCGCTGGAAAGCATATTTATAATATCAAGCTTTATAACAGACAGGGTGAAGAAATAAGCATAAAGGTTCCAACTGCCGGAGGTGCCCACGGCGGTGGGGATGAAAGACTCAGGAAAATGATTTTCCGAGGCGGTATGAAGGATACTTTCGGACATCTTGCGGGAAGCAGAGCAGGTGCGATGTCTATTATCATCGGCATAGGTGCTAATATTTCAATGAAGGAAGGAAAGTCAGTCAAAGTCTCAGATTTACTTAAGTATATTGATTAAGGAGCAGCTGCTTCCCGAAGGCCGTGAAACTTGGGTAGAGAGCATTTGGCTCTGGTTATAAGGAGTATAGAGCATCGGTTAACACTTAGGATAACAGGAAATTTACTTCTAATTATAAATCTAATAACGAGGAGTTGGACTTATGAAAATATCGGTTTACAAAAACTCAGAAGCGCTTGGAAAGGCTGCGGCAGCGTATACCGCAGAAATACTGAACAAGTGTATCAGAGAAAAAGGAAAGGCTAGATTGCTGCTGTCAACGGGAGCTTCCCAGTTTGACACTTTAAAGGCATTATTGGAGGAGAAGGTGGATTGGAGCAAGGTTGAGATGTTCCATCTGGATGAATATGTGGGCATCACCGAAGAACACCCTGCCAGCTTCAGAAAATATCTTAAAGAACGTTTTGTAAGCAAGATTAATCTTAAACAGGTTAATTTTGTCAACGGAGAGGGCGACGTAGCGGAAAGAATTGAAGCGTTAAACAGGGAAATTTCAAAAGCACCGATAGATATCGGACTGATAGGCGTAGGTGAGAATGCGCATATTGCATTTAACGACCCACCGGCTGATTTTGACATAGAAGATCCCTTCATTGTGGTAAATTTGGATGAAGGCTGCAAAAAGCAGCAGGTAGGAGAGGGCTGGTTTCCGACAATCGATGATGTACCCAAACAGGCCATTTCCATGTCTGTTAAGCAAATAATGAAATGTGAGACAATCGTCTCATCTATTCCGTATAAGGTTAAGGCCAAGGCTGTCAAAAATATGCTTGAGCAGGAGATAACAAATCTAGTACCTGCCACAATACTAAAAAATCATCCTTCTGTAAGTGTATTTCTTGATGAGGACTCCGCCTCAGCTATTGATGAGAACATTCTGGCACAATTTGCATAAGACATTTTAAAGTTCAAAAAGATGAGAATAATGGGAATGAAGGGGACTCCGGGAACGGCGTCCTCTACTTAAATCTGCAAATAGGGGTGTTCGTAGAAGAAACATTTTATGTCACACGAAGGGGGAAAACGAGATGAGAAAATGGGAATATATTTGTGAGCAAATTCGTAAAAAGGTAAACATAGAAGATATAAGGAAGCTTGCACGGGAAGGAAACCATGAATACGGTGTGTACCCTGATTCCATTGAAGTAAACGGAGACACGGGATTTTTTATAGCAAGGGATAACGATAGAAAAGTGCTGGTGGTTTTTGGAGAGCACCGCCTATATGATGAATTTGACGGAGCTGATGCCATTATTGCCGGGTCCAAAACAAAGGTGTGTGAACTGAGTAACAGAAATTGTAGTGTGCTTAGGAGAATTTTCCCATATACCAATCCCACAAGCCATAAAACTACTGGGATTACCATTGGGCTGGGGGACAGGCTGGGGCTTGCGTCTCCGGGGCATTTGAGGCTACTTAAGGAAGCCTGCAAAAACAACTCTGATGGAGTCTGTGAAAACGGACAAAATGTATTTCCTGTGATAGCGCAGCAGTCAATAAGAGAGCTGAACCTTACGGGAAGAACATACAGGGATGTACTTTCAGCGGCTTCCTGGGCAGTGTTTCAAGAGGGATACAAAAACGGATTCGGGGCTGACGGGGATCATCTCAAGAGTATGGATGAGGTGAAAATGGCTCTTGATACCGGTTTTACCATGATAACCCTGGATTGCTCAGAGCATATAGACAATAAAGCTGCAGTCCTTTCCGGGCAAGAGCTTGATATGAAATACCTTGAATTGCCCTTGGAGGACAGGCAATTGCTGGAGGCTAAATATTCGGGCCGTAGCTTTAAACTAAAAGATGGGACAGAAATTTCTTTTGATGTTGACAGCTTCCGGAAAATTGTTTTAGTCTATCTGAAAGCTATTCAATTTACAATTAAAATATATCATGAGGTCATAAAGAGCTGCGGTAGGGATATCGACTTCGAAATGTCTATTGACGAAACCCTCACATCCACGCTGCCGGAAGCTCACTTCCTTGTAGCATCGGAGCTTATTGGCAGTGGAGTAGAAATTACAAGCCTGGCACCGAGATTTTGTGGTGAATTCCAGAAAGGTATTGACTACAGGGGAGACAGAGATCAGTTTTCACGGGAGTTTGCTCTGCATGTGAAAATTGCAGAATATTTTGGCTACAAAATCAGTGTTCATTCAGGAAGCGATAAATTCAGTGTATTCCCCATTATAGGGCAGCTGGCAAATGGCAGGTATCACCTTAAGACAGCAGGGACAAACTGGCTTGAGGCTCTTAGAGTTATTGCCGGTGAAAATCCGCAGCTATTCCGGAAGATTTACAGCTTTTCAAAGGAAAACGTATCCGAAGCTAGAAAATATTACCATATTGACGCAAAGACAGAAAATATGCCCCCCATTGAAGCCTTGAAGGATCATGAGCTTCCAAGTACCCTTAATAGGGATGATTGTAGGCAGATTTTGCATATCACCTATGGATTGATATTGCAAGCTGAAGATGAGCAAGGGAGGCCTATATTCCGAGATGAGTTGTATGATACGCTGAGGGTGTATGAGAACGAGTACTATACCACCCTTCAAAAGCATATAGGCAGACATCTGGCGGAGTTAGGCGTATTTTAACCTAATATTAACTGTAGCTCGAAATATTGGGCGATAGATCATAAGAGTGCTTTGGCACTCTTTCTTTATTGTGCTTTTTAGAACCTATCACCTCATGGTGTTTGTTGACAATAAACTGTTGAATGGATACAATTACATCTATGGATAATAGACATAAAAGGCTTACCATCAATAATTGAGGAGCAATCCAATGATAAGTTTCGATTTATCGAAAGCTTTGATTATCTATAAACCATCCGACAGGAGTGAAGCGATATGCTAACCCAGGCGCCTAAAGGGACAAGGGATATATTGCCCGAGGACATCTATCAATGGAATTTCGTCGAAAGAGAGTTCGCAGAGCTATGTAGAAAATTTGGCTATAGTGAGATTCGTATACCCGTTTTTGAGCATACCGAGCTGTTTCAACGGGGTGTAGGGGATACGACCGACATTGTGCAAAAGGAGATGTATACTTTTCAAGATAAGGGTGGAAGAAGTATCACCCTGCGACCCGAGGGTACCGCGGGTATTGTAAGAAGCTTTATCGAGCATGGTATGGCTTCCCAGCCCCAGCCTATTAAGCTTTTTTATCAAATCACAGCTTATCGCTATGAAAATGTACAAAAGGGGCGCTACCGTGAATTTAATCAATTTGGTGTAGAGCTTCTTGGCGCGGCTGATCCCGCTGCCGATGTGGAGACCATCTCCCTGCTGGCATTATTCTTTGAAAAGCTGGGAATTAAAAATCTCATGCTGAATCTTAACAGCATTGGCTGTCCCAAATGTAGAAGTGCTTATAATGAAAAGCTAAAAAGCTATCTTGCAGAGCGCTTGGATAACCTGTGTGAAACCTGTAAGGAGCGCTTCAATCGTAATCCTATGCGTATTTTGGATTGCAAAGAGGAATCCTGTAAGAGACAAATTAAGGACGCACCTGCGCTGCTCGATTATATCTGCGACGATTGCCGGACCCATTTTGACGGGGTCTTAAACAGACTTGAGGCCATAGGAATTCCCTATAGCATTGATAAGAGCATTGTGAGGGGCTTGGACTACTACACTAGGACAGTCTTCGAGTTTGTTTCAAAAAATATCGGAACTCAGGGAACTGTTTGTGGTGGCGGACGTTATGATGGGCTTGTGGAAGCCTGTGGCGGTGCACCGACACCCGGTATTGGTTTTGCCTTGGGAGTCGAGCGCCTGCTACTGGAAATACAGAGTCAGGGTATCGAGCTTCCTAAGCCGAGTATGCCAGATATTTATATTGGAGCCATGGGTGAAAAGGCTGCTATGGTTTGTGAAAAGCTGGCTTGGCAGCTTCGTCAGCATAAAATTACCTGTATTAAGGATATTATGGGCCGCAGCTTAAAAGCGCAAATGAAATATGCGGATAAGCTGGGTGTCCATTACGTTCTTATCATAGGGGATAATGAAATTGAGAGCAACAAAGCACAACTCAAGGATATGAAGACCGGTGAGGCCAAGGATATCAATCTGGACACACTCATTGACAGGTTGGTTAAGAATAAAGTTTAAAGCTCTGATTTATTGGAGGACATATATGGAGAATATTCAGGGAATGAAAAGAACCCATCGATGTGCTGAGCTGACGGCCGGTGATGCCGGAAGTGAAGTTGTTTTAATGGGATGGGTCCAGAAGAGAAGGGACTTGGGTGCCCTTGTTTTTGTCACCTTAAGGGACAGAAGCGGTATTATTCAGGTTGTTTTTAACAGCGAGACCAATCCGGAGCTTCATGATAAAGCACTTCAAGTTAGAAGTGAGTATGTATTGGCCGTACGTGGCAATTTACAGCTCAGAAGTCCGGAGGCTGTTAATAAGAATATGCCCACGGGCGAATTAGAGGTTTTGGCTACTGAGCTTAGAATTTTGAGCAGGAGCGAGACTCCGCCTTTTCATATTGAGGAGGATTCCGGAGCCAATGAGGTTCTGCGGCTCAAGTATCGCTATCTGGATTTAAGGAGACCCGACCTTCAAAGAAAGTTAATATTGCGTCACAGGGTGGCCAAAATCGCCAGGGATTACTATGATCGCAATGGCTTTTTGGAAATTGAGACCCCCGTCCTTACCAAGAGTACACCGGAGGGAGCCCGTGATTATTTGGTTCCCAGCCGTGTTCACCAGGGTAAATTTTTTGCATTGCCCCAGTCACCCCAGCTCTTTAAGCAGCTTTTGATGGTATCGGGCTACGACCGTTATATGCAGATCACCAAATGCTTTAGGGATGAGGATCTAAGGGCCGATCGCCAGCCCGAATTCACACAGATCGACTTGGAAATGAGCTTTGTCGATGTGGAGGATGTTATTAAGGTCAATGAAGGCTTTATTCAAAAGGTATTTAAGGATACCCTCAATATTGATCTTCCTGTGCCCTTCAAGCGTTTATCCTTTTATGAGGCCATGTCCCGTTATGGCTCCGATAAACCGGATACCCGTTTTGATCTGGAGCTTGTGGATGTATCGGATTTGGCCCAATCCTCAGGGTTTAAGGTCTTCCAGGATGCGGTTGCTGCAGGAGGGAGTGTCCGCGCCATTAACGCAAAGGGTGCAGGGGCACAATTCTCCAGAAAAGAAATTGACGCGCTGGGTGAAGTGGTTAAGACTTATAAAGCAAAGGGTCTTGCATGGATTGTTGTTGAAGAGAACGGCTTAAAATCGCCCATTGCGAAGTTCCTTTCAGAGTCTGAGGCCACGGCACTTTTAGAGCGTCTTGATGCAAAGACCGGTGACCTTTTATTATTTGTTGCAGATAAGGATGAAATCGTTTGTGACAGTCTCGGGCACCTGCGTCTGGTCTTGGGAGAAAAGCTTAATCTCATTGACCATGACCGCTATGATGTCCTATGGGTCACTGAATTCCCACTCTTGGAACGTGATGAGGAAGAGAACCGCTGGGTGGCCAAGCACCATCCCTTTACCTCACCCATGGACGAGGATCTTCAGTATTTGGATTCCGATCCTTCAAAGGTCAGGGCAAAAGCCTATGACATTGTCCTCAATGGCTATGAGATCGGTGGGGGAAGTATCCGAATCCACAATCAGGAGCTTCAGAACAAGATGTTCAACCTCATTGGCTTTACTGATGAACAAGCCAAGGAGCGTTTCGGGTTTCTTTTGGAAGCTTTTAAATATGGTACACCACCCCATGGTGGCTTAGCCTTTGGTTTGGACAGATTAGTCATGCTTCTGGCTAAAACCGATAATATCCGTGATGTTATTGCCTTCCCGAAGGTTCAAAACGCATCGGACCTCATGACCAATGCTCCTGATTTTGTTGACGATAAGCAGCTTAAAGAGCTTGCGATTAAGACGGTGGATGATCGTGAGTAAGGAGCTTAAAAAAAATATTTTGGAATGGCTTTTGCATATTATTGTAGCCATTGGTCTGGGCCTTGTGATTATTTTGTATGTGGGGCGTCTGACCATAGTTGACGGTAATTCCATGGCGCCTACCCTCCAAAATCAAAATGTCATTATAATTGAAAGCTTGACCCAGCATTTTGACTCTATTAAGCCCGGTGATATTGTGGTATTAAAAATTCCGGAATTGCTGGAAGGCGACAAGAAATATGCCATCAAGCGGATTATTGCAGTTGAAAATCAACATGTGGAAATCTGCGACGGAAAGGTCTTTGTGGACGGCACTGCGCTTGTTGAGAACTACATTAATGGTGAGGCAACTATTGCTGATGATGCTATGTATGCCGATGTGATTGTCCCGGAAGATTGCATCTATGTTTTAGGCGATAATAGGATGCCCGAGAAAAGCCGGGATAGCAGAACCTTTGGAGTTATCAAGGAGGATCGCATTATCGGGAAGAGTTGGATTAGATTGTTTCCCTTTAGCGAGGCCGGTCCGGTAAGGTAGGACGGAATGGGGCTTGTAAGACTTTATATCACTCTAGCATAATGTTAATAAGAACCCCACCCGTTAACGCAATCAAAGACTGCGAACGGGTCCCGGGAACCTTGTTGTATTCACAATAAGAGATCGGCTGAGTATTCAGGCGATCTCTTTTTATGATGTGTAAAATTCAGGGAATGGATAAAGGCAACCCTTGCTCTTCAGGGGTTGAGCGGGAAGGAAAATAGAATCTAGCATCATTTGTTGTCAGTGATGGCAGACAATTTTCCCCCGGTTACCCTATTTTCCGAGTGACCCCTATGATAAAATAGAAAGGTAGGTGATCGAATTAAATTACCCTTGGATGAAAGCGAACAAAGCACGAAAGGAAGTCATACATGGATAAAGACGTTCTCAAGAAGTCGACTCTTTGCGAGGCGTTTAAAGGCGTCATAGAGAAAGAAAAACTCCAACAAGAGTTTGCACGGGCTTTTATTACCAGCCTTTGCTACCATAAAACCGAACGAAAAATTGAAATGCATATTGAATGCCATGACAGGGTCAGGCATGATCAAATAAAACGGCTTGAAAGAGCTATTTCTGAGCATTTTGCCATGAAGGTCGATGTCCGGCCGGGCTTTTTAAATGCCTTGACAGATGAGATTCAGGATTGGCATAAAGAGTACCTCATGCAGCATGTCCAGTACGAGAAAGCTTCCATGTTTCATTTTCTGGAGGGTGCCGATTTTAAAATGTCGGGCCGCAATCTGAAAGTGGATCTGAAGAATCAGGCCTCGGCCATTCTATTGTCAGCCGGTGTGGGGCGTTGTCTTGAAGAAGCCATGACGGCCTTATTTGATCGGGAGACGAAAGTCACCTTTATTGACGCGCCCATGGCTCACGATGCCGTGGATTATATTGCAGAAAAACAGGAGGCAGAGGCCCGCATGGTTGCCGAAATGATGGCCTCCATTGCTGAAGCCAATGCCCAAAAAGCGCCTGAAAGCGGACCAAAGCCGCAAAATAGCGCACCCAATCAGGCTGATAACGGTTTTGTCAAATATAAATCACAACGAAAAGGTGCCTCCCGGGATAAATCGGGGGCACAGGACCCCAATCTCATCTTTGGTCGGGGTGTTAAAGGACAAGTCGTTAAAATGAACCAGGTGGATACCAATTCAGGAACGGTGGTCATTGAGGGGCAGATTCTCAAAACAGACCAAAGGGTTCTCAAATCGGGCAGAACACTCATTACCTTTGATGTCACCGACTTTTCATCATCCTTGACATGCAAGCTTTTCCCCAACGAGAATGATCTTCAAACCCTTTCAGAGAAGCTTGTGAAAGGCCAGTATGCCCGGATTAACGGAGAGGCTCAGTATGATATGTTTTCCAAGGAACTGGTGATTTTGGCCAGAGACATTCTCCTTGTTACCGTGGAAAAAGAGAGCCGTACCGACAAGGCTCCTGTAAAAAGAGTGGAGCTTCATTTACATACCCAAATGAGCCAGTTGGATGCCATTAGCTCTACCAAGGATATAATTAAGCGTGCGGCCAAATGGGGACACACCGCGGTGGCCATCACCGACCATGGCGTTGTACAGGCTTTTCCGGAAGCTCAGGATACCGCTAAAGAAATAAAGAAAAAGCAGGAGAAGGATATTAAAGTCCTATACGGCATAGAAAGCTATTTCATTGCAGAAGAAAAATTCAATGCAAAAGGCGAATTGGATTACAAGCACTGTGATACCTATCACGCGCTTATTTTAGTCAAGAGTCAGGCAGGCCTTAAGAACCTGTATCGCATAGTGTCGGAAGGTCATTTGAATTATTTTTATAAGAAGCCAAGATTGCCTAAATCTCTTTTTGATCAATACCGGGAAGGATTGATTATCGGTACGGCCTGTGAGGCGGGCGAGCTTTTTCAGGCCGTTTTAAAGGGCGCGCCTGAGGAGGAATTGGAGCGTATCTGCAACTATTACGATTATCTTGAAATTCAGCCCATCGGCAATAACCAGTTCCTTGTTCGTAATGGCCAGGTGGCTGATGAAGAGGGTCTTAGGGACTTAAACCGTAAGATTGTTGAGTTGGGTGAGCGGTATAATAAGCCGGTAGTGGCGACCTGCGATGTCCATTTCCTTGACCCCGGCGACGCCACCTACAGAGAAATACTCCAGACGGGTCAGGGGTATACGGATGCGGCTTACCAGGCACCCATTTATTTTAGAACCACTGATGAAATGCTGGAGGAGTTTGCATACCTGGGCGAAGAAAAAGCCTATGAGGTCGTGGTTACCAATACCAATAAAATTGCCGATTCCATTGAGACCGTTCAGCCCATTCCAAGCGGTACCTTCCCGCCCCATATTGATGGGGCCGAGGAGGATATTAAGCGCATGAGTGAGGAAAAAGTTGCAGAGCTCTATGGAGATCCGCTTCCTGAGCTCGTTCGTGCCAGGGTTGATCGAGAGCTGAATTCGATTATTAAAAATGGTTTCTCGGTTATGTATATTATCGCCCAGAAATTGGTTAAGAAATCCTTGGATGATGGTTATCTGGTAGGCTCCCGAGGCTCGGTTGGTTCAAGCTTTGTGGCCTATCTCATCGGCATTACCGAGGTTAATTCCTTACCCTCTCACTATCGCTGTGGCCATTGTAAATACTCCGAATTCTTTGAAAAGGACGGGACCATTGGCTGTGGCTTTGACCTGCCCGAGAAAAATTGTCCCGTTTGTGGGCAGCCCCTTATTAAGGATGGCTATGATATACCCTTTGAAACCTTTTTAGGCTTTGATGGGGACAAGGAACCTGATATTGACTTGAACTTTTCAGGTGAATATCAGGCCAAAGCCCATAAATACACCGAGGAGCTTTTCGGTGAGGGCTATACCTTTAAAGCGGGCACCATTGCCACCATTGCCGATAAAACCGCCTATGGCTTTGTAAAGAAATATTTGGATGAACAACAGGTTGTAGGGACGCGCGCCGAGATTGAGCGTCTGGCCTCGGGATGTACGGGTATCAAACGAACCACGGGCCAGCATCCCGGTGGCGTTATGATTGTACCCCGTAACAAGGAAATCTATGATTTTACCCCCATCCAGCGGCCTGCGGATGATACGAGCTCGGATATCATCACCACACACTTTGACTATCATTCCATCAGCGGTCGTATTTTGAAGCTGGATATACTGGGCCATGATGACCCTACGGTTATTCGTATGCTGGAGGATCTCACTGGCGTGGACGCGCAAAGCATACCCATCGGTGAGAAGCGAACAATGGGAATTTTCTCTAGTACTGAACCCTTGGGTGTAAAGCCTGATGAGATAAACAGTTTAGTGGGTACCTTTGGTGTTCCCGAGTTCGGCACAAAGTTTGTACGCCAGATGCTGGTGGATACCATGCCCTCCACCTTTGCTGAGCTTATGCGTATTTCGGGACTCTCCCATGGCACTGATGTTTGGCTTAATAACGCTCAGGACCTGGTAAGAAGCGGGACAACCAATCTTGCCAATGTTATCTCCACCCGTGATGATATTATGATTTATCTCATTCAGAAGGATTTGCCCCCATTAACAGCCTTTAAGATTATGGAGAATGTGCGTAAGGGTAAGGGACTTACCCCTGAATATGAAGACTTGATGCGTGAAAAGAAGGTCCCTGAATGGTATATAGATTCTTGTAAGAAGATTAAGTACATGTTTCCGAAAGCACATGCAGCGGCTTATGTCATGATGGCTTTCCGAATTGCCTGGTTCAAGGTGTATTATCCTGAGGCCTTTTACGCAACCTATTTTTCAGTACGCGCTGACAGCTTTGACGCCAATATTGTCTCAAAAGGACTGGACACCATCAAAAGAACCGTGGAGGAAATTGAGCGCAAGGGGAATACGGCAACCAATAAGGAGAAAGATTTGCAGACGGTTCTTGAGGTTGCTCAGGAGATGTATGCCAGAGGCATTTCCTGCCTTCCCGTGGACTTGTATAAATCGGATGCTACACGGTTTATTATAACGAAAGAAGGCATTCTGCCGCCCTTTACCGCCTTGCAGGGCCTGGGTGCAGCTGCGGCACGCAATATTGTAAAGGCAAGGGAAGAGGGAGAGGGAGAAGAGTTTGTCTCCATTGAAGATCTTAAAATGAAATCCGGGATATCCAAAGCAGTGATTGAAATTCTGGAAACTCACGGCACATTGAAGGGTATGGACCAAAGTAGTCAAATGACGCTGTTCTAAATGAGAAGCATGGTATGTAATGCTGCTTTTCAAAAACGTATGAGGGATGAAAAATTTATTTCGAAAGGCTAAAGGATGGAGGGTGTTATTATGAAGGACATGATGAAGAGGCTCGGTAAGACAGTAGACTACTTAAAGAGTATAATCAGTTACACACCGGAAATTGCCATTATTTTAGGCTCAGGTCTTGGCAAATTAGCTGAGTTTATTCAGGACCGTCAAGAGATATCCTACGAGGATATTCCCAACTTTCCTCAGACAACGGTGGTTGGCCATGAGGGTAAGCTCATATTCGGAACCCTCGGAGGACGTAAGGTATTGGCCATGAAGGGCCGCTTCCACTATTATGAAGGCAATGACATGGAGGTCGTGGTTTATCCCATTCGCGTTTTTAAGCAGATGGGTATTCAAAACATCATTGTGACCAATGCGGCCGGAGGTGTCAACTTAAGCTTTGTTCCCGGCGATCTTATGCTGATTACAGATCAAATCAGCCTCTTCTGTGACAACCCCTTAAGGGGCGAAAACCTGGATGAATTAGGCCCCCGTTTCCCCGATATGTCAAAGGCTTATGATGAGCAGTTGCAAACCGTTGCCCTGGAGGTTGCAAAGAAGCTTAATATTGATTTAAAATCGGGTGTTTACTCATACTGCAAAGGGCCATCCTTTGAATCACCCGCAGAGATTAAAGCCCTGCGTACACTGGGAGCCGATGCAGTGGGCATGTCCACCGTTCCCGAGGTCATTACGGCCCGTCATATGGGCATGCGGGTTTTAGGAATCTCATGCATCACCAATATGGCCGCCGGTATTCTGGATCAGCCCCTGAATCATGAAGAGGTCATGGAAACAGGAAAACAAGTGGAGAAGAAGTTTTCAAGCCTTGTCAGCGACATTGTAGCCAATTGGCATTAAAATAAGAGGACGGTTCTTTGAGTTCTTTCAGAACGGACAACAAATCCCACCCCATACGAAAATGCGGAGTACAATTTTTCCTATTGCACTCCGCATTTTTTTAATATAAGGAACGAATATCAACAAAGTCTACGACGCACCAGCGAGTTGATTTTGTTATTAACCTCGGTATTTCAGGGTTTAGTATGACACATTGAGGAGCTGGGACAATCCTTACAGCCGCAGCCGCAGCCTAGGGCCGCTCCCTTTTTCTTATCCCGTACCATCTTTGCGATGATGAGCGCAACAACAACTAATAGAATTGTGCCGATGATGAGTGTTCCTAGGTTTTCTGATATAAATTGAAACATAATAACCCTCCTTCGCTAAGCGCTGACTTGCATTTTCAGTGCTTTATCTTCTTTATAGGGCCTTACCAGCAGATAGATAAATCCTGCAATGAGCAGTAGCGCGATAACGGTTCCTAAACCAAAGCTTCCACCTGCAAACAGGCTTCCAATTTGATAAATACAAAGGGCCACTGCATATGCAAATAGTGTTTGATACCCTATGGCAAACCAGGTCCATTTGCCGTTATTCATTTCCCGCTTGATTGCACCGATTGCCGCAAAGCAGGGGGCGCACAACAGGTTGAACACAAGGAAGGCATATGCGGAAGCGGTTGTGAAATTCGCAGCCAAGGCTTCCCAGATTTCAAGGCCGTCTTCTGCGACCTCACCGAACCCATAGAGAATGCCAAAGGTACCGACAACATTTTCCTTGGCAATAAGGCCTGTAACCGTTGCAACAGTAGCCTGCCAGCTCCCAAAGCCAAGAGGTGCAAATAAACCTGCAAAAAGATTGCCAATCACAGCAAGGAACCCTTCATCAATGTTTTCTACCATGGTGAGCTTACCGTCTACAATGCCAAAGCTCATCAGGAACCATAAGAAAATCGTGGATAAGAGAATAATGGTACCTGCTTTTTTAACAAAGGACCAGCCACGTTCCCACATGCTGCGCAGAATATTGCCAATTGTGGGGAGGTGATAAGCAGGCAGCTCCATAACAAAGGGTGCCGGGTCTCCGGCAAATAATTTGGTCTTTTTCAGTATAATGCCCGAGATAACAATGGCACCAATTCCAATGAAATAAGCACTTGGGGCTACCCACCATGAACCGCCAAACAGCGCGCCTGCAATGAGAGCAATGATGGGCAGCTTAGCACCACAGGGAATAAAGGTGGTAGTGATAATGGTCATTCTTCTGTCACGCACATTTTCAATGGTACGGGAAGCCATGATTCCAGGAACACCGCAGCCTGTACCAACAAGCATTGGGATGAAGGATTTACCGGAGAGCCCGAATTTACGGAAAATACGGTCCATAATAAAGGCAATACGTGCCATATAACCGCAGGCCTCCAAGAAAGCTAAGAAAAGGAAGAGGATGAACATTTGAGGGACAAAGCCAAGCACAGCTCCGACACCTGCGACAATACCATCGAGTATCAAGCTCTTGAGCCAATCAGCTGTTCCTAGGGCATCAAGGCCCCTTTCAACTAGGACGGGAATACCGGGTACCCATACGCCAAAATTGGCAGGATCGGGTTCTTCCACCTCTTGTCCTGCTTCCAACGCCAGTTCAAATCCCTCAACAGCTTCACCGTAGGTGTCAGCACCTATACCGAGTAAATGCCAGCCATCGCCAAAGACGCCGTCATTGGCCCAGTCTGTTGCAATGGTACCCACGGTTGTGATGGAGACAAAATAAACAATAAACATGACTATAGCAAAAATGGGTAGTGCCAGCCAACGGTTGGTGACGACTTTATCAATTTTATCCGATGTGGTCAGCCTTGATTTATTCTTTTTGACATAGCAATGCTTAATGATGGCAGAAATAGCATTATAGCGTTCATTTGTAATAATGCTTTCGCTGTCGTCATCCCAATCCTTTTCAACAGCTTCAATGAGCCCTTCTACATCAAGAGGGCTCTTAAGCTTGGCCGCAATTTTGCTGTCTCGTTCAAACAGCTTAATGGCATAAAATCGCTTTTGTTCCACAGGGATATCACTGGTCAGCTTAGCGGCAATTTGCTCAAGTGCATCTTCAACATTTTTAGAAAAAGCATGCTGAGGCTTGTTTCTGGCCTTTTTCTTTGCAAGGGCCATTGCCTTCTCTGCAGCTTCCATGATGCCGGTGCCCTTTAAAGCAGAGACCGAGACCACTTCACAATTGAGTTCCTTGGATAAACCCTCAAAATTGATTTTATCCCCGTTCTTATTGACAATATCCATCATATTGACAGCAATAACTACAGGAATGCCAATCTCTGCAAGTTGTGTTGTAAGGTACAGATTACGCTCAATATTCGTTCCGTCGACGATATTGAGAATCGCATCAGGTTTTTCATTTAGCAAAAAGTCTCTTGCAACCACTTCCTCTAAAGTATAGGGAGAAAGCGAGTAAATTCCGGGCAGGTCAACGATAGTGACGTCCTTGTGCCCCTTTAATTGTCCTTCTTTTTTTTCAACCGTGACACCGGGCCAGTTACCCACAAATTGATTGGAACCGGTCAGTGCGTTAAAAAGAGTGGTTTTGCCGCTATTTGGGTTACCGGCAAGCGCAATTTTGATCACATTTATGCCCTCCTTATGGCATTCATTGGCAGATTCATAGTAGTCCTTCATTTGGTTAGCGTCAACTAACCGTCTGCTCTAAAAATGCAGAGACTTCTCTCCGCTTATTTTAAAGCTATTCTACTTCAATCATTTCAGCATCTGATTTTCTCAGGGACAATTCATAGCCACGTACATTAAGTTCTACCGGATCACCAAGGGGGGCCACCTTACGAACATAGATTTCACAGCCTTTTGTTATTCCCATATCCATCATGCGTCGTTTTACTGCGCCTTCTCCATGAAGCTTAACAACAGTGACTGTCTGACCACACTTCACGTCTTTTAGGGTCTGCATCTTTTTTTGCTCCTTCCCGCATCTACACCATGATCTTATTTGCCATCTCCCGGCTGATTGCAATGCGCGAATCCTTTACATTAACAATCACATTTCCGCCGATTTCGGAAACGACTGTAACATTTCCACCTACCACAAAACCGAGGTTTTCAAGAAATCGTCTGGTGTCTTCCTTACCGCCTATTTTCTTAATAGCATTGATTTCTCCCGCTTTTACCATTGATAAAGGCATAATGCTCCACTCCTCATTCTCGTAGTTGGTAAGTTTTGCCTAACTACCCTTCAAAATAATTGGTTAGATATTACTAACCAATTACAGGTTAGCAGATACTAACTTGTCAGTCAATATCTTTTTATATAAAAAACAAGGCCTATTAGAACTTCGTTAATTATTAAATTTTACCAAAATTCATTGAAATACTTAAAAAATATGCTAACATAGGGTTAGTAGATGTTATCCTGCGAGGAGGTGGGTCATTGAAAATAAAGGAATCGGCGGAGAATTATCTTGAAACCATATTAATGTTAAGTAAAAAAAGCCCCGAGGTTCGTTCTATCGATATTGTCAATGAACTTGAATATACAAAACCAAGCGTCAGTGTTGCCATGAAAAATTTGCGAGAGAACGGCTATATCCTCATGGATAAAGATGGATTTATCTCTTTGACAGATAAAGGACGCGAGATTGCTGAAACCATGTATGAGAGACATAAGCTTCTCTCGAATTGGTTGATGTTTCTTGGTGTTGATGAAGAAACAGCCATGGAGGATGCCTGCCGGATTGAGCATGTTATCAGCACCGAAAGCTTCGAAGCCATCAAAAGCCACGCCAATGATAATAGAATGAAAAAATAAATCACAATAAGAACCACAGGAGTTTGTAACCAAGTATCTGTCCTGTGGTTTTTTGCATTAGGAGGATGGGATGGACTTTCATAATAAAGTCGCAGTCATTACCGGGGGTGCATTGGGTATTGGAAAATGCTTGGTGCAGGAATTCATTAAAGCCGGTGCAAAAGTTGCTTTCATTGATTTTAATGAAGAGGCTGGCAAAAAAACAGCCAGAGAACTCCGGCACGCGGGTGGCGATGCACTGTTCTATAAGGGGGATATTGGAAAAGAATCCGATTTGCGATCCTTTTCAGAGCAAATAGTAGAAACCTTCGGACGTTTGGATTTCTTAATTCATAATGCCATGGTCAGCAAAAAAGGTATTTTGTCGGGTTGTAGCTATGAGGATTTTAACGAGGTACTGCGAGTGGGCATAGCAGCACCCTATATGCTTACCAAGCTACTGCTGCCCTATTTCAACGAAAATGCGGCCATCGTCAATATATCCTCTACCCGGGCTTTTCAGTCCCAGCAGGACACCGAGAGCTACTCCGCAGCCAAGGGCGGTATTACGGCGCTGACCCATGCATTGGCAGTGAGCCTGGCAGGTCGTGTGCGTGTGAATTCCATCGCTCCGGGCTGGATTGATACGGGAAGTACCTATGATGAGCATTATGTTGCTGAGTACAAAGAGGTCGATAAGTATCAGCACCCCTCAAAAAGAGTAGGACATCCCATGGATATTGCCAGAGCGGTTTTCTTTTTATGTGATGAAAAGAACAGCTTCATCAATGGTCAGAATATCACGGTAGATGGCGGCATGAGCAAGCTGATGATCTATACTGAAGACTATGGCTGGCATTATGAGTCAAGGTGAGTCAAGGGGACGGTTCTCGTGACCCACCCCAAGAAAATGGGTCACGAGAACCGTCCCCTTGACTCCTTTTATTTTCGAATGCTTGAAAGTATCCGATCAATGTCATGGGACTCACTCAGAAGGGACTCGGCACGCATTGTAATCTCCTCTGTCTTAGCTACGGTTTCTTGAACTGCGGTAAAAATATGCTCAAGATAGCTGTTGGCATTGACAATCGCCTTGTCCACCTCAGAGCTGGCTTTTTTTATGGCTGCTATGGAGTGAATTGAGAAGTCTTGATTCAAATTGGCTTCTTCAACGGCTTTCTGCGAGTTTTGAGCAAGCTTTCTAATCTCTTCTGCAACAACGGAAAAGCCCTTTCCGTTTTCCCCGGCGCGAGCAGCTTCAATGGAGGCGTTCAGGGCTAACATGTTAGTCTGGTCAGCAACTTCAATGATGGTATTAGACATATTAATATAGGTCGCAATCGCTTTCTCCACTGAAACAATCGAGCTTAGAACCATGGAAGAAAGGTCCTTGATCTCGGATAACTCGCTCATGAGGCGCCCCATACCCTGAGCGTTGCTGTCGTTGTTACTGGCAATTTCTGCGATGTTATCCCGAATATCACCAAAGGCAAATACTGTTTTTTCCGCATACTCTCCCAAGTCTTGAAAAAGGATGGTATTTTTCGACAGTAAATCATTGGTTTCTAGGTAGGCATTCATATAAGCACCATGTTCTTCTTTAGCATCCTGCTTGGCCTTTTCTATACAGTTTTTCTCGATATTTATTCCTTTAGCAATTTTCTCGGCCATCTTGTGACAAGTTAAGGATCCACAGGCAAAACAATTCTGTTCTCTCTGCTCATGAGTCAGCTTCTTAAGCTTGATAAAGGCTTCTTCGATATCCTCTTGGGTGACGCTGATTTCCTTTACCTTGGAAGCCTTATAGGTCCGGATGAAATCATCCAATTTCAGCATGCTGTCAAATTTATTGAATAACCCTGTCATCTTGGCAAACAATGTTTTCTTATGTTTAACATGGGCGATATTTCTGACATCGTCCATGATTTTGTTCACTTTGAAGGAAGAGAGCTCTGAGTCGCAGGCTGAACCAATATTGCACCCTTCAGAGCAATTCAAAACATCGAAGATTGCTGGAAGGCTTTCCTGCTGCTCCAGAGCATATTCGTCTAGGGATCTATAAACAGTATCCTGTCCCTCACTTTTATCTATTCGCAAGCTTTTACCTAAATAAAATTCAATGTTTTCCTTCAAGCCGCCGGGCATAGAATAAATACTTCCCAATGACGCCTCTATATCATCGAAGGAACTGGTCTCGTTGGGCAAAATCACCTTGTTATTGTCGAGGTATTCTTTTAATGCCGAGAAAGTAATATTGTATTGCACCTGCCCTGTTTCTTCAAACTCATCGGACTTGGCAATACAGGGTGACAAGGCTGCTATCTTATGGGTAATCCCCTTATATTTCCGCATGTAGAGGGCTGTACAGAGCATTGGACTCTGAATCGAGGAGAGGTTATCGATTAACTCCGTCCTATAATGGGTTATGTAATTTACAATAACCGGACAAGGCTGAGTGATCAGAGGCCGGGGGTTATTTTTCTTTATATAGGCTATATGGGCCCAGGTGCATATATCTGCACCCAAGGATACATCATAAATATTTTTTACACCCAGTTTTCTTAAGAAAGTGAGGAGTTTTCCCAAATCATCGCCATAGCGGACTCTTCCGGCAGGTGCAACCAAGACTGAAATTTCATTACCTTCCTTTAAATCATTAAAAAAACGCTCCGTATCATCTTCATAGAATCGTGCTCCATGTTGACACGCTTTGATACAAGCTCCGCAATGAATACATTTTGTTACATCAATTTTAATTTTGTTTTGATCTTCATTAGAGTAAGCAATATTTGCCTCTTCGACCGGGCATACTCTAATGCACCTATTGCAGCCCATGCATAGGGTTTCATTAGTTTTAATCAGTTCTTTGAACATGGGATCACTCCTTTTTATCTCGGATAGGTCATCTTTGTTATCGCTTTAAGTAATAGAAACCTTGGTAGGCAAAATTTCTATGGGAAGTGTAAAAAAAATTATTCGACCAAATTCGACTAAATTTGACCCAAATTATAAATTCTATTTTATTGCATTCGTTATATTTTTACCAGTAATAAATAATTTTTTACGTAACTCAGATCTCTAGCGATTATTGTAAGATCGCTTCGCAATAGGTTATAATGAATACCGAGACGAGTAAACATTTTTGGAGGGAAATTAATGAGCTATTCAATTCGTGACCTATCTTTAGCCGAATCGGGACGCCAGAAAATTGCCTGGGTAAAGAAGCATATGCCCATCCTTTCAGGCCTTGAGGAAGAGTTTAGGCGGACACGACCCTTTGAAGGGGTTAAAATTTCCCTTTCAGTGCATTTGGAGGCTAAGACGGCCTATTTGTCGAAGGTCTTTGCTGCTGGTGGGGCAAAGATGTCGGTTACGGGCAGCAACCCTCTTTCAACCCAGGATGATGTGGCCGCAGGCTTAGTAGCCGATGGTCTTGAGGTTTTTGCCTGGTACGATTCATCTCCGGAAGAATATGAAAAGCATATCGAGATGACTCTAGCCCATGGTCCGAATATTATCATTGATGATGGCGGCGATCTGATCTCTGCGCTACACACGAAGCTCAGCCATCTTTTACCCCAGGTTTGGGGGGGCTGTGAAGAGACAACCACCGGTATCATCCGATTAAAGGCCATGGAGC
>JAEYPI010000009.1 GCA_023410885.1 Bacillota bacterium
TTTTAAGCATTTCCTCTGTAACAGGCACCCTGCCTACCTTTGTAATATGCCCCTTCATATATCCAAACTCTTCTCTGGGTGCATATGTAGGAGAAATCTGTGCTTCCATACCCACTTTTATGCTTTGAGCTACGGTTAAAGGAATGTATGCTATTATTTCTCTGTCGTTTGTATATTTATCTTCATTTATAATTGTGCCAATCTTATCTCCGTTTGATATTGTTTGATCTTTTGATACAATGCTCTGAACTATTCCAGAGGTCGTAGATTTTATGACAGAGTTTAATTCATACTCTCCTATTAAGTCTTCCAACATGGCTTCCAGATCATTTTGGTTTGCGCTCTCTTTAGTGTTCGCAACTGCTTGTCCCATATCTTTCTTAAGCATTTCTATCTCAGCTATAAGCTCATAGTCAGGTATAACAGCAATTATCTGACCTGCATCTACGAAATCCCCTTCTTTAGCAAGAACACTTGTCACAGTACCTGATGAACGAGAATATATATTTGCAACGCCTGATTGAGGGAATATAATTCCTTTAACCTTTATGCCGTCCGATATATTTCCGCTAAACAGCCATATAAACGCTGTAATGACTATAAGCAACACAGCTGTCAGTGTAATCCAAGCTGGTGCTCTCATTACCTTTGTATATTGATCCAACTGTTCTGGGGAGGATACTGCATTAATAGCCTCTTCCCTATACCGCACTTTACCTTTTTCCATAATAGCACTGCCATGAAATCTCCAGGTTACAATATCCATGGAGATTGACAACTCCTTATCCTATTTGCCTTTTATTTATTAAGATTTACAAGCCTGCCATCTTCAACAACTGAATACACAGGACTCATATTGGTCAAAAGTCCGCTTTCATCAAACGTTATTTTGCCTATAATCCCTTGATATCCCATTTCTAAATGTAGCCCTTCAGCTATTTTTTCTGGTATATTGCTATCTACTTGAACTGCGGTATCCAGTACCATACGTACTGAGTCATAGGCATGGGCTGCCCACCATGTAGGTTCTGAACCATAGGTCTCTTTATATCTGGTATTGAAATCCTCTAATGTCTTTGATTGACTTACTGGCACTAATGTTGGAATAATAATACCTTCAACAAATTCTTTATTTTCCATTAGCATTTCATCAGCATCAAAGGAAAAATCTCCGTAAATCTTTATATTGCCTGACTTTCTTCGAATTCTCTCTGCCAGCATGAAGGCATCTGCAATCGATTCTTGACTTATCATGACGCAGTTTATTCCGATGGCTTCCCACCTTTTGTATAGGTTATCAAAATCTTTTTGTGAGCCAATTTCCGAAACGTCATCCAATACTTTTAAGCCACTTTCCAATGCACGTTTACTGAAGGCCATCCCCATATTATTCTCAAACTCTGTATTACTATGGTATATAGCAATACGGTCTGCACCTATCTCAGCAGCGTGGTCTGCCATAGAGGCCCCCATTTCTGTTTCTCCGAATGTATTTCTAAAAACATACTTATATTTTTTGCTCACTATAGATTTATCCATCATTCCATTAGCTGCAATAAGTATCTTTTTGGATTCCTCAAAGAAGTCAACAGATGCATCTAGAATATTAAAGCTATGGGAACCAATTACAGCTGTTATTTGGGGATCTGAGGAAAGCTTTTTGGCTATAACAACACCCTTTTCAAAATCATACTCATCATCATAAATTTTATAGGTTGCGCTAAATCCATTCCCAGAATGCTGCTGGTTGAATTCATTTATAGCCATCTCTATTCCGTTTAAAAAGCTGGTATCATAATCATATACCTGCTTTGAACCCATAACTGCAATACTTAGCTGCCTATCTCCTGACAGATCCTCTTTTGTGCTACTACAGCCAACAATTTGAATCATCAGACATAGAAGAATTGCTATAGCAACAAACCTGCTTATCCCTATCTTGAATTTTGCAAAATTGTTATGCTCTATTGCGCACACCCCCTATAATCCATATCTTTCAATAGCACTTTGTATAATTTCACCTATTATCTGAGTATAGGATTTCTCTATATGCTTTGCACATGTTTCATATGGCCCATTTTGTGTAAGTCCTGGTCTTGGATTAATTTCCAAAAAGTATGGAACGCCATTTTTATCAATTTTGAAATCGGATCTGCTGAAATCATAGCAGTTTAAATGCTTATGGAGTTTTAAGGATGCTGATATTAATTCATTTTTAAGGGCTTCCTCACATTCATAAACTTCATCTAATATGGGTTCAAAGCATTTTTGATGAAGTGTAAAGACATCAATATCTGAACCATCCTCATGCTTGGAAATACCTACTTCTAAAGCGTATGATTTATCACCTGTGCCCACAATGGGTACATACACCTCTTTACCTTCAATGTATTCTTCACAAAGAACTTCCTGATGATAGGTGTCCATATTCCAGCTTACCTTTTCTACCATTTCATTCAAACTATTCACAACAAATACGCCCATGCTATATCCTTCATAGTTTGGCTTAACGATTAGTGGAAAGCTCATTCCTTGCTGAGTCATTTTAGAGTTTAAAAACTCATCCAGGTTTTCTTGCTTATAGGGTACATAGATACATTTTGGTGTTCTTATGTTTAAGTACTCGGCTATTAGCTTTGTATGAAATTTATTTTGCGATAAACCCATAGCATAGGCATCACTTCCCACATAGGGAATCTTATTTATCTCTAGCAATGCAGGTACAATAGCCTCTCTATTTCGAGAATTTATTCCTTCATCCTCCACAAAAACTAAATCACAATCAAATTGGTTTTCAAGTATCATTTTGTTTAGCTTGTACATATTGCCAATTAAAACCACTTCATGGCCACATTCCTTTATTGCATTGGCCAGATAACCAATTTCATTTGGATTACAAAAATCAGCATATATTTCACTGGTGCTTTCTATATCATAATCTTCACGCAAATCAATAGTTAACCCAACTCTCATATGTCTCTTTCCCCTATTTTGCACTTAATCAGATTATTCTTTAGTCCCCTTAATGTAAGTGTCTCCCCATCATCACTTACTATGTTGCTTCTCTCTGCAACTATCTTTCCACCATCGTCCCCAGCGACATCTATTATAAAGTGGGGTATAGCATAGCCAGAGATCTTTCCTCGAAGCTCCGAAATTATATCAGCACCCTGAGTATAGGGGGTAATGAAGTGCTCCACTCCCTTAACATAGTCACATTGATACAGATAATAGGGTCTTACCCTTATTCTTATTAACTCTGAAAGTAGCTTCTCCATAGTATTTACATCATTGTTTATTCCATTTAGTAATACCGTTTGGTTTCCAAGAGGAATCCCTCTGGACAATAGGATATTACAGGCCTGCGTAGCCTCCGGTGTAATCTCACTGGGGTGATTAAATTGAGTATTTATCCATATAGGATGATATTTCGCGAGCATATCAGCCAATTTTTCTGTAATACGCATAGGGCATGTGACGATTGCCCTGGTACCCATTCTAATTGTCTGCACATGCTCTATTTTTCTAAACGCTGATATGTATTTCTCCAGCTTTTCATCTGTTAAAGTTAAAGGGTCACCACCGGTAATCAAAACATCCCTAATGTTCTTATTGTTCTGAATATAGTCTAAGACCTTTGCAAATTCACTGTCACTAAGAGAACCACTTCTATTGATAACAGTATTCTTCCGTGTACAATGCCTGCAGAACATAAAGCACATACTGCTTGCAAAAAAAGCTACTCTATCCGGATACTTATGTACTAAATGAGGTGTTACGGAATAAACTGATTCTTGCAGTGGATCGTCGTACATTTTGTTAGAATTAGTTAATTCATCTAATTGAGGAATACATTGCTTTTTAATAGGACAATTGTCATTTTCTATCGATATTAATCCGGCATAATATGGTGAAATAACCATCTTATACTTTTCTATTACCTTTGATATATTCGAACATTCTTGCTGACTCAACTCTAGAAAATCTGCAAGTTGTTCAGGCTTAGTTATTACATTTTTTAGTTGCAACTCCCATTCTTCCATTAGATTCGCCCTCTTTATATCTGAGTAATAAAGCACTCAGTAATTACTTTTGATAACATTTTTTTAAAAACTCTATCCTCTAAAAGGATGCAAATAGTTTAACATAAATTTGCGAAAAAAATCGAATTTTGTCCTGAAATGTCGAATTAATGGCGTGAAATGCAACAATTGTATAAAACCCAATGTTTATAAAGGTCCTAAGCTATAATACATCAGCACTACAATCGAAAGATAAGTCTCGCAGATGTCAAAAAAAAAACACCTGTCGACACTCGACAGATGCCCCGTAGCCTCAATATAAATATCACAACCGTATCCCTCGGTCCTATCCAATATTTCTTTCACCACGTCGGCTTTAGCGGGATTGAACACCTTATTATGTATAGCCGCGTTTTTAAGGTAGCGGACATACTCGGCCATGCCCCGGAATAGAGGGGGGCTGTAACCCATGAAGGTTGTTCCTCCCCAAAAAACCTGCCGGCGCCTTGCTCACATTTTAAATCACCGGCACAAACACCGCAGCCCTCTATTCCTCCTCACCAATTTAAAATCCTACACTTATCTCTCAACTTCACTGCGCCGTCATTACACCTTGATTACTGAATTTCCCTCCCAAGTGCCTGTTAACAACGTCGACAGTAGGAGCACTGACAACATAATAGGCTTTTTGGGCATGGTAGATATGATTCAATTCCTCGTAGTATCTTTCACATTCTACGGAGGGTAAATAGTCGTTCTTATACAGGGTATAATCAATCATGCCACGCAAATAGACAATTCTCCAGCGCCAATTCTTCCGTATGTTTTCTGCCAACAGGCTATCCGCCTTTTGCACGCGCTCATAAATCTCTTCAATATATTCCGGATGATCAATGACATAGCGGTATTGTGTTTCCCCAACAATACGCTGACGCATTCTTGTTTTCTGCATGAGGCAGATGGCCTCTGTAATAAGCTCTATATGCTCGGTACAGAATTCAAATTTGACATATTCCCTTACGGCATCCTCTGCATTTTTATGCTTTCCTGAATAATAGGACAGCATGATCCACTTATTGATGTCTTCATAGATACCCTCTGAATAAGAGAACCCCCCTTGATATAAATGATCGCTTTTCTTGTTGGTCTCATCAAGAAATTCCACAGTAGGACTGGCACCAAAGCCACTCCACGGGAAACCTCCGTACATGCTGATTTCTGGGAAACTCACCATGGGGATTCCCTTAGGCAAACCCTTTCCTTTCACGCATTCAGGAATTTCTCCCTGAGGGAAAAAGCCCATAACATAGTCCGTCCAATCAAGCTCACCGGCCTCTATACGCTTGCAAAAGCCTTCCCATTCTCCCTTGATAAACAGGTCAAAATACCATGCTGATACAATGATTTTTGACTCAGGCATGCATTCTTTTACGAGGGTCCTGAAGGCGGGTAACAGCTTAAAAAAGCCATTGGTGCCCCACGGACTGCAATCATCACAGGTACACCCTCCTTGATCATAAGGCCAACAAATGATGTAGCTGGGGTTCACTTCAGCAAAGGCTTCCAGCACCAGTCTGCGTTGACGCATGATTTCTTCAATAGCGCCTTCCTTTGAAGGACAAATTTCAATATGATAATGGCCGTCCAGCTCCTTGATATAATTGCCCTGGATATGCCACTGGGCTTTAATGGCCTCGGGCGTACCTATAAAGGCTTCATTGGCTATCATGGTCATGCAGGTAAACATGCCGATATTCCGCGCATAGGCCAGTATGCTTTTTAATCTTTGAATCATCTCTTGAGAATCCGGTTGCCGGATATCATGAAAATGGTGCATATCATACCAGACGGCGAGCGCATTTCCGCCACGCAGGGCCAGGTCTTCAAGGACCTCATACACTTCGTTCATAGGTGCGACATGATAAAAATTAAAAAAGTGCGTTGCTAAGTAGGTTCCCCTCAGCGGTTTCTCAGGTGTAAAGCTTATTGTGCCTAAAGAGGGTACAAATTGGCCGTTACCGTCAAAAACGCCTGCCGATAAAAAGGCCCCCATGCCGGCAAAAACCGCGCATGCATTTTGGCCTTTAATAAGGGTTTCTTTTCGGTCGGTGACAATGGTATAGGCCTCTTGATTAAGCTCTGAGGCGATGGACACACTCACAACATGATTTTCATCACATTCCCTTGTGAGGAAACATCCTCGTTCATGCAAGCGACGTTCTAAGGCGCCTTCCAAAACAGTATAGGTTGTCATTTCTAAATTACTGTTAACCATTCTCAATTTAAACGGCATAGCGCAATTCTCCTGTTCTGATTATTGATACTGATCGTACCATATTCTCGCTTTATAATAAGCCCCTGTATCATGGGTCCTTTTTTCGATTTTCTCGTCGTAGATTAATTCAATGGTATTGGTATTCCAGAGTTGGAAGGTATTGTTGGGAATTGTACGGATGACAAAGGCATTGTTTGGCTGGTTGCCAATACTCTTAATGGCTTTTGCCTGAATAAGCTCAGCACCGTCAAAATCAAAGAACCATTTCTTGGTCGCTTTCTCATACTGAAAGACACCGCCATTGGATGTGACCCATAAACGCTCCTTATTCCCGTATACAGCCATCAGGTCGTGTCCGCCTTTTAAGGGCAAGGGACTGCGATATTCCTTCATTTCCTCAAGAACAGGCTCCTGGAGCGTTCCGGAAATCTTAAAGGCCGTCAAATAGGAATTACCCACTGCCCAAAGCAGCTCTTTTTCTGCATCCCAAAGCACCCCGTGGGCATCGTGTAGGTCTGCCTCGGTATAATAAGCGTTATCCGGCCCTTGAGATGCCGCATAGATTCTGACCCAACCGCCATCACTTGCAGCAACGGCAAGATTTCCATCGGGAAGCAGCTCCACAGCATGGGGATTGATGCGTTCCCCTAATTCAATGGACCACACCCGTTTACCCGAAGGATAGGAGGCAATGGCACAAAATCCGCCCGATGCACAGGTCAGCATGACCTGTCCCCCGTATAGGTCGTTGGTTCTGAGCTTAACATCGGAAGGATAAACCCATCCATCGGCCGAGGAGAAGCCGTTCTCCTGTGTCGGCTGCCAAGACCATATCTCACTTTTATTCAAGTCATCGCCCTTTGCATCAAATACTACAATACTTTTGTTAGCCTGATCAGTCACGGCAATGGGATAAAGAACCTGATCCGGTTCTTGAGTTGACTGACAAGCACTAAACCCTAATATACTCATTAATAACACCCCCAGAATGATTAAGCGTGATTTCACGGCTAGCCCCCGTTCTTTTCTCAACAATAAGCCGAATAAGCATCCAGTAAAGAGTCCCAGCAGGCCCTGATTTCTGCAGCTGTCGCCCTTTTCTCGTTAGCTCTCACCGCAATTTCAAAGATTGCTGGCCCTTCATAGCTGCAATCCGAAAGCGCTTCAAATATTTTATTCCAGTTGTTCACACCCTTGCCCGGCATCCAGTGTCTTTCATCAACTCGGTCATAGTCAGAAAAGTGTGTCGTTACAATACGGTTTCCAAACGTACGAATAAAGTCCTCGGCATAATCCTTCATAAGATGGTTCATATCGCAGCACAGTCCAATATTGCCAATTCCTGAAAGAATCTCTTTGGTTTCGGCAATGGTATTGCATAAACAGGTACGGGGAAGGCATTCAACCGCAAGTGTCACACCATTTTGCAGGGCTGACTGCCCAAGCTGAACCAGGGACTTTCTGCATGCCTCTTTTTTAAGCGGCCTTTCATCCTCCCGGATAGGCTCATAAGAAGGATGCAGAACCACCTTTTGTATGTTCATGATTTTGGCGGCCTGCTGGATCATCTGTTCCTGCCGATATAAGGAGGTAACCCGTTTTTCCTCATGGAGCTCTGAAATATCCCATTTTTGTCCGTAGGGAAGGTGCAGGGACCATATCCCCATTTGATAGTCATCGGCCCATTTTTTCTGCTGTGCCCAATCGGCAGCAAGAGCGGAAAGGTCATCCTCTATGGCGTCTTTGACCCGCATTTCCATGTAAGCAATACCGGCTTTTGCACATTCGTCATAGGCACGCTCATCCGGATGCCCGAACAGGGCTGATGATGTTCCTATTTTCATATCCTTGGAATTGAATTTTTTCATATCCACCTCGATCAGAAGAGCAGGGGCTTGTGAACCACAAGCCCCACTCCCTGATAATGCAAACGCTGTTTCACTCAAGAAAACAGCGTTTGTGTAAGTACGGTTAGGTTCTTATTTACCAATATAGCGGTTATAGGCTTGCTGATAAACTGAAATATAGTCTTCACCACCCATTTTCTTCAGTTCAGCAACATAGGAATCCCATTCCTTTTCCACGCCACCATATAGAATCCAGTTTGCTGTTTTCTCATTGACGTAGGAAAGAATATCGGCACTGACAGAGGTAATAGTTGAAATTTCTTCTTCGGTCATGTACATTGCAGGGAAGTAATTGTCTTTCTGATAAGGCCCATATAATTCTGAGTTCAAGGTGACATTCTTTTCAAACTCGGTTGCACCGAAAGCAGAATATTTATCAAGCCATGTGGACGGAGGATTTGCAAAAATACCGTAATTGAGCGGTGCGTACTGCCTTCTGAGGTCACCGGTGTTTTCTTTCCCGTCGACGGTCTCTTTGAACTGACCTACGCCATTTGCATCATAATCCCATATAATGCCGATAGGTCCGAAATTATTATCCGCGGCGACTTCACTATTAAACATATAGTCACCATAGCGGAATGCGGCCTCAGGATTTGCACAGGAGGATGTAATGGCATATGAACACAAAGAAAATACGGATGTATCGAATTTTTCCCACTGCTGGTCGCCATTGGGTCCCTTCAGCGCACCGATAGCGGTCCATTTATTTGCTTCTTCTTCACTTCCTGCTGCCCAAGATGCTGTCCAGAACGTAGAAGCACCAACCTGAATGGGATCTTCTTGAATCTTTGACCACAGCACGGCTACTTCTTGTGTAAAGGACTCTACGTCCATAAGACCTTCGGCTGCCATTGTTGCAAAATATTTTATGGCTTCCTTATAGGAGTCTTCAATTGCAGTGAAAACAACCTTTTCATCTTCAACAAGAAGATGCTTTGCATTATCCACACGGCCAAAGGAGCCAAACAAAGGATAGATACCATTTA
>JAEYPI010000020.1 GCA_023410885.1 Bacillota bacterium
ACGCCTCCTATTATGCCAGCCCGGGAAACGAGGGCTCGGCCGTCAATCAGCTTGATATTGTTGTATTGTCGGCACTGGAGGTTGACATCGATTTTAATGTCAATGTCATCACCGGCTCTGACGGCATTATTCGCGGAGCCATTGGAGGCCACTGCGATACGGCGGCAGGAGCCAGCGTATCCATCATCGTTGCACCCCTGCTCCGAGGTAGGATACCCACCGTTGTCAGAAAGGTGAACACCATTGTCACCCCAGGCGCAACCATTGATGTCGTTGTTACTGATCAGGGTATTGCGGTTAATCCCCTTCGTCAGGATCTTTCACAACGCCTTTCCGACGCTGGGCTTCAAGTCATGCCCATTGAAGAGCTAATGGAAATGGCCGAGCAAATAGTGGGACGACCCGATCCTATTCAATACACAGACAGGGTTGTGGGAATTGTGACCTACAGGGACGGATCGGTCATTGACCTCATTCATCAGGTCGCCGATTAGAATAGATGATAGATAATGACCAGTATGTGCCTGATTTGAACTGTATAACCGGGCTTATTAGGGGGGCATAACATGGATTACGGTGGCTACAGCTATGAATACGGGTACCCCTTTACGGGAGAAAGGCTCAACAAGGTCAAGGCCTTTCTAAAGGAAAACAGACTGGATTATGATGACGGTATATTATTTACCGTCAATCTTTTTGATCATGAAAATGAAATCATTGCCACCGGCTCAATGGCGGACAATATCTTAAAATGCATCGCCATTTCCGACCGGTATCAGGGTGAGGGCCTTTGTGCATCGGTTTTGACACATCTTTTAACCCATGCCGCTAAAGAGGGACTCACCCATCTTTTCCTATTCACCCGCCCTGCCAACAAAAGCATCTTTTCCGGTTTGGGCTTTTATCCCATAGTTGAGACCCCTGATGTCCTGATGATGGAGAATAAGAAAAATGGCTTGCAAAGCTTTGTCGACTCCCTATACCGGCCTGAGATCAACTCAGACATCGGAGCTATTGTAGCCAATTGTAATCCTTTTACAAATGGTCATCTGTATCTGATAGAAACAGCAGCCCGTGCCTGCAAATGGCTTCACCTCTTTATTCTTTCAGAAGATAAAAGTGATTTCAGCACTGAGGTTCGTTACCGTTTGGTCTGCGAGGGCGTATCCCATCTCAAGAATGTTACGGTTCATGGCACCTCGCATTATCTCATATCTACTGCGACCTTTCCAACCTACTTTATAAAGAATAAAGCGAAGATTAATGAAATTAACTGTACACTGGATTTAACCTTGTTCAAGGACTACTTTGCGAAAAATCTGAACATAACCAAGCGCTTTGTAGGTACAGAGCCCTTTTGTCCTGTGACTGCAAAATATAATGAACAGATGAAGGCTTTTTTTGATGGCACCGGCATTGAGGTTGTTGAAATACCGCGGCTTTTAGCCGAGGGTGAGGGAATAAGCGCATCCAGGGTCCGAAGGCTTATGGCTCAAGGAGATTACGCTTCAATCCAATTACTTGTGCCCCCAGCGACCTATGACTATATTCTTTCGTCAGAGGGCGTAATGCTGGCCGAAAAGCTTAAGAACGAGGCCATACAGTCGCCTCATTCAGCCATAGCGCCTAAAGGGGGAGAGCATGGATAAGAATTCATTAACTGACGGTCAACCCATTACACTCGAACAGATGCTTGCAGCAAGGGAAGATCGGGTAGGAATCCAGAGACGTCTTATATATGAATTCAAGCATTCGGTTATTAGCTTTACCCTCAATATTGCAGGACCTTTTAAATGCTTCGCTTTGGCCAACAAGGCATTTAAAAGGGGTAAGGCGCTCATTGAAAAGAAGCTGGAGCAATCCGGCCATCTGCTGGTAGCACGTGAGGAAAAGACAGCGATTACCGGTTATGAGGCCTTTTTTGTGGTCAAGGGCAATGCTGAGTCCGTAAAAAAGCTTATGGTTACCATCGAGGATGGGGAAGCCATAGGACGTTTTTTTGATATGGATGTGATAAAAGCTGACGGTGAAAAAATATCACGCGAGGACATCGGTTTTCCTCCCCGCCGCTGCCTGATATGTGATAACCCCGCATCCCTGTGCGCCCGCAGCAGGAGCCATTCCCTCGAGTTCATTGAAAGAGAAACGGTTAGAATGCTCAAGGAGTATTTTGATTCAGAATACGCTGAGAAAATTGCATCCCTTGCCCAACGGTCTATTTTGTATGAGGTCTGTGTCACGCCTAAGCCCGGACTGGTGGATCGCTATCATTCGGGGGCTCATAAGGACATGGATATATACACGTTTATGAGCAGCGCTTCCGTACTCTATCCTTATTTTTCGCGGTTTGTGCGCCATGGTCTCAATGGGGTCGAAAAAAGTCCCCAGGCGCTTTTTACATCAGCCAGATACCTGGGCATTGAGGCTGAAGAAGCTATGCTCAAAGCCACTCATGGCGTTAATACCCACAAGGGTGCCATATTTTCCATAGGCATCCTTTGTGTAGCCTTGGGATACCTTCACGGAAAAGACTTGCCTATGACCGTTGAAAGCTTGCAAATGCTATGCCGGGAGATGGTTTGCTCCGAAATGGAGAAGGATTTTAAAAAGATATCGGGGGAGACAGGCAAAACTAATGGGGAGAAGCTGTATACCCTTTATGGGCTAACCGGTATAAGAGGAGAGGCTGCAAGCGGCTTTTCATCAGTAATACGCTATGGACTTCCCATTTTCAAGGCGCTTATAGATCAAGGCTGCTCATTGAATGATTCAGGGGCGTTGACCCTTCTCAATC
>JAEYPI010000105.1 GCA_023410885.1 Bacillota bacterium
CACCCATATTCCTGTTAACGCTGGCAGACTGTGGCTCGGGGCATGGTTCCCGAGAAACTGGGCGGGTACGCCTAACTTTGATACGACAGTATTTGAAATTGACTGGGTAAAAATAACCCCCTATAACCAGATAGGAGATGTCTATTCCCAGGAATCCTTCCCCAATGACGGATGGTATACGCCGGAGAATTCAGAGCCGAGTATTGATGTGCCAGGAAATTTGACAGCCACGGTTGTGAGCAAATTCCAGATTACAATCAGTTGGGATGCTGTAGAAGGGGCTAACGGATATGATCTTGAAATAGATGGCTCCGTTATTGAAAATGTAACAAGTCCCTATGCTCATGTTGATCTGATCCCAGGTAAAACCTATACCTATAGAGTCAGGGCCAAGAATGGTGACAGCATAAGCAATTGGAGCAGCCAGGTAAGGGTTGCTACAGAATCAGAGGGAAAAGTGAACCTTGTCAAAAACGGAGATTTTTCTAATGGTCTGACTCACTGGGGGGTAGTTGCCTCCGCGATCGAAGAAAACGCCAGAGCTAAGCTAACGGCCGATGCAATTACCACAGCGAGATTGGAACAGGTAGTAACAGGTCTTCTTCCCAACACGACCTATACTGTGAGTGGCAAACTGGTCTCCGACACAGGAATATACGGGTATATAGGCGTTCAGGATTACGGAGGCCTTATCGAAAAGGGTGGTACGGGTAGTAAAAGCTTGTCGTTCACCTTTACAACGGGAGAGAGCAATACCTCTGCACGACTATATTTACAGGTGTGGAAGCAGCAGAGCGGTTCAGTATACTTTGACGACATCGCCATTACAGGAGCTACTGCAATACCGCAGATGCCAGAGGCACCTTCAAATTTGGCCGCTACACCAATAGGGCAAGAAGCTATAAATGTTAGTTGGAGTCCCGTCCAAGGCGCTACAGGATACGATTTGTTGGTCAATGGCGTAACAATAACTGAAAGTGTGACAAGCCCATACACTCACGCAGACCTTACGGCAGGGACGACCTATACCTATTGCGTAAGGGCAAAGAACGACATGGGCTCAAGTGAATGGAGTAGTATGGTCAGCGCAACCACCTATTCCGAGCCCCAAAACGCAAGCCTTGTTAAAAATGGCGATTTTAGTAGTGGAACAGAATACTGGACTCTTACGGGAAGTGCTTCACTGGAAAACGGGGCTATAGTTCTAAATTCCGGTGCTGATACGGATACAATTGAACAGACAGTCTCAGTCCTACCCCAAACAACCTACCGTTTATATGCCGACATTGTAAGTAATGGTGTTAATGTTGATGTGGGCGTCAGGGATTATAATGGCAGGTGGACCGAGATATCAGTTCAGAATGAGCCGCTGATTTTTACTACGGGTGATGGGATCACGACAATAACCATCTATTTTCAAGTATTGAGGTATAGCGAAGGCAGCTCAAGGGTTGACAATATTGTATTGAGCCAGCTATAAAAAGGCTTTTGGCAAATGAACTGTTTTATATCAGCATAAATTACCTATGGGGCGGGCGCAAGGACCTGTCCCATAGGTAGATCTTTTTCAAGCCCTATAGCTATGTGGTATAATATTACATATACAGCTTATACAACTAATTATACTAAATCAGTACATATGGGCGGAGAAGGGTGGTCACTTGCAATTGCATTCTATAAAAAAACAGGCCCTATGGATTCAACTGCTGTTAATTGGTGTGTGCACCATATTGATCCTACTCTCCATCGTGCTTGTTATCTATCAGCAAGTGGAGGAAATAACAGTCGAAAAAAACGTTAAATACACCAGTGAGCTCGTTTCACAATTGAAGAATAACATTTCGTCAGCTTTTTTGGACCTAAATAAGCTTTTAATTAATATAGGCTATGATGAGAATGTCCAGGCTTTTATGTACCATTCGGATGCATCATTCTATGTACCCTTTGGAAGGTATGCTTCAAGCCTGGCCGATACGCTGACAAACTCAAAAAGCAATATTGTTGATGTTGTGATATTGGGAAAATTCAATCACCATACAACTATTAGAGGCTATTCAAAGTATGCTTATCTGGAGAAAACCCATATCCCTCTGGACAACAAGGTTCATATCTCTTTATTTACCGAGGTTTTGGTAAACAATACACCCCGCAGTTGCCTTCTTATGAGCGTACATGTGAACAGCATTAGTCCGGAATATTTCTATGGAGAAAAAATAGGGTTTGTTTCAATTATTATTGATATGACACCAGTTGTTGAAAATCATATAAAATTACCCGCATTATCAGGGACAGAAATATATATGCTAGATAAAAGCAATAATATTTTATCAAGCGGCAATACAACGATGCTTCAAAAGGACCCTCAATTTATAGAGAATTTGGATATGGCCGATCAGCAGCCCCAAAGGATTACTATCGGAAATCAAAAAAGCATCGTTCAGGTATCTGATTTTCCAGAGATAGAAGGGAAAATCATAAGCGTCTTTCTTGAAAAAGAATTGTTTGCAGAATTAGCAGAGGTGCGCTTCCGCAGCATCATAATTGCAGGATCTGCGCTTATGTTACTGGGAATATTATTTTTTATCGTCATACAAAATATTATAAGACCACTAAAATCACTGATGGAATATATGAGCGGTGTATCCAGCGGAAATTTAAAAACCCTTAAGAAAAGAATCAATTTGGAGGGCTGCGCCGAGATTATTACTCTTTCCAATGATTTCAACAGCATGATGGATACTATTGATACCTTGACCCACCAGCTTTTAACAACAAATACACGGCTCTACCAGAATGAGATAAAGAAGAAAGAATCTGAGCTTATATTCCTTCAGAGCCAGATTAATCCCCACTTTTTATATAATACGCTGGAATCTATCAAAGGTATAGCCGCTGTCCGGAATGCCCCTGAGATATGGGATATGACAAAGGCCTTGAGCCAGATTTTTCGCTACAGCATCAAAGGCAGCAATGAGGTAGAGCTCCATGAGGAGCTGGAGATTATTAAATCTTATATTAGAATACAACAAATTCGGTTTTCAGGCCGGTTTATAGTACAGTATGACATAGCTGAGGATGTAAGCCAATGCAAGGTTCCTAAAATGATTTTACAGCCTGTGGTAGAGAATGCCATCTATCATGGCTTGGAGCCCATGGAAGGTCAGGGTGTGCTTCTCATTTCAGCAAGAACTGAAGGAAGAGGGGACTTGCTGATTACAGTAAAGGACGAAGGTGTTGGCATTGAAGAAGAAACCCTGTCAAGACTGATCTTTGAAATACGGGATGACAGAGGTGACTATTTGATAAAAAGTAATACGAGAATAGGTATAGCAAATGTCAACAGTCGGATAAGGATCATGTATGGTGTCCAGTACGGCTTATCTATTGACAGTGTTATTAATAAAGGGACCGAAATAAGGATACTGATGCCTCAAAGGAGGTAAGAAATTGTATAAGATTCTTCTTGTAGATGATGAGGTTTGGGCTGTTGAAAGCCTAAAGGCAACGGTCGAGTGGGAGAAATACGGGTTCCAGATAGTAGGCAAGGCATACAGCGGTAATGAAGCCATGCAGCTTATACGGGATTTGGCACCCGATATTGTGTTTACCGATATAAGAATGCCGGGCATGAATGGTCTGGAATTAATCAAGAATGCCTCGACACAAGGCTTCAATGTGAAATTTATCGTTGCAAGCGGCTACGCTGAATTTACATATGTACAAAAGGCTTTGACTTATGGTGCTTTAGGTTATATTTTAAAACCATACGAGGAAACAGATATTGTTAATTGTCTTAATAAAGCAAAAAAAATACTGGATGAAAACAGCTCAGTTTTAAAAGCCACTCATGTACTTGAGGATTTATGCAGCAATGATGAGTCCAGAGTTAATAGAATATTTAAAAATGGCGGGCTAGAATGGCAGCCCAATCATTTTTTTGTGATGGCCTCCTTGGGTCTTGACCCTATTGTTTTTCAAACGGGGGATAAAGCGCTGATGCTAAAGGCAGGCGTCTCTAAATGGTTTTATATCGTTGAGGAGCGCAATAGACAAAGCCTTATAGATTATCTTGAGGAAAAGCCCTCCCCGTTGATCCGGAGTATTGCTTTGGGTAATTGTATAAAAAGTATAAGCGACATTGAGTCTCTTATAGAAGAGGTAAACATTGCGGCCTACAGCTATTTTACAGCACCCGGAATTAAAATTCACGGGATTGACAGCCAAGGCTTCATTCCTATCAAGGAAATATTACATGCGCTTAATGATGCAATAAAAATAAAGAATTTATTATTAATAGACGAAGCGTTTTCAAAGCTGGACAATCTATTTAGAAGCAATTTATTTGCCATTACCCATGCACACTATGCCTATAATGTTATTATGTCTTTTATTTATAATCTAGTTGAACCCAGCGAAATATACATTTTTAGCTATCATGAGCTAATACTAAAATTTAAGAATGTTTTTGAAATGCTGGATTTTTTAAAAAGCCTGATTATCAAACAGCTTTCCGGGGAGCATATGTTCTTCACCAATGAAATCAAGAATAAAAACATCAAATCCATTCTAGAATATGTTGATTGTAATTTTCAGAGGGACATTACAATGCAGAGTCTCTGCCAGAAATTCTTTATTAATCCCAACTACATCAGCCAGTTTTTTAAGAAGGAGGTAGGACTCAATTTTACCGAATATTTGGCTAAAAAAAGGCTGGAATATGCGTGCTATTTGTTAAGGCAATCAGATCTTTCCATACAAAAAATAAGCGAGAGCTCCGGCTATAAGGACTATTTCTATTTTACCCGCATTTTTAAAAAGCACCAGGGTATGACGCCCAGCGAGTATAGGAATATGGATAAAACATAGAATTCATAAGCACTATTTTGAGTTTATGAGAATCTTTCTATTAATCCTGCTTTCATTGGTTGAAAAGGGAAATAAGTTTTCATTTTTTTATCTATACCTCGAGTCAGCCTATTTCAATAAAATGAACCTATAGAAAGAAAGCCTTCCTGTAGGTTCGTTTTTTATCTGCAAAAATCCCTTTACTACTCAGGAGGTATAGAGCATGATAATACCCAAAAGCCTTGCTCTCACTCAAATTAAACAGAAAAAGTCTTTAGGCCTAAGGATATGGGAGCATAAATATTTTTATTTTATGTTGATTCCTGTCCTTATATGGTATTTCGTGTTTACTTATTTGCCCATGTATGGCGTGGTGCTTGCGTTTAAGTCCTTCAGCTATAACAAAGGCATTCTCTTTAGTCCGTGGGTCGGACTGGAGCACTTTAAGGATTTGATGAAAGACAGCCAATTTTGGGCAGCCTTTAAAAATACTTTATCCATTAGTCTGGGTAAGCTTATTTTTCATTTTCCGACACCCATTATCCTTGCAGTGCTGATTAATGAATTGACAAGGAAAAAAATAAGAAATATCTATCAGACCATATTTACCTTTCCCCATTTTATTTCATGGGTTGTTCTTTCAGGTATCATTATCAATATATTTGGTCAAAACGGTGTTTACAATCAGATATCCTCTCTTTTTGACATTACACCGGATTCACCCCTCTTCCAAAAGGATGCTTTTAGAAGTGTCCTCTATGTCAGTCAAATATGGAAGGAGATGGGATGGGACTCCATTATTTATTTAGCCGCTCTTGCAGGGATAAATCCCGAGTTGTATCAGGCGGCCTCTATTGATGGAGCAAATCGGTATCAAAGAATAGTCCATATCACCTGGCCAGGCATTAAAGGCGTTGTCACCATCCTTCTGATCTTAAATATCGGGCAGTTTATGAATTCAGGCTTTGAGCAAATATTCAATCTATACAGCTCACCCGTATATAGTGTTGCAGATATTATCGATACCTATGTCTATCGCATGTCGTTTTCTATCGGCTCTAACTTTGGCTATGTAACGGCTGCAGGATTGTTTAAATCCATCGTCAACATGATTTTAATTTTATCGGCCAATTTTATAGCAAAGAGGCTTGGAGAAGACGGGCTTTTTTAAAAAGGAGAAGTTTATGAGGAGCATCCCTATCAAAAAGGTGAAATTAAAGTTTAATGCATTTGAGATCGTGGCGATCATTTTTCTCGGGATATTAGCCTTGGTATTGCTGTTTCCTTTCTATAACGTGCTGATAGTTTCCTTTGCCAAATATGAAGTTGTGATCAGCAAGCCTACTTATTTATTGCCGATCTCCTTTGATTTTAGTGCCTATTCTTTTATCCTAACAGATAAGAAATTCTTAAACGCATTCCTGGTGACAGTTCTTGTTACTGTTTCAGGAACAGCTCTCAATATGCTTTTAACACTGTCGGGAGCCTATGCATTGTCTAAGAAAACCTTACCTGGGAGGAATTTTATACTCAGTGCCATTCTCTTTACAATGCTTTTTAATGGCGGATTAATACCCTATTATCTTGTTGTTAAGGGGCTGGGGCTGGTTAACAGCATTCTGGTTATGATCATACCCACAGGTGTTTCAACCATGTATCTCATTATTGTAAAAAACTATTTTAACACTATTCCTGCCAGTATGGAGGAATCGGCGAAAATTGACGGTGCAAATGATTTGTATATTCTTCTTAAAATTGTGCTGCCCGTATCAGCGCCCATTATTGCGACGTTCTCACTGTTCTATGCGGTTGAAAGATGGAATGAATGGTGGAATGCATTGATTTTTATTAATGAGTCAAAAAAAATACCCCTTCAGATTTTCTTGCGTGAAATCCTTATTTCCTTCAATGACCAGATTGGAACCATGGGTGCCGCCATCCGGGAATCCAAAACAAAGGTCTATATGCAGGGCGTGCAGATGGCTGCAATTGTTGTTACCGCCATACCCATTATATGTGTTTACCCATTTCTGCAAAAGCATTTTGTAAAAGGGGTCATGATAGGTGCCATCAAGGAATGAGGCCAAAAAATATAATATCGGCTATAACCGGTTTATAGTAAAAAATAATAAAATGAGAGGAAGGAATTAAAATGAAAAGGTCAAGAAGCTTGCTTTCAATGCTACTCGTACTGCTAATACTCAGTATGAGTCTCGCAGGCTGCGGAAGCCCCGCAGGAAACACCATTAATACGCCCCAGCCGACGCCTTCATCTTCATCACCATCTACTAGCGAGCCACCTGCAGCTATTGAAGACGATAAATTTAAAGACACCGTAGAGATTTCTATTGCTACCTGGGACATAGAAAATGATATAAGCTTCCAGGAGGATGATGCCGTATTCCAGGCCATTGCACAAAAATTGAACATCACCGTTAAGCCAATTAATCTTACCTGGGATGACTATGGACAGAAGATTCAGCTCTGGGCGGCCTCAGACCAGCTGCCGGATATCTTTTCTATTGATGCTATTGGCACACAATACTATACGAACTGGAAAAATCAGCAGGTTATTAAAGCTCTTCCTAAGGATTTGAGTAATTATCCGAATCTCCAGGAATATATGAATTCTCCTGATATCATCGGATTACAGGAGGATGGACAATACTACTGCGTGCCGCGTAAAACCTACCCATCTCTTCAATACAATTCTCTCGATAGGCTTGTGGAATACCGTTGGGACCTCGCACAGCAGGCCGGTATCACAAAAGAGCCTGAGACATGGGATGAGTTTAAAGCCATGCTAAAGGCAATTGTGGATAAGGATCCCGAAGGGAAAAAGATAACCGGGTTGACCGCAGTTAATATTAAGCAAATCGGCGGATTCTTCTGGCTTTACAGCAATGCTCTTGCAACCAGTGACGGAAGCGGTACCGACTACAAATGGATAAAAGAAGACGGAAAATACATACCCGCAGTATTCTCCCAAAATGCATTGCCTTCTCTCAAGAATATGAGAGAAATGTACGACATGAATATCATTGACAAGGGTCTTGCGCTTACTAAGGGCAATGAAGGCTATGATAAGTTTATCGGCGGTCAGGCCGCAGCAGTTCTCCATGGCGGCGGATTCACAACCAGTGCCAAGCAGCTGTATATTGAAAGATGGCAGAAGGTTTATCCTGACAAAAATTATACAGACCATGTCAAAACTCTCAAGCCTTTAAAGGATGTCAATGGGGTTGCTTCACATCCCATCTTCAAAACCTATTGGTCCGAGTCCTACTTTAACTATAAGCTTGACGACAAAAAGTTTGACAGGATTCTGAACGTTTACGATTACCTCGTATCCGAAGAGGGCAGAGAGTACTTAAGATGGGGAATAGAGGGTGTCGATTATAAGAAGGAAGGCGACAAATATACCATCATCGATGATTCCGCCTCTATTATTGAAAAGTACAAGTCCATTGGTGTATTTAAATGCCTTGCAGAATGGGATGAAGGCTTCGCATATGATATGAACTCAGGCATTATAGACAAGGCACTCAGAAGCACTGCCGTTGAATACATTGATTGGGTTAAGAAAAATACAACCCTCCCTGATTTTGATCTTCGCCTCACTTATATGTCCACCCCTGCAAAAGATAAATTTGTTGTTCTGGACCATGACGATTTACTGGCGGTTATGCTTTCCAAGGAACCTGTAGAAACCGCATGGGCTGAAATTGTCAACGCCTATAAAGAAAAAGGTCTTGACGATGTTATTTCAGAAGTTAACGCAAAGGCAAAAGAGCTGGGAATCAATTAGTTTAGGGTAGAGGAATTAAGCAACTGGAGACAAGTAACAAGAAACAAGCAACAAGTAACTAGGAGCATGTAAGCAAGTAATAAGTAATAAGCAATAAGTAACAGGCATTGCCAAGTTGTCAAAATGAATAAGTTGCCAATCAACCTGCACCCCTCTAAGGCGGAAGTTAATTTTGACTGTCCCTAAATAGGGATGTAGGTTGATTGCATAAAAAGAAAGATTAATTCAGGAGGTCTGTATGGATCTGAAAATAAGGTTGGCCCAGGAGAGCTTTAAATACTCATTCGGTTCGGTATCAACCTCGCCAAAGGTAAACCAGCCAACCTTTGATGAAAATTTTTCCCGCCACAGCATGAAGCTGACGACGGGTAAGCGTGACAGAGCTGCTTTTCAGGTCATCCTGCAAGGATCGGAAGACCTTATGGTTTCAGTAGGTGACAGACCGGTTTTTTCCCCAAGGGCTGATTTAATGAATGTGCGAATAAGTGTAGAAATAGACAGCATGCCTGGCGCAGGGGTTGAGATGTTTCCCATAGGGCTTGTGGAGGATGATGATAGAATCCTGAAAGCCGACATTTTGTTGCAGGATGAGGTGGTTTTTGCTCCTAAGAGCAGGCTGCAATGCGTATGGGTGGAGGTCAAAATACCGGAAAATACAAAGAGCGGAATTTACGGCGGTAAAGTGAATTTCTACACCCAGAGCATGTTTCAGAATGAATGCCTCCACAAGACCCTGTTATTCGAAATAGATGTGCAGGACGTTCTGCTTCCAAGACCTCAAGCGTATAAATTCCATCTGGATTTGTGGCAGCACCTGTCAAACATTGCGAGAAAGCATGAGGTACGGCTTTGGAGTAATGAGCATTTTGAAATACTGGAGTACTATGTAAGAAGCTTGGCTGATCTCGGCCAAAAGGCCATTTCAATTGTGGCGTCGGAGATTCCATGGTCGGGCCAGGGCTGTTTCAGGGTTAAAAATTATCCTTCCGATCTTTTTGAGTTTAATATGGTGAGAATTAGAAAGGGTCATTCCTACACCTATGACTTCTCAATTGTGGAGAAGTATATCAATTTGTGCTTTAAATATGGTATTGATAAAGAAATAGAAATTCACGGACTAATATGTATTTGGAAATACGAAGCCGAGGGCTATGGAAGGATTGTGGAAGACTATCCCGATGCTATAAGAATCCGGTATTTTGATGAAGCAGACGGCTGCTACAAGTATATGAGAAAACAGAGTGAAGTGTTGGAATACGTTAAGGCTCTCGAGAAGTATTTTATAAAGGAGGGTTGGATGGATAAGGTCAGGATTATCGCAGATGAACCTCACGATAAAAAGCTTTACAACGACGTATTGGATATTTTTAAGGAAGCGGTGCCGTCCTTCTGTTATAAAGCAGCAATCAATCATGCCGATTTTATTGAGGAATCAAAAGACAAGCTTCATGATTTCGTCCCCTATCTTCCTGCCATTGCGCAGGAGTGGGAAAAACTCAATGGGCTTCGGGAAGATATCAAGGGACGTATTTTATGGTATGTCTGCTGTGAGCCCCTCTACCCGAACACGTTTATTTCCTCTCCTCTGCTTGAAAGCAGGTTGATTGGCAGTTTAACGGCCTTTATCCATTTTGACGGGTTTCTCAGATGGAATTATACGGTATGGCCCGAGCATCCAAGAGGAAAAGTTTGCTATAATTATCCTCTTTGGCATGCCGGGGACACCCACTTCGTATATCCCTCCCACAACGGACGCCCCCTGTTAACCCTTCGTTATAAGGCTCTGAAGCGGGGAATAGAGGATTTTGAACTAATTTCGCTTTTAAGAGAAAAAGTGCCCCATAGTGAACAGATCTTAGAAAAGGTATGGAGCTGCATTTTTAAAACAACTGATATTACACGGTTCTACGAGGCAGGAGCAACACCGGAAGCACTTTACAGCTTAAATGATGAAGATTATGAAAAGGCTAAGGAAATCTTGCTCAATGCCTTATCAGACTATTAAGCCCTCTTACTGTTTTGAGTACCCTTCCCTTTTTTAGAACTTACCGCCTCTGCCACCATGGGAAGAGCCGCTCCTGCTGGTGTGGGTAGAACTACGGCTTCCGCCACTTCCACCGCTTCCGCTGCCCTCGTAACAAAAAGCAAACATTGACCCACAAGGATATCAATGTTGATATACCACTTGAAAATAAATATATTTTTGTTAATTTAGTATTTATTGAACACTTTTACTCTATCATTTGAGTGGCACTTTTTGAGTCTGTAGCGACCGGCGGAACTCCTTTGGTGTGTAACCTCGATAGCGCTTGAACATCTTTGAAAAATAATTCATATCCGGGATGCCGCAGTATTGGGCGATGGTCTGAATTTGGAGCACGGTGCTGCTCAGCAGCTTCGCTGCCTGCCTCATGCGCTTTCCGTTGACGTAGTCGGTCAGTGTTTTTCCCACCTCTTTTTTAAACAGGGCAGACAGGTATCCGGAAGAAATGTTCTGCATTGCAGCCAGTGCATGCAAAGTGAGATCTCCTGCCAGATTAGAGTCGATACAAACCAGCGTTTTGCGAATGAGGAGAGAATAGTTGGCCATGGAGTGATTATTAACCAGCCGACAATAGGTGGATATCATCTCTGCCATCAGCTTGTAACCGGCAGAAGTTGATCCCGTTAGCTCAATCTTCCGGGCAAATTCGGAAGAAACGCTGTCCAGATATAGCGGGTGAACAGAACCCTGCTCAGCCGCTTTTCGCATCAGCGTATTCATAATAATACAATAGTTTTTCATGTTGCGCAGCGGGTCTGCGACCCGAGGCTTTAAGGCAAGCTGGCTGAAGTTGGAGAGCATCAATTCGGCCTTGTGCGTCATGCCAAGAGAAACTATCAGGAGCAATTCATTCTCATGGGCATAGCGCCGTTCCATGTCCTCCATGGTCAGCAATGTTTTTTTTAAAGGAAGCGGATCCTCATCCGGTGAAAAGGTACTCGGAAGAATATCATCTTCTGTCAGATCTACTACGGTGTATGCTTCGCTGCTGCCCCATAGCACCTCTGCAAAGGAATTCATAATGGAAAATAAAAAGCTTTCGTCGCTAAGAACGGGGATGATACCGTAATAGTTCTCCATTTCTTTGAATACCTGAGGGGGGACTGAAAAACGCTCTGCCTCCTGCAGCATCTGTTGGTATGTCAGCTGTACTGACATATAAGGGCCAACCATCAAAACAGTAGGATTTTCTCCCGGTAGCATCAGATACAAATATTTGCACAGATAGGTGTCCGTTAGCTTATAGATCGTATTCTGTGACGCCTGAAAAGGTAGTTCACAAAATATACGGCGATATTCTGCCTCGCGCCCCAGAAATTTACGAATTCCCAAATCCGGAGGATCCAAGGGAGGTTTTTCTTTTACAAGCTGTAAAAATTGCAGATTCATCTTTTGCATAATACCCTGCATAAATCTTAGTTCTGCCTGATACCACATAAGTATCCTCCAAATAGTAAAAATACTCCATTCTATTATCGTATGCCTTTATAAGGCTATCAATAGGTTAGCTTAAAAAAATACTAAAACTTATTAAAATTATACTCACTGTTGTGATTCCTCTTTGATAAAATTGAATAATAAGGCCAAAGGGAGCGGTTGCCCCTTTGGACATAATGCACAAAAATAGGGGGAGATTCAATGAAAAAGGAAGTCGGATTGGACGCAAAAGGCCATCGTAAGTTTGGTATGCGTGACAGTCTTGCCTACGCTGCCGGTGACTTTGGCTGCAACATGAGCTTTGCCCTGAAGGGCACTATGGCAATATTCTGGACCCAGTTTATGCAGATGGATTCTATCCTGTATGCTGCACTATTGATCGTGGTACAGGTTTGGGACGCCATCAACGACCCGCTCATTGGCTCTATCGCCGACGCCGACAAGCGCCAGTATAAGCGTAACAAGTTCCTGACCTACATCTTTGTGGGCTCCATCGGACTCATTGTGGGCGGTGCCCTGTGCTTCATTCCCTGGAGGAGCGCACCCGCTATGGCCAAGATCATCATCTTCATCTGCGGCTATGTGCTATGGGACGCTTTCTACACCATCGCTAATGTTCCATACGGTTCTCTGCTATCCATCATCTCCAATGATCCCGCTGACCGCGCTTCTTTGTCAGCCTGGCGCTCCGTGGGTTCCCTGGTTGGTAACATGCTTCCTATGGTCATCATCCCCTTCCTGATCTATGATTCCAATAACAACATCGTCGGTGAGCGTGTCTTTATGGTGGCCTTGTTCATGGGTGTGTTGGGTTTCATCGCCTTCCAGTTCATGATCCGTAACACTGAGATCCGCGTGAAGGAACATGTCAAGTGCAGTGAAGACCAGCCCAAGTTCAATATTTTCAAGGCCATGGGCAACTTCCTGAGTAACCGTCCCGCTGTGGGCGCTACGGTTGCGGCCATGGGTATGTTCCTGGGCATGCAGGGTGCTGTTACCGCCGTTCAGGTTCTGTTCCAGTCCTATTTTGCTAACGCCAGGATCTCCGGTGTAGTTCAGTTGTTCGCACTGATCCCGATCATCTTATTTACGCCTTTGGCTCGTAAGATGGTGGTCAAGTACGGTAAAAAGGAGATATCTGTTGTGGGCGCCATTTGCAGCATGGTGGCCTGTGTGGCAATGTTGATTCTTCCCATTACCCCTGATATGCCAGGTCTCATTATCTACATTCTCTGCCAACTGGCCAACAGTCTGGGTGTAGGAATCTACTCCACGGTCTCCTGGGCCCTTATGGGCGATGCCATCGACTATAACGAGTGGAGGCATGGTGTCCGCGAGGAGGGTGTTACATATTCTCTGCACTCCTTTTTCCGTAAGCTGGCGCAGGGCATTGGCCCCGCTCTGGCTCTGGTCATCATGGTCGCTTTGGGATATGTAGAGGCCAATGAAGGTAATCAGACCTTTGAAGTAGCTGTCAGAATGCGCTACCTGGTAGCCGGTCTGTATACCGTGAGCGCTGCCCTTCAGTTCATCGGACTGGGTCTGATCTACAATCTGGACAAAAAGAGACTAACCAAGATGAACACTGAACTGGATGCTAAGCGCGTACAGTCGGCTTGATTTTTACTTAATCATAAAGAAAAAGGTGGTGGACAGGTAAAGGTTATCTGCCGCCACCTTTATAAAATTAAACAAGGAGGCACTTTCTTGAGATCTGTATTTAATTTCAATGCCAAGTGGGCTTTTACCAAGCAAGCTACTGAAGTTCCTGAAAGGCTGCCCATGAACTGGGAGTGGGTCAACCTACCCCACAGCTGGAACGCTATTGATGGCCAGGATGGCGGCAATGATTACTACCGCGGTGCCTGTTACTATGCAAAAGCTCTGGATAAGATGGATCTACCTCAGACTGACCGCTACTATCTTGAGCTGCAAGGCGCCAATTCCTCTGCTGATGTGTATCTGAACGGAATTCATTTGGCTCATCATGACGGTGGCTACTCCACATGGCGTGTGGATATCACTGAGACCCTGACCCGTGACAACCTGTTTGTCATAGCCGTTAACAATGCTGCTAATGACAAAGTCTATCCCCAGGTTGCCGATTTTACCTTCTATGGTGGACTATACCGTGATGTGGATATCATCTGCGTCAACGAATCCCACTTTGATTTGGATTACTTTGGTGGCCCCGGCCTGAAGATCACCCCCGAGGTGTGCGGCAAAGATGCCAAGGTAGAAATTGAGACCTGGATTAAGAGCTTTAAAGCAGCGCAGAAGCTGCGCTATACCCTATCTGATAGCTCCGGCCGCGAGTTCGCCAGGGTGGAGACCCGCGACACGAAGGTGGTACTGGATATAGCTGACGTACATCTGTGGCATGGCCGCAAAGACCCTTATCTGTACACCGCCAAGATCGAGCTGCTGGAAAACGATGAAGTCATTGACTGTGTTTCCTCTCGTTTCGGCTGCCGTACCTTTAAAATCGATCCCGAAAACGGCTTCATTCTTAATGGCGAGGAGTACCCCCTCCGTGGCGTGTCCCGTCACCAAGACCGTTGGGGCTTTGGTAACGCCCTGTTGCCCGAGCACCACAAAGAGGATATGGATCTGATCTGCGAGGTGGGCTGCACCACGATCCGTCTGGCCCACTATCAGCACGACCAGTACTTCTATGATCTGTGTGATGAGCGTGGCATGGTTGTCTGGGCCGAAATACCTTACATCTCCCAGCACATGCCCACCGCCCGTGAGAATACCATCAACCAGATGAAAGAGCTGATCGTCCAGAATTACAATCACCCCTCCATCATGGTGTGGGGTCTGTCTAATGAGGTCAGTATGAAGGGTGACACGGATCCAGACCTCATCGAGAACCACCATATCTTGAATGATCTGTGCCATGAGATGGATAAGACCCGTCTTACCACCATGGCTGTAGTCTCCCCCTGTCCCATCGACAGCCCCTACGTCCGTATCCCCGACATCGTCTCGTACAACCACTATTTCGGATGGTACGGTGGTGACACCTCCATGAACGGCCCCTGGTTTGACAACTTCCATGCCAAGTATCCCAACATTCCCATAGGTTGCTCCGAATACGGCTGTGAGGCGCTGAACTGGCATACCTCCAACCCTACGCAGGGAGACTATACTGAGGAGTATCAGGCATTTTATCACGAGGAGTTGATCCATCAGCTGTTCACCCGCAAGTTTGTTTGGGCGACCCATGTGTGGAACATGTTTGACTTCGGCGCCGATGCACGGAGTGAGGGAGGTGAGAATGGCCAAAATCACAAAGGGTTGGTCACTTTCGACCGCAAATACAAGAAGGATTCCTTCTACGCCTACAAGGCCTGGCTGTCCGACGAGCCCTTCGTCCACCTATGCGGTAAGCGCTACATCAACCGCGTCGAGGACATGACAAAGGTCACCGTTTACTCCAACCAGGCTGTAGTAGAGCTGTTTGCCAACGGTGTTTCCCTGGGGAAGAAGGAGGCTGAGCGCTTCTTCTATTTCGAGGTACCCAACGTGGGAGAGACCACGCTTGTGGCTGTTGCCGGTGAGTTGAAGGACGAGGGTAAGATCAACAAAGTGGAGGTCTTCGATGAGTCCTACCGTCTGAAGGAAAAGAACGCTATTTTGAACTGGTTTGATATTACCATGCCCGAGGGATATTTCTCCCTGAACGATAAGATCGGCGATATCTTAAAGACCATGAAGGGCAAGCTGTTGTTCATGGGGATGTTTGCCAAGATGCTGCCAAAGAAGGGCGACAAGGTTGCAGGCGGTTTTGAAATGAACGATGCCATGATGAGCATGCTAGGCGGCTTCACTGTTCTGCGTCTAAGCGGCATGATCGGGACTATGGGTGTCAAGCTGACAAAGGAAGATTTGCTGGATTTGAACACCAAACTTAACAAGATCAAAAAAAGGTGATTTTGCACGAAAGCTTGCATAGAAGTTGCTATCCAGGACAGTATTATGTAAAAAAGATGGGTAAAAAACAGGGCTGAAAAAGTGTTTTTTTCAGCCCTGTTTTTTAGGTCATTTTGTTGGAATTCTAAATACTTTTTAGACGATATGCAGTTCATGCAATTTGCGCTTCCGGATATTCTTTGCGTCTTTCTTCACGAAGAATGAGGGTATCAGTACAAGCAAGGTGACCAGACCTGCCCAAAGGAGTAACTCATGAGGATACAGGTAACTTTCCGCATAAGTCGGATGCGTCAGTAAAAATTCTGCGGTAGGGGTCAGCGCTACGGTGTTTATGATGAATGGGGCTATCAGACTTGCAATGACCATAGGCATCATGATGACCAGGATCATCTTTATCCCCTGAAAACATCCCGCACGTCCTTCGGGTATGTAATCTCTTGCTGTAGCGTTGAAAAGGCCTGCCATCATTAACGAGCTTGACATAATTAATGTCCCGCCGATAATCAGAAGAGCGGTTGTCGTTGCAGTATTACCTTGAACGAATTTCGTCCCGTAAGCGACGATTCCTCCTGCAGCGCCCAAGAGTGCGACAGGATAATAGAATTTCGATTTGCCGTATTTATCCATTAGTTTTCCTGCTACGATGGAGATTACCGCTGACGACAAAATAACGGTTACGACTGAAATTACATAATCGACCTGTAATGTGTCGATGATGATGCTGATCATGTACGGCATCCAAAGCTGCATGCCGATGCTTGAGAACATCATTCCCAAAAAGCAGATATATATCATCTTATTGTCCTTGATGTTCTCCCATCTGAATCCGTATGAAATCTGCTTGAGATATGTCTTGTCCGCCGCCGGTTTAAGGGTCGGGCTGTCACGGAAGATGAACAGCCCCAGTATTCCGCTTATCATAGGAATGGCTCCCAAGATAGCAAAGAACAATACCCACTGTCCGTTATTCGCATAACCTGAAAAGCCGACGAGTATCACAACCATAGAAACAAGAGGGAATATGGAACCTATCGTATCGACATAAGCTCTGTTGGTTATATCGGTCACATCGGTGACCCATGCGCTGAAAGCAGCATCATTGGCTAAGCTTCCGACAAAGGACATGATGGAATCCATGGCAACAAACGTGATGACGATCAGGGTGATGGTCCGCGCATCAGTCACATAGGCTTCATTGCCGAAAAGAGCGAAGGCCATTGTCAATAAGCCCCAAATAATGTAGCCGAAACAAACGAAAAGTCTTCTTTTCCCGATTCGATCCATCAAGGCACCCCCGAGGATCGTTGCTGCCGCTGCAAAAATCGCGGAAAAAATGACGGTAACAGATGTAGCCCAGCTTTCAGCGGTTATGGTCTGCTGTATATATGTTGAAAAATATGAATTCTCTACAGCCCATGTGAGCTGTCCGACCAGACCGAGTAGAATGAATGAAAACCAGACCCTGCCGCCGAGAGGAGTCACCTTGTTTATGGTTAAATCTCGCTTTTCCATAATTCCTCCTGATTTTTAACTTGCGTTATCTTTTTGGCCAGTTTATGCATGGTTCGAATCTGTGCGGGCACCCCGCCGTTTGATTCGCTTTGTGCGCCGATGAAGAAAAGATTGCTGATCGGTGTGATATGGGGCAATGATTTTTTCTCAATATGAGGTACGAGTCCTCCGAAGCTGCTGCGTTCAAGATGCGTGAGCTTTCTGTAATCGACAGCTGTCATGATATGTCTTTCCGTAATATGCTCTTTCAGGTGTGGAATGTATTTCTCGGCCAAACCGATCAATCTGTCGGCATAATATTCCTTTTTGCTTTCCCAATCACCATCTTTCAGCGTATCGGGAGCAACCGTGTATATCGTTACGGCATGTTTTCCATCAGGCGCCATAGACTTTCCATGTGCCGAAGGAACGTAAATCAAAAACCCTTTTTCTCCTTCATGGTAGATGCCGTCTCTCATTTCCTGTACTGCGGAATCTATATCATATGTAAGGTAATAATAACAAAGTTCGGATTTCTGGTATAGAAGAGGATCGATATCTAAGCCTAAATGCAACATGAATACGGCTTCCATCGGAAGGATATTATCCAGGATATCGAGGTAATCCTTTGAAATATGCTCCCTGCCCACCAGATTATTGAATACTTCCTTCGCACCTCCGCTGGCGATAACAATATCCGCAAGATCCGTTTGTCCGTCCTTTAGCTTAACGCCTGTTGCTTTGCCGTTCTCGACGAGAATTTTTACGACCTCAACGCCTGTAACAATCTTTGAGCCGTATTTTTCAATGGTCTTGCCCAATCCATCGGTGATCTTCTCTGTGCCGTCTTTTATGTAACTAAAGCATGGATCCTTCAGTGTTCCTCTTTTTGTCGGTATCCTTTTATCAAATGCTTGCTCCACATTCAATGAAGGAATTCCGAGGCAGGAAAATTCTGATGGTTTTATGCATAGATCTGCCAATATAGCGGTGAATACCGTCTTTATGCGTTTATCCTTGAAGAATCTGTCCATAAGCTCTTGGGTATTCAGCTTCGCATATTTTTTGATCTTCAGGAAAGACAACATCAGGTATGCTTTATAGAAAAAGCTATCCTTCTCCTCAAGCTTGTCCTGTATATCGTAAATTGTAAGCATTCGATTATAGAAACGATCATATTTTTTTATTCCGCTAATCTCATCCGGAAACAGCTCGATCAATTCCTGCAATCTCCATTTGGGGCCTTTGTATTTCTCGGGCTTGCACAATTGGAAATCCTGAAAAACGGATGCCCTGTCGCATAAAACTGTTTCATAGTCAACTTCAAGATCTTTAAGGATTTTGTAGCAAATTCCGTCCATTTCAAATCCGGCCAGCATGAGAGGACCCTGCTCCCATTCGAAACCATTCTTTCTCGCATGGCTCATGATACCTCCGATAAAGGGATTCTGTTCGTACACTGTAACGGAATGCCCTTTCTTCGAAAGCTCAGCTGCCATTGATAACCCTGCAAGACCGCCTCCAATGACAATCGCTTTCATTCTGAAACCTCCTCAATTATGATAAATAGACACAATATTGCTCCATATCATTATATCGCGGCATCCTTATCTGCTTCGTCTGCCATGCTGCGCGTTTTCGCCCAGAGTACATCGGCCTTTTGCTGCCACTTATTAAAGTCTTTGGGATCTATAGGAAAGCTGTCGTAATGTTTTCGGATTTTGCTGCCTGCTGTTGATGCGTCGACAAGGTTTGAAAGCGTCGACATATGGAGGGCGTCGATAAGGTGAGCAGTCCTTTTCTCGATCCATCGAATCCCCCCTCTATTAAATTGTCGAAACCAGATGTTTTCTACACAATTGATGTACAAATGATATCATACGGCTGTTTTATTGTCAATGTTGCGCCGATAGACACCTAGACATACTAAAATATCCCGGTTTTGCAATATTGATTTATTCAATATTTCTGTTATAATACCTAGTATATGAAAAAAGCATCTGAACATATAACAAATAAATCGGCGTTGAAATTAGATTTGAGCAACAGTCAGAAAACTGCTTTGGTATGCAAGGCACTCTCTGTAGAATCGCGCTTGCAGATACTGCAGCGTCTGGTAAAGAAGCCTGCCATATTATCCGAGCTTGCTGCAGATCTTGATATTCCGCTTTCAACTATAGCCATGCACATCCGGATATTGGATGAAGCCGGCCTGATTAATGTCACACCGCTGCCGGGATCGAGAGGCTCGCAAAAACGTTGCGGTGCTATTGTTGACAGTATTACAATAGATATCATCAAGAGCCTGCCTCAGACCAACTCTTCAGATCTATTGTTCAGGCAGGATATGCCCATCGGCAATTACTTTGACTATGAAGTCACTGCACCCTGCGGCATGGCATCGGACCAAGGCTTCATCTGTAACGACGATAACCCGGATGGATTTTCCGCTCCTGAACGTTTTGACGCACAAATCATCTGGCTTTCTTCCGGATTTCTCGAATACCGCTTTGCTGCCAGTGAACTGTTTAGACTGGGACATAAGGTGGAACGCATAGAGTTTTTGATGGAAATATGTTCAGAAACGGTTTGTTTCAACGAAGATTGGCGCTCTGACGTAGACATATGGGTTAATGGACATGAAATCGGTATTATTGAATGTCCCGGCGACCACGGCGCTCGCAGAGGACGCCTCAATCCCATTTGGTGGCCGGATTATGCCACTCAGTTCGGTGACCTTCACCATATCACAATCACTCAAAAGGGATGCACCATCGATTCCCAACAGGTGAGTGCACATACTCTTGAGTCTTTGTCCATTGACGGTAAACGCGGTATACGTTTTCGTGTCGGATCGAAGCCTAATGCTCGGTTTGCCGGCGGATTCAATCTGTTCGGCCAGCGGTTCGGTGATTATAACCATGGCATTGTGATGCATGTATATGGCAAACACCTGTGAAAAAAGCAATAGCATTGCATAAACTTTATTAAAAATCAAGATTTGTGCAGTACAATTTTGGCATTATAGGTGTCAATTTCGCCATTTGGCGTTTTTAAGGAATTTATTCTATACAATTGATAAGCTCCGGAATGGAGGGGTTCACTTGACAAACATTTAACTTATGAGAATTGAAATAAATTCCTTGACACCTGCATATTTCTATAATATAAAATAGATAGTAGAACTATCCACTTCCTGAAAAATATCAGCATCTTTCTGCATATATACACCAGTTTGTTTTTTGACGATTTTTACTTTAAATATTCTTTCACTCTTACTTGATTTGTTTTTTGTAAGCTTTCCGCTTTTGCAAATATTCAAAATAAACAAGGAGGGAAAGAAATGTCACTTACACCCACCCAAAAGCAAATGCTTCTGGACACTGCGCGCAGTTTGCGGCTGACCATCGTAGATGTTATGGCCTGGTCCGGCGGCGCCCATATCGGCGGCTCTTTAAGTATTGCCGATATTCTCACCATTCTTTATTTCAAGTATCTCAAAGTAGACCCCAAGAATCCGCAATGGGAAGACCGTGACCGTTTTGTCCTTTCTAAAGGGCATACCGCAGCCGGGTATATCCCGGTTCTTGCAAAGAAAGGCTTCTTCCCGGAGGAAGAGCTAAAGTCTTTTAACCACTTCGGCAGCCCCTTTGCAATGCATCCGGACTCCAACAAAGTCACCGGATGTGACGTCTCTACAGGTTCCCTTGGCCATGGCCTTCCAATTGCCGCAGGCCTGGGATTGGGGAGCCGATACCTGAAAAAAAGCTACAAAACGGTCTGCCTGCTGGGAGACGGCGAGTGTTGTGAGGGCAGCGTGTGGGAAGCAGCGATGTCCATCGCTCACTACAAGCTGACCAATGTCATTACGGTCGTTGACCGCAACCGTCTGATGATCGACGGGCATACGGAGGATGTGATGTCCCTTGAGCCGTTCGCAGAAAAGTGGCGCGCATTCGGGTTTGACGTGGTTGAAATCGATGGCCACGACTTTGATCAACTGGATCACGCCTTCGAAAAAGGATGGAACGCTTCGGAAAAGCCCGTTCTGATCCTTGCGAATACCATTAAGGGCAAAGGTGTCGATTTCATGGAGAATAATGTCGTTTATCACTATGCCTCGGGCGATTCGGCGCTGTGCGAAAAGGCCAAGGCTTCTATTCTAAAACAATAAGGAGGCATACGAAGATGGCTGTTGTAACCGGAACGAACTGGAATGCCTATGACGCCGCCACCATGACCGCCCGTGAAATTTATGGGCGCACCTTGGCGGAGCTTGGCAAGACAAACCCTAAGATTGTAGGCGTCACCGCCGACCTCGCGCAAACTACCGCAATTGTCCACTTTGCAAATGCGTTTCCTGATCGCTTTTTCAATGTCGGCATTGCAGAACAAAATATGTTCGGCATTGCTGCTGGACTTGCAAAAGCGGGATTGATTCCTTTTGCCTCCACCATGGCTGTATTTACCTGCCTCAGAGGTGGGGAGCAGGTGAGAACCGATATCGCCTATCAGAACCTGCCGGTTAAAATCATTGCAACCCATTCCGGCATCTCCTTTGGACATGCAGGCACCACCCACCATTGCACGGAAGACCTTGCCATCATGCGTTCCATTGCAAACATGACGGTAATCTGCCCGGCAGACGGTATTGAAACCTCCAAGGCTGTACAGGCCTGCGTAGATACGCCGGGCCCGGTATATATCCGCATCGGTCGTGGATTTGAGCCCCCCTGCCATGAGAATGGCGACTATACATATGAAATTGGCAAAGCCATCACCATGCACGAAGGAACCGATCTTACCATCATCTGCTGCGGTATTGCGGTGCTACAATCCCTGCAGGCGGCAAAGACGCTTGCAGAACAGGATAATCTCTCCGTACGCGTCATCAATATGCATACTATAAAGCCCATAGATAGGGAAGCCATTATGAAGGCTGTCGTGGAGACAAGGCGCATCCTCACCGTGGAAGAGCATAACGTACTTGGCGGGCTTGGCGACGCGGTAGCTTCTGTCATTGCCGAAAGTGGCAAGGGCTGCGTCTTTAAGAAGCATGGCATTCAGGATGTGTTTGCAGAAATAGGCTATGCGGAAGATTTGTATGCCCACTACGGTCTTGATGCCAACGGCATTATCGATCAGGTCCGCAGCATGGTAGGCCTGGAGTTTGAAGAAGACGAAAACTGGGACGATGAATAGGAGGATTATAATGTCTGCAAGAGCTGAGGATATTATGACCGCCAAGCTGTTTTTTAACGCAGCTTTCCCCGTCATGCAGGTTCTCTTGGACGACGATCCCAAGATGAAGGAAGCGTTCAAGGATGTGACCGGGACCGTACAGTTTGGCGCAAAAAACGGCAGTGAGCTTCT
>JAEYPI010000204.1 GCA_023410885.1 Bacillota bacterium
AAGTGATAACATTGTCCCGAGCCTGTACCTGAGTAACCGATTTCAATCCCTCACCCAAATCAATTTTACCGTCAGCTCTCGCTAAAATGGTGCCCTTTAAATCTGCCACTGCTTGGCAATAATTCAAGGTACCCCTAAGAAGCTCTCCATCCTCCTTAAAGCTTCCCAAACCCTTAAATTCAGGCAAGCCTTTGGCCGGCATCAGAGCGTTGTCAAGAAATGTTGTGGTTGTAGTATCACTTACGCAAATATAATCCTGGTTGAAGTTCTCTGTTAAGTAATAAACCCAATCAGTGTGCGTTTTAAAGTCAGAAGAGAAAATGGCCTTTTTGCTATAATATACATAAGTGGGGGTTATGTATGAGTAAACTGAGACATCCTCCCCAACCACTATCAGCCCATTTCTCATACGTTCAATACCACAATAAACAGGTTCCAGGACGATGTTGCCCTGGGTATCAATGACGCCATATAAGGAGTCATTATCGCTGTCATTGGCTTTTACTACCGCAAACCCGTTAAAAAACGGCTTAGCCTCGGCATATTGGGCTTCAATAACCACTTTTCCTTCTTTATCCTTATAACCGAATAGTGATATTGTTTCATCTCTAAATACCCGTAAGCCGGAAGACACCTTGTCGGTAAGGTCATTGCCCTTGGTATCGATATAGTAAGAGGGCCCACCGTAATCCTCTGCTATCTCCGCAATTCCTTCTGAGAAGGGCGACAAACTACTCATATTAAAAACCAAGGCGAGCTTGCCCTTCATATCCAGATAGCCCCTTTCGGTGCTACTATAATAAGGACTTAGGCCATTATGAAATTCATTGAGGTATCCTGGCACCTCGAATTGCTTTTCACCTTTTTCATTAAATGCGATGGTGGTGTTACTCTCAAAACTATGACTTAAAAAGAGCCCTTCACTATAGCTAAAGTAATCGTACCTGGGCTCGACCAGATAATGCCCTTTTTCATCAATAAGGCCTACCTTGTTACTCTGATCGGCCACTATGGCAACACCGCAGTCATAGAACGGTTGAGCCCTACTAAACTTTGGCTCAATGACAATATTTCCATGCTGATCGGCGTAACCATAATTAAGTGAGAACCCTGCATTTTGAGCAATAGGTGCCAAGTAACTCTTATTATCCTTCCCCAAGATCTCATCGCTTTTATCTGGTTCATTTGGCTGGACATCCCTTCCAGATTCAGGGTTCTCGTCAACAAGCTCATTACCTGTTTGTAAAGATCTCTGACAGGCTGTCCCGGATATTAAGACAGCGATGATTAGGATGGCTATCAGCAAAACTCTTGTTTGCCTTTTCATACCTTTTACCTCACTTGCGGAAGAGATAGCCAGCACTTTTATTATAAGTACTTGGCAAAGTCCCGCCCGAATTGTACACAGGCCTCAATTTCGTGTGGTTCTGGTGTGTATTTGAAGGCTATAGGCTCCAGGACCATTTTGATACCAGCCTCTTCCAACTCTTTATGAATCTTCTTAGGTGATTCGCCGCTCCAGCCGTAGCTGCCAAAAGCAGCTCCTACCTTATTCTTTAATTTATGCCCGCGAATTTCATCTATCACACCGGCAATGGAACGCAAGTAGCCATTGTTGACGGTACAGCTTCCAACAATGATACCCTTTGATCTAAAGAGCTGGGTGATGACATCGCTAATATCGGACAGGGAGCTGTTATAGAGCTTGCAAAGCACACCCTTACTTTCCAGTCCCGATGCAATGGCATGGGCCATTTTTTTGGTTGCATTATACATAGAATCATATACGATGGTTACGAAACCTTCGTCGTAATTATCTGCCCACAGGGCGTACTTCTCAACAATTCTCAAGGGTTCCTTGCGCCAAATGACACCATGACTGGGCGCAATCATCTCAATGGGCAGATTTAATGCGATAACCTCCGCGATTTTCTTTTTGATGAGCGGGGTCATAGGTGCTAAAATTCCAGCAAAATACTTGAGAGCTTCCTGCCAAACGACGGCCTGATCGACTTCGTCCTCGAAAATTGAAGCACCGGCAAGATGCTGGCCAAAAGCATCATTGGAAAGCAGTACATTGGGCCCTTTGACAAAGGTCATCATACTGTCGGGCCAATGAATCATGGTCATATCCACAAAGTGGAGCTCGCATTGGCCAAGGGTAAGGGTATCGCCCGTCTTAACCGTTCTAAAATTCCAATCCTTGTGGAAGTGCTTACGGATGATATCAGCACCCTTAACAGAACAATAAATAGGAATATCAGGACGCCTCTCCATGATCGCGCCCAGAGTACCGCCATGATCCGGTTCCGCATGGTTAATCACAATGTAATCAATATTATCGATACCCACCTCTTTATCCAGGATCTCCATGAAATCATCGGCATGCGGGTACCACACCGTATCAACCAAAACGGTTTTTTCATCCTTAATAAGGTAAGAATTATAGCTCGAACCGTTGAAGGTTGAGAGCTCGTGACCGTGGAAACTTCTTAGCTCCCAATCCTTATATCCTAAATAATAAACTTGATCTTTTACTTGTATCATATTCACTCTTCCTTTATTACGTATTTATTGGCTACTTATCATAAGTACCCAATATGCTTTCTATTATCACTCAATGAGCCAGAGAGGATTACACCAACTCTAATCCACAGCCATTGCAGAACCTGGCATCGGGAGGATTCTCAAAACCGCAATGGGAACAGGCTTTTTTCTTATGAAGCGCTTGCCCACACCCATTACAGTAGCTCGAGCCGTGAGGGTTATCCTTGCCACAATGCGCACAGGATAAACTTCCTTCCTCGTTTTCGTCTCCTTTGCAACTAACCCCGACCCAAAAAGGGTGTTCTAGATATATTATATCCAAAACACCCTTAACTTGCAAAGACATGAGGTTATCTTTATAGAACCTTTTTGAGGAATTGTGCGGTATAGGAACCCTTTACCTTAGAGACTTCCTCAGGTGTACCTGCAGTGACAATCTTACCACCTTTGTCGCCACCCTCCGGTCCCAAGTCAATGACATAGTCAGCGGTTTTGATCACATCCAGGTTATGCTCAATGACAACAATACTGTTTCCTGTGTCAACAAGCTTCTGCATGACCTCTATGAGCTTGTGGACATCGGCCATATGCAATCCCGTTGTAGGTTCATCCAAAATATACATGGTACGTCCGGTAGGGCGCTTGGAAAGCTCTGTTGCCAGCTTTACACGTTGGGCTTCGCCCCCCGACAAGGTTGTGGCCGGCTGTCCTAAGCGTATATAGCCCAACCCGACATCATAAAGGGTTTGAATCTTTCTTTGAATCCTCGGTATATTCTCAAAGAAGCCCAAAGCCTCCTCCACCGTCATGTCCAGAACATCAGCAATACTTTTGCCTTTATAATGCACATCCAGCGTTTCCCGATTATAGCGCTTTCCCTTGCAGACCTCACAAGGGACATAGACATCGGGTAAAAAATGCATCTCAATCTTTAGGATACCATCCCCGGTGCAGGCCTCACAACGCCCGCCCCTAACATTGAAGCTAAAACGACCTGAGGTATAGCCCTTCATCTTGGCATCCACCGTGTTGGCAAACAAATCCCTGATGAGGTCAAAAACCCCGGTATAGGTTGCAGGATTTGAGCGAGGTGTCCGACCTATGGGGGACTGGTCAATATTAATCACCTTATCCAAATGCTCCAAGCCCAGCATATCCCGGTGATGCCCGGGCTTTGTTTTTGCACGATTGAGCTTATTAGCCAGCTTCTTATAAAGAATCTCATTGATAAGGGAGCTCTTTCCCGAACCGGACACTCCTGTAATGCATGTAAAGACCCCCAGTGGGATATCCACATCCAAGTCCTTCAAATTATTTTCTTTAGCACCGAGAATTCTTAATATTTTACCATTGCCTGAACGTCTTTCCTTTGGCACCTCAATTTTGCGGGTACCACTTAAATATTGGCCAGTAATAGAATTTGGGTTTGCCTTTATTTCTTCAACAGTCCCCTGGGCAATGATATGTCCGCCATTTTCTCCCGCTCCCGGACCCATATCGATAATTTGATCGGCTGCATACATGGTATCTTCATCATGCTCTACCACGAGGAGGGTATTGCCTAAATCCCTCAAGCGATTTAAGGTAGCCAGCAAACGTTCGTTATCACGCTGATGAAGACCGATGCTGGGTTCATCCAGAATATAAAGTACACCCATAAGCCCCGACCCAATTTGCGTGGCCAAACGGATTCTCTGAGCTTCACCGCCAGAAAGCGTTCCGGACGCGCGTTGGAGGGTAAGATAATCAAGGCCTACATCCACCAAAAAGCCCAAACGTGCATTAATTTCCTTTAATATTTGCTCTGCGATCATCTGTTCTCGGCTATTGAGCTTGAGAGTTTTAAAAAACTGCGCACATTCACGAACCGACATAGAGGTAACTTCATGAATATTCCTGCTCCCTACGGTTACAGCCAAGCTTTCCTTCTTAAGGCGCTTACCTTCGCAATCCGGACAGGGTATGTTACTCATAAAGGATTCATAGTATTCCTTCATGCTTTCGGATTTGGTCTCATGGTAACGGCGTTCCATGCTGTTAATGATACCCTCAAAGGCAGTCAAAAAGCTTCCCTGACCGTATTCCTTCTGATAGTCCACTTTAATTTTCTCGCCTCGGGTGCCATAGAGCACCTTATCCAGAATATCTGCCGGCAGCACTTCTACAGGTGTATCCACGCTAAAATTGTAGTGCTTGGCTAAAGCGTCTAAATACATCCGAGAGTATGCATCCTCATTGGTAAAGTTCCATCCCCCGGAGGAAATAGCACCCTCAGCAAGGGATTTACTCTTATCCTGAATCACCAGCTCCGGGTCCATCTTAAGCAGTGAGCCTAAACCGGTACAGGTAGAACATGCGCCAAAAGGATTATTAAAAGAGAACATTCTGGGGGCGAGTTCCTCTATGCTGATACCACAATCAGCGCAGGCAAAATTCTGAGAAAAAAGCATTTCCTCTTTTCCAATCACATCAATGACTAAAAGACCGCCTGCAAGATTAAGGCTTGTTTCAATGGAGTCGGTAAGACGTTTTTGAATATTGGGTCTGACAATCAGACGGTCGACCACAATTTCTATGGTATGCTTACGCTTTTTGTCCAGCTTAATTTCGTCACTGATGTCCATGACCTCGCCGTCAATGCGTACACGAACATAGCCATTTTTCTTCGCGTCTTGGATGAGCTTGGTATACTCACCCTTTCGCCCGCGCACAACAGGTGCCAGGACCTGTATCTTCGTTCCCTCATCAAGGGCCATGACCGCATCGACCATCTGATCTATAGTTTGCTGAGCAATGGGTTTACCGCACTCAGGACAATGGGGCACGCCAATGCGAGAAAACAATAGTCTAAAGTAGTCATAGATTTCCGTGACGGTTCCCACTGTGGATCGCGGATTACGGCTCGTCGTCTTCTGGTCAATTGAAATAGCAGGCGAAAGCCCATCAATATACTCGACATTAGGCTTTTCTAAGAGACCTAAAAACTGTCGGGCATAGGATGAAAGAGACTCCACATAGCGTCTTTGACCTTCAGCATAAATGGTGTCAAAGGCCAGAGAGGACTTACCCGAACCACTTAATCCTGTTATGACCACTAGCTTATCTCTTGGGATTTCTACATCAATATTTTTAAGGTTATGCTCACAGGCACCTTTTATATAAATTTTATCTTTCATATCTCACTGTCCTTCTATCGGATTGAATGGGCCTACCGGAATATATTATGCCATTTGAAGCCTTCCACCATGGAAAAGCAGCTTATACAAGAGCTTCCCACGATAATAAATTTCCTCTTCACCTTGGAAAAAGGAGAGCTCGCCTTGCCAGCAGCAACGAAATTCTAATTCACCCTGCTGATAAGAACGGGGGCCTCGATAGGGTGCTTCCGGCTCGACCCGCCTCAAAGCTTCCTTTAAAAATGCACCAAAGGCTTCGGGTGCATCATCAAAAAGCGTACCATAATAATTCATTCCCCAAACAGGGTCTTCTTGATACCATACAATCTCTTCACCTGCAAAGTGAAGGTCGCCGACGTAAGAATCAAGGTATTTAAAAGGACCTTTTTCATAAGGCAAGTCCTTTGACTTTAACCTTGAAGGTACGGCTTTATTGCCACAGCCTGCATAGGTTGCCCTTTTAGCCTCTACAACAAACTCCCTTAGTGCTTGCTCCGTCATCATAAAAAAACTCCTTCTGAGCTAGCAATTCAATAGGCCTCACCATCTAAAAAAAGCTATTTCCTATTATATCGAACATATGTACGGAAATCAATATGCTGGAAAAAATATATAAAAAAAGAAATGAGAGCTGCAAAACTAATCGCAGCCCTCGGTGAGTAGCCAATATCCAGTTTGATTCCTGCCCATAAGGCGTTCGGAAATCATGTCCCGACGGATGGTACAAAAATCGTCATGATAATCTGCTATGATAATGTTTACCTCACGTTCTGTGTATATTTTCCCGACTTCGAAAGACTTCGCTATCTCTTCTAAAATAATTCTCTTCTTTTTCCGCTGCGCGGGAATGGATTTTAGCTTGCCATACTCAAAAAATGCATCAATCACCTTCTGGCGATAGGTGGCTTCCCGCTGTGCCTGTAGCGTTGATTCATCGGATTTTTCACTAATGATATCCAGAATATTTGTCATAAAAACTTGTTTTTGAATGGCATACATGGTGTAATATTGATTTTTGTATGCGTATACCGCTCCGGCCTCTTCCAGCTTCTTTAAGTGAAAGGATATGGTGGGCGGTGTCAACCCCAGGCGTTCAGCTAATCGCTCGACATACATATCCTCAATCATCAGGGATTTCAGAATTTGTAACCTTGATTTATCCGATAAGCATTTAAATAGTTTAATGGCTTCCAATTCCTTCATGATTCGCACCCCCATATTTCCTCAAAGGTGGACCGGATAGCGGCAACTGTCTGTAGCTTGATTTCTTCTATTAGGATCTTTGAAGTATCCTGATGGGCCTTTGCACGCTCATATGAGCTTAGCCAGTTTGCAGGAATGCTCTCCACCTTTGTCATGAAGCTGCAGCGAATGCTGTTCATGGTATTATCCTTATCATGAACAGTTCTTACTGCAATATTAAACATTGTCCTGAAGATATCAAAGACATTTGCTTTGATTTTTTCGAGATTGGCTTCATCCTGCCTGCAATCACCCTGTAGCAAAGCTTCTCTTTTTACGCATTCTGCAATTTCATGCTCAAAATAGGCAAGCATTTGATTCTGTTTGCTCTCCTTCATTTTACTACTCCTTTCAGACCACTCTTGTTTCGAAGGTGCCTTTCCCGACAAAATCCATATGAAGAGGTGCGTCGTTCTGTCCCCCAAACATAGTGTTTGAACCAATTGCAATGTGAAAGGTATCTGCCATTTTTTCATCTAGCACCGTGTATCCGCATAAGTTGGTAATATGAGGATTCATGCCAAAGCCCAATTCGCAGATAACTTTACTCTCTTCGGATAACCCTTGGATAAAGGTACACAAAGCTTCATTATTGCTATCAATAACTTTTCCATTACCTATTTTCAAAATGACGTGTTCACAAACGCCTACATCTTCAACATACAATTTATCGAAATATATTGTCCCCTGGGTTTGTGTCTCCTGTGGTGCAATATAAACCTCACCGCAGGGAAGGTCACCGTCACCAGCATCTATCAACCATTTTCTATCAGTGAGATCAAAACCCAGCTCACAGTCATCGCCAGTGTGTAATATGATCTTGTTAGTCATGCGGAGCTGATCAAGCATCTGATTACATCTCCCTTTCAACTCGTCGTAATCAATATCGTAGGCTTTCGTCATGCGCGAGATGTAATCCTGGGGCTCAAGCCCTGATCCCAGAGCATTTTCTTCTGTAGGAATGCGTATTTGTGTAAGGTGTTTGGTTTGCATCAGAACTGAGAAAAGTTGTCTCATATACTTACGATACAGATCAAACTGCTTTTCCGGAATCTCATAACCAAGAATCACAGGTTGATAAGTAAGGATATCCAATACAGCGTCAAACTTAGAGAAAATCGAAAAATATCGGTCATCAAAACAACTCTGCTGAACGACTTGAAATAGCTCACGGTTCTTGCTTCTGGACTGTTGTAGGACAAAGGGAGTTGCCCCTGATGCTGCAACAGCAGCCGCAAAATCATCAGCCACCTGACGGCTGGTATCCTCACCCCAAAAATGGATCAATATGAGCTCCCCTTTTGACAGGCCACTAGCTTCAACAATCTTTTTAATTGTATGCTTATCCATCTGATCCCTTCCTATAAACGACGATCACTTTAATTATATATTCATATTACTTGACGGTCAATATTTAATTTTATATCCATCTAATTAAAATTCTATAAAGGTACTTTGTAGTGCAACCCCTTAACGTGTTGTTTATTATATATGTTGCTTTGTTTATTAATTTTGGAATTAAATACCGTGATTATAAAAGAAATTTGCGCTAATCACAAGCACCAGATAAATACCTAATGCTTGGTTTAGGCTAAAAAGAAACCCTCGCAAACACTGAGTTTACGAGGGTTTCTGCAATATTGCTTATTATCGTTTTGAGAACTGTGGTGCACGACGAGCTTTCTTTAAGCCGTACTTCTTTCTTTCCTTCATTCTAGGATCACGAGTCAGGAAGCCAGCCTTCTTAAGTGGGGATCTAAAGCTATCCTCTACCTTTAAAAGCGCTCTGGCAATACCATGACGAATCGCACCAGCTTGACCTGTAAAGCCGCCGCCTCTTACTGTAACAATGGCATTGAACTTTCCGATGGTTTCTGTGAGAACCAGAGGTTGCTTACAGATAACCTTGAGGGTCTCGAGGCCGAAATAATCATCAATTTCCCTATCATTAATTACTACACTACCGTTACCGGGAACCAATCTGACTCTTGCAACGGACTTCTTTCTTCTACCTGTTCCGTAGAACTGTACTTTTGCCATTTTCGTATCCTCCCCTCAATTAAATGTTAAGCTCAAGCACTTCGGGCTTTTGAGCCTGATGGTTGTGCTTGTCGCCTGCATAAACCTTCAACTTTTTAAACATTGCGCGTCCTAAGCTATTGCCGGGAAGCATTCTCTTCACAGCAAGCTCAAAAACTTTCTCTGGTTGGGTTTCAAGTAAACGTCCGTACTTGATTTCCTTGAGATGTCCAATGTAACCGGTATGACGTCTGTACATCTTCTGGTCTAGTTTCTTTCCTGTTAATACAATCTTGTCAGCATTCAAAACGATAACAAAATCTCCGGTATCAACATGGGGTGTGTAAATAGGCTTATTCTTACCGCGAAGAATCTTTGCAACTTCACTTGCAGCGCGACCCAGAACCTTACCCTCAACGTCAACTACATACCATTTTCTATCGAGTTCTTCTGCCTTGGCCATAAACGTCTTCATGAGGTAACCTCCCTTTAAAAATATGCTTTACAGGTTTTATCCCGTTTGCTTACTCATTTGCTGTCCTAAAAACATAAAAGAACGCTGCAACATGCAGCGTTCTCTATTCTAATACAGATATTCAGGGAGTGTCAAGATGAAAATCCGTTAAATTCAAAATACATCTCTCTAGCTCACTTATTTGCTCTTTATTTCTTGTTTTCTCTCTCTATTTCATCTGCCGTCCCATTTTTTATTGAGCCCTCTTGAGTGTTCAGTTTCTGCACCTCAATCTTGCCCTCCACAAAGGTTATGGATACCGTATCCCCTTCCTTGACCCGCTCATCTAATATGGCCTCTGCGAGCTTATCCTCTATCTGCTCCTGAATGGTCCTCTTTAAGGGTCTGGCGCCGTAAGCCTTGTCATACCCCTTCTCAGCCAGATAATTCTCGATATCCTCGGTAAAGGTCACATGGATATGGTTCTGTTCCATACGTTTGGCGGTTTCGGCCAACATCAGTGCTGCTATGTTTTTAATCTCATCCCGATTTAAGGGGTGGAACACGATGATCTCGTCAACGCGATTGAGGAATTCCGGTCGGAAGGTTTTCTTCAGCTCGGTCATGACATTCTTTTTCATATCCTCATAATCTCGGGCTGCATTTTCTTCCAAGGACCCGAAGCCCAGGCGTTTGGGTTCCACAATCTCACGAGCTCCGACATTGGAGGTCATGATAATGACGGTGTTTCTGAAATTTACCACACGCCCGGTTGAATCGGTCAATCTACCGTCGTCTAGAATCTGCAGAAGCATGTTGAACACATCCGGATGCGCTTTTTCTATTTCATCGAAGAGCACTACAGAATAAGGCTTTCTTCTAACCTTCTCGGTAAGCTGTCCCCCTTCATCATAGCCTACGTAACCGGGAGGGGAACCTACGAGCCTTGATACACTGTGCTTTTCCATGTATTCTGACATATCGATGCGAATCATAAGGCTTTCATCACCGAAAAGCGCCTCAGCCAATGCTTTTGAGAGTTCAGTCTTACCCACTCCGGTAGGTCCAGAGAAGATAAAGGAACCCACAGGGCGTTTGGGATCCTTAAGTCCCACCCGACCTCTTCTGATTGCCCGGGAAACGGCCCGCACAGCATCTTCCTGTCCGATAACCCTCTTATGAAGCACCGATTCCATGTTTTTCAAACGTTCAGTTTCCTCCTGGGCAAGACGGCTGACAGGAATGCCCGTCCACGAGCCGATAACAGAGGCAATCTCCTCCTCAGAAACAATATGGGTGTTCTTGGAGTTCTCCATCTTCCAGGCATCCATTTTTAAAGAAAGCTCTTCCTTAAGCTTATTTTCCTCATCCCTAAGAGAGGCAGCCCTCTCAAACTCCTGGCTTACAATGGCATCCTCCTTCATTTTGTGAAGCTCTTCAATCCTTCTTTCCATGTCTTTTAGGTCAGTGGGTGCCGTAAACCTTTTTAATCGTACCTTGCTGGAGGCCTCATCAATGAGGTCAATGGCCTTATCCGGTAGAAATCTATCGTTGATATAACGGGTGGATAATCTTACAGCCGCTTCAATGGCCTTGTCAGTAATCTTGACCTTATGATGGGCCTCATACTTGTCGCGAATGCCCATTAAAATCTCAACAGCCTCTTCCTGAGTGGGTTCACCTACCGTAATAGGTTGAAAACGACGTTCCAGGGCTGCATCCTTTTCAATATGCTTGCGGTATTCATCCAGGGTAGTAGCACCCACGATCTGGATCTCTCCCCTTGCCAGAAGGGGCTTTAAGATATTGGCAGCATCAATGGCCCCCTCCGCAGCACCTGCTCCTACAATGGTATGCAGTTCATCGATGAAGAGTATCACATTGCCGGCATTACGAATCTCTTCTATGGATTTTTTCAGACGGTCCTCAAACTCTCCCCGGTACTTTGCACCTGCTACCATGGAGGAAAGGTCCAGGGTTACAACACGTTTGTCCTTCAAGGTTTCAGGCACATTGTCCTCCATGATCTTATGGGCAAGGCCTTCGCAAATAGCTGTTTTGCCCACACCGGGTTCACCGATGAGGCAGGGATTGTTTTTGGTTCTTCGGCTTAAGATTTGAATAACACGCTCAATTTCCTTGTCACGGCCAATAACAGGATCAATCTTCCCTTCACGAACCAGGGCTGTTAAGTCCCGACCAAACTGATCCAGCGTAGGCGTCTCTACATCTGCTGCTTTAGGCTTGGCCTGAGCTGCCGCCATTGGCGTATCTTCACTGAGCATGGACAGAATATTTTCATAAAGCTTACGAATATCAACGCCAAGATCGGTGAGAATTTTAACGGCCACACTCTCTCCCTCTCGCATGATGCCAATTAGAATGTGTTCGGTTCCGATATAGTTTTGACCCATTCTTCTGGTTTCGGCATAACTGAGCTCCAGTACCCGCTTGGTACGTGGTGTGTAGGATAGAGTAGGCGAGGCTCCTTCCCCAGAGCCAATAAGCTCCATAATTTTATGGCTAATGCGCTCGTCATTTACCCCATTGGCCAAAAGGACACTTGCTGCAACACCCGTTCCTTCTTTGGCAAGGCCCCACAAAATATGCTCGGTGCCTATATAGGCATGTCCAAAAGCTGTTGCACACTCCTTTGCGTGCATCAGCGCAATTTCTGCTTTTTTTGTAAACTTTCCATAAATCATATATTTCACCTCTTATTTCTTTTGAAATTCACTGTTCCTCCGGCCTACCCTGATTATTCCCAAGACTTTCCTCGATATGAGTCCTGACATAATTGGCCCGCACATTATCCCGTTCATCAGGCTTTAAGAATTTGCCTGCATATTGCTGGAGACTTCCAGGCTGGATCTTTATCATCATCTCATTGGTATCTATTTGAGTAAGATGTGGAATAAGCCCTAAATTAATACCCAATCGAATATCCGAAAGCCTTTGAAGCGCCTCATCAGAGGTCAGAGACCGGGCAAATCGGAGTATACCGTAGGAACGCATAATACGATCCTCAAGCTTGTTGCCATTGCGATTTAAAAGCTCACCCCTCAAAAGCCTTTCTTGCTCCATGATCTGATAACCGATGGTCTTAATACTCATGACAATATCATTCTCGCTTTTACCAAGAGTAACCTGGTTGGAAAGCTGATACATATTTCCGTAAGCTTCGGTGTTCTCCCCATAAAGGCCTCTAACAGCCAGTCCCAGCTTACCGCATGATTCCAGTACCGTACGAATATAGCCTGTCATTGTAAGAGCCGGGAGATGAAGCATCAATGAGACGCGGATAGCCGTTCCCACATTAGTCGGACAACTGGTGAGATACCCGATGGTATCATTAAAGGCATAATCGATTTTCTCTGAAATAAGGTTATCAAAGTAATTGCAGAGATCAAAAGCTTTCTCAAGCTGCATACCCGAAGCCAGGCATTGTATTCTTAAATGGTCTTCCTCATTGATCATAATGCTGATCTGCTCATCATGGCTGATAAGTGCGCCCACTTCCAGATTGCTCTCGACCAGCTCCTTACTGACCAGATGTTTTTCCATCAGCACTTGTCTTTCAACGGCGGATATATCCTTAAAGCGCATCAGAGAAAAGTTTTCTTTGAGCTTCGGATTGGTAAACAATGCATCACAGGTTGCATGAATAATATTTTCCTGATGCTGAGGAAGGCTTCTCTGGGGGAAGGGAAAGGCATCGAAATTTCTTGCCAGCCGCACTCTGCTGGACACTATAACATCGGAGTCGGGGCCAATATCAATGTACCATTTATTCATGGTATCTGGCCCCCTTTCTCACTATCCAGATATTTGATTTGGTCACGTATTTGGGCCGCACGTTCATAAGCTTCTGTTCGAATACATTCCTGAAGCTCCTGCTTTAATTGTGCGATTTGAACCTCCGCAGTTTGCTGAAGCTCATATTTCTTGGGTACCTTTCCCCGATGGCTGGTATTGCCATGTATTCGGGTAAGGAGGGATTGCATGGGCTCAAAGAAAACTTCGTAGCACTGGCTGCAGCCCATACGCCCTGTATTATTGAATTCTTCAATTGTCATACCGCAACGATCACATTTCGTCACGGTTGGAGCAATTTTCTCATCCTCATTGTTAAGTCCCAGGAGCCCTGTTATCAGGGAATTTAAGTCTATCTTGACTACGTCGGCCCCGGCACAATGTCTACATACAAACATGTCAGTTTTCTGACCATTGACAATTTGAGTAAAGTACACAGTTGCTTCTCTTTGCTTACAAATCTGGCATAGCGGCATCGATACCACCTCCGTCACAGTACCGTCAGGCTCACAAGCATATTTTTAAGTATTATCGCCCTCACTTCATCGCGCCTGTCCATTGGAACCTCCATAAGCACCTTGTCCGATGTGGCCGCTTTCATGAGCATAGCTTCACGGTATTCAATTATATTATAGTCAACAAAGTTGTTGATAAATACCTCACATGTGTGCTGTGATAGTTTGTCTCCTACAGAGGAAATAATGTGCATCAAATATTCCCCGGCGGATTCGGTATTAAGCCTTTTAATGCTGATATACCCACCGCCGCCCCTTCGGCTTTCCACATAATATCCCTTATCATTGGTAAAACGTGTAGAAATAACATAATTTATTTGTGACGGAACGCAATTGAACTTGTTGGCAAGCTCGTTCCTTTGTATTTCCACAGCACCCTCTTCTTCATTTATTAACGCCTTTAAAAAGGATTCAATAACGTCGCTGAGCCTTGCCATAATATCACCTCTAGTACTTTTTTTGACTATCTCTGACTATTATAAACCATTGCATTTCATAATGCAAGGAGTGGTAAGAATAGCATGCCTACTACCACGCTAAAATTTTGATTTTATAAAACAAAACACCTCACTATATTACGAAAATAAGCGAGGTGTTTTTATGACTAGCTTATGCAGTTATCATTTTTTTACTCGTCGTCATCCACTTTGTTCTTTGCAGACTCTGCAATAACCTTTTCAGCTACCATGGGCGGTGCTTCATCATAGCGTTCAAAATTCATGCTGAAAAATCCCCTGCCCTGGGTAATGGAGCGAAGATCGGTGGCGTAACGGAACATCTCGGCCTGAGGAACCTCGGCAACCACCTGCTGGAGTCCACCCTCCTGAGGATTCATGCCAAGAACACGGCCGCGGCGTTTATTGAGGTCGCCAATGATATCACCCATAAAGTCATCGGGAACGGTGACTTCAACATGGCAGATAGGCTCTAAGAGAACAGGGCCAGCCTGCCTAACACCTTCTTTATAAGCCAAGCTTGCCGCTATTTTAAATGCCATTTCAGAGGAGTCTACGTCATGGTACTTACCGTCCACCAAAGTCGCTTTTAGATGCACAACCGGATAACCGGCCAGAACGCCTCTTTGCATACTATCTCTCAAGCCTTTTTCTACGGCAGGGAAATATTGCTTGGGTACAGATCCGCCAAATATCTTTTCTTCAAAGATAAGATCCTCGGTAGGTCCGGGCTCGAATTCGATCCAGACGTCACCAAACTGGCCGTGACCACCACTCTGTTTCTTATGCTTACCTTCCACCTTAACCTTCTTTTTAATGGTTTCACGGTAAGGTACGATGGGGTTAACCAGCTCAACCTCAACCTTAAACTTGTTGCGGAGCTTACTGGTGATCACATCCAAATGCTGATCACCCGTTCCATAAAGAAGGGTCTGCTTGGTTTCGGGATGGAGATACATCTTAAAGGTTGGATCTTCCTCCAACAATCTGTGCAGGCCCACACCGATTTTGTCTTCATCCCCTTTAGTCTTGGGGAGAACGGCCATGGCCAGCATGGGCTCGGGGAAGCTAATGGGATCAACCAGAACAGCCTTTTCCTTGGTACATAGGGTATCGTTGGTTTCAGTCACTGTAAGCTTTGCAACCCCGCCAATATCTCCGGAGACCAGCTTGGATACAGCAATCTGCTGCTTGCCCTTCATAACAAAGAGATTACTGATTTTTTCAGTTTTCTCTTTATTGGCATTATAAACCACGCTATCAGGCAACAGAGTCCCTGAAACAACCTTTAAGAAAGAGATCTTACCCACAAACGGGTCGGCAATGGTCTTAAAGACCTGGACAACAACCGGCTGGGTAACTTCTGTTTTAATCTCGACCGGTTCTTTGGTAACGGCATTGATAACTTTGACCGCTCCCTTTTCACAATGAGCAGGCATATACTTATTAATAGCATCCATTAATAGGGACACACCCGCCTTTTGTACTGAAGAAACACAGAGCACCGGTGCAATTTCACCATTCTTGACTCCTGATTTAATGCCCTTTTTGATTTCCTCATCCGTAAAGGCTTCACCTGAGAAGTACTTCTCCATTAATTCTTCATCTGTCTCAGCAACAGCCTCGGAGATACCTTCCTTGTATTCTTCTATTTGGCCTTTCATATTGTCAGGAATAGCACCCTCTACTATATCCTTACCATTAAAGAATACGGCTTTCATCTTAGGGACATCGACTATGCCCTTAAGCTTGCCGGCTTCCATAATCGGAATTTGAAGAGCAATAACACTTTTTCCGAATTTATCCTTTAACTGATCGAAAACCTTCGAAAAGTTTGAGTTTTCTTCATCAAGCTTGCTGATTAAAAACATTTTGGGAATCTTTTTTTCAGTGACAGCGGCCCAAGCCTTTTCAGTACCTACCTGAAGGCCGTCTTTTCCGCCAACTAAAATAATGGCGCTATCGGCTACAACCAATCCTTCAAGCATTTCCCCCACAAAATCAAAATACCCGGGAGTGTCAATGACATTGATTTTTACGTCGTTCCATTCAACCGGGGCAAGTGAAGTAGCAATTGAGAATTTTCTTTTGATTTCCTCAGCATCATAATCCATAACGGTGTTTCCATCGACAACACTGCCAAAACGATCGGTTGCTCCTGTTAAGAATAACATTGATTCGGCGAGCGTTGTCTTGCCCGCATTGCCATGACCCAGCAGACATACATTGCGGATATTTTCACAACTGTAGTCTTTCATATCAATTCCCCCTATCGGTTAAATTTTTCAAATCGATCCTTGTCGATTTGTGGCTCCTGCCCACTGAAAGATTTTGAGCAAAAGCAAGCCAATGATTATCCAGCCTCACAAAAAGCTACTTATAGACAAAGCGTGCTTATCTATAGCAGAAAGTCACAAAAATGACTTTTAAGTTGATAATCATTTTATAATATTATAACAGATTTATTACCCTAAAAACAATTTTTTAAACCAAATGAAAAGAAATGGATTGATTGATCTATTAAAGGGACTTCTGGACATTTAGCCTTCCCTTTTTCATCGATTTTGCATTAGATTTGTCTGTCTATTCATAAAAAGCTCGGCTAGAAGAAGGTCTTCCGGTGAGGTTAGTTTTATGTTCCGATAATCGCCCACGAACATGGCTACCTTATAGCCTGCCAGCTCTGCAAGGCAGGCGTCGTCAGTGGCCCTTATCCCTTTCTCAAAGGCTATATGATAGGCCTCCAGTATAATATCCTTTTTAAAGGCTTGAGGGGTCTGAGCACTCCAGAGCGAAGCTCTGTCCGGGGTTGAACGAATCACTTTTTCTTCATCCACTATTTTAATAGTATCCTTGACAGGCATACCCGAGCAGGCTGCTCCATGGATACAGGCCTGATCAATGCTGCGTACAATGAGTTCACGACCAATAAAGGGCCTTGCCCCGTCGTGAATCAAAACAACCTCAACTTCCTCATCAAGCGCTCTCAGCCCATTATAAACTGAGTCCTGACGGTCAACGCCTCCATAGACAATTACGATTTTCAATTCCTCTATGTAGGATTGGCATACTCGGGTCATGGCCTCTTCGTCTTCGGGACTGATAACCAGTACCAAATGGTCAATAAGCCTGGAATGGACAAAGCATTGAAGTGTCCATTCAATAACCGGTCTCCCGCACAAGGGCGATAGAACTTTATTATAGCCGAGCCCCATCCGGCTGCCTTTGCCTGCGGCCACAATAATGGCGCCTACGGCGCCTTTTGAATTGTTCATCATTTTCCTCATTTTTTGTCTCATTATTTGGCCAATGATAAATGAATATTCTTAAACTTGGCAAAGACCATGCGTCCGGCAGAGGTTTGTAACACACTGGTTACGATAACATCAATAAGCTGGCCTTTAAACTTGCAGGCTGCCTCCACCACTACCATGGTACCGTCATCCAAATAGCCCACGCCCTGACCATTCTCCTTACCTTCCTTGATGATGCGAATGGTCATTTCCTCACCGGAAACTGCCACTGGTTTCATAGAATTGGCTAAATCGTTGATATTAAGCACTTCTATCCCCCGTATGGCCGCTACTTTCCCCAAGTTATAATCGTTGGTAATCACTTTGGCACTCATTTCCTTTGCCCGGGATAATAACTGTTCATCAACCTCAACATGGGGGTCACGATCGGACTTGTCGATGGTAATAGGAAATTTGGCATCGCTTTTGAGCATATTCAGTACATCGAGGCCACGTCTTCCCTTTGCCCTGACAATATCATCGCTGGAATCGGCCAAATGACGAAGCTCTTCAAGCACAAAACCGGGCACCACCAGCTCACCTTCCAAAAAACCTGTCCGGCTTAAATCAAGAATACGGCCATCAATAATGGCACTTGTATCCAGCAGCTTAAAGCTTGAAGCCGGAGCACCTGCGCTTTTGCCTTTGATCCCGTCAAAAACATTATCATTTTTCTTAATTAATGCAAAATAGATACCGCAAATACCAAACAAAATATTGATAATGATAGAAATGGCAACACCAATAACTTCAATTTTAGCCAGAGGAATAGAAATAAGATTGGCGGCTATAAGACCTGCAATTAGTCCGCATGCGCCAATCATAAGCTCATACAGAGTAATATTCTGAATGGCTTGTTCGATTTTCTCAACAGAAACGGTGGTCATACGAATGATTTTCCCACCAACAAAGAACATGAATACACCAAGAACAAGTGAGGCTAAAACAATAACCCCAATACCAGAAATGGTGGTGAGCTCTTCCTTCATGCCATTTTGGATCATTAAATAACGTACTAACGTCATTCCCGTTATGGCTCCGGTAATCCCAAACGCATATTTGAGTATTTTATCAAGCATGCTAACTCCCCTAAAAATGGTACAATTCAGGTTGTTATCCGTATATTAATCAAGTCTTCAACATCCATAGGGTTCATATTCTTAGCTAAAACCAGCTCGCTGATTAAAATCTGTTTGGCACTATTGAGCATTTTTCGTTCACCGGTAGAGAGACCCTTGTTTCTTTCTCTTAAAATGAGGCTCTTAACAACGTCGGCTACCTCGAAAACATTGCCGCTTTTTATTTTAATCATATTCTCACGATATCTTTTATTCCAGTTGGTTGACTGCTCATTGGTTCTGTTTTCAAGAGATCGGAAAACTTCATCTGCATCCTTTTTATCAATCACATCCCGTATACCGATACAGCCAACATTGTTGATAGGGATCATGACCTTCATGTCCCCCACAGGCATCTTCATGACATAATAACGTTTCCGTTCGCCAAGAATTTCCCGTTCTTCTATAGATTCTATGACGCCTGCGCCATGCATAGGATAAACAATCTTATCCCCAATTCTGAACATAAATAAACCGCTCCTTCTTAGCATACATAATCTCATTCACATTACCCTTCATAACGCCGTTGTGCAGGGATAAGGCAGATGTATGTATGAAAGCCGTGACGAGTATATGCCATGCTTTTTAAGGAGATTGTATAAACTCGCTCTAAAGATTAGTATACACCACTGAAAATAAAAAGTCAAAGTCGCTCCGCTGTAAGGCTTTATCCATGGGCTTCCATAAAAAAAATTCAATTCATTGACGCAATTTTAGGGAGATAGCACCCGCAGCCGAACCTCTATATATAGTATGGCCAAAGGTTTGGTAAATAATCCCTCACAAACAAAAGGAGTCAGGGGACGGTTCTCTGACTCCAAAAAAGGAGTCAGAGAACCGTCCCCTGACTCCCTGAATCGCTTTAATCAGCTATTGCCGGCAATGCGTTCCTTTAATTTTTCAAAACTGGAGATGACATTCTGATAACGCTTTTCCATATCGTTTCTATTTGAATTGACACGAGCCTCAATATCCTCGATGAAGTCTTCCATCATCTCAATCATGGGCAGATAGAGATTATTATTTACAGCAACCAGCCTGAGCTCATCCAGCGCGTCCTGACAGGTCATATCGGGTCTGGTGCTCTTTTTTTCAATGAGCCTGGCAAAGACATCGGCCAAATTGAGCATATTGCAGCCATTAATAATATCCTTGCCCATGAGCATGCGCTTTTCAGAAGCATTCTTATCCCCAATAACACCGTTGAGCATATCCATGATGTCCACAAGATCCGCTTCCTTCAGTATATTACTGACTTTGGGGAGCTCCCCGTTCAAAAGCCTGTGCTCTTCTTCTGGTGAGTCGAGCTTTTCCAGAGTCTTTTTATCCAATGTTAACATGCCCAGATTGTAAAGCAGAGCAGCTATTCGTACCTTCTCCAATAGATTCCAGTTTTGTTTTGACAGCCGAGCCATAATACTCACGGTGGTCTCCATGGTTCTTACATGGGAATAGCCCCTATGCGCGCTGAAAGTAGCCCCGTAGATAAAGGTGCGTATAATACTTTCGATTTCAGCCTTTCCAAGCTTCAATGCCCCCATATAGCTTAGCAGCTCATCCTGGTATTCACCGGAGACAATCTCGCTCAAAAGTCCCTCATCACAAAGCACCTGTAGGACGGTCACATACTCCGGCTTGAATTCACTCTGACTTGTCTTATCCAAAATACGCTCACAGAGATTTTCATAGGTGCTATTCAGAATCATATCCGATACCGCATCGGCCAGAGACAAGAGATAGGCTTCATCGGGAACAGCGGTATTATTAAAGACATTCGATCGGTTATTGTACTTCTTATGATGATAGAGCACCGCTCTGACATATTCGGGGAAGGGAGAAAATTCTTTGAGCAGCAGATAGGCAAAGATGCTATGCCCTGAGATTTCTTCGCTCTTACCGATCCGCCATTCTTCACAACCCGGATAGAGAATGCCGATATCATGAAGCAGGGTTGTAATAACCAAACCTGCTAATTTATCTCCTTCAAAACCAATGCGCCCGGCTAGCTTCATAACCAAAAAGGTCGTAATGGCCACGTTCCGGGCCAGTTCTTCATCCACCAATGCCAATGACTTTTGTATGATAATAGTGGCTTGTTTCATGTTGATCTGGTTATTGCGGCTGATGCTACGAATAACCTCCTGAGCCTTTTCTTGGGGTTCCATTAAAACGGGAAGGGGTATCCCGGCATAAAAGCCCTGTGCATAGTCGATACCCATACGACATAAGGTTTCCAGCTCATCCCGGGTCTCAACACCTTCGGCCAGAACACGGGTTCCCCGATAACGGGAATAGCTGATGATATCCTCCAGCATGTGCTGTTTCCTTAAGTCGTCATCAATACCTCGAACCATCTCCCGATCGATCTTAATAATGTCGGGTTCAAGAGCCAACAAGGCCAAATGATTGGAATAACCGGAGCCAAAGTCATCCAGAGCAAATTTTGCACCGGCCTTGGTGACAATGGACTTACGCAGATTGATCTCGTCGGGATCCATCCGATTACGCTCGACAACCTCAAAGACCACCTTCATATGACCAAAATAGCGGTCGCGAATATCATTGTAGTCCTTTTCATCCAAGGTGGCATAGGGTGCGGTATTAATAAAAAGATACTTATCCTTGAATTTAGCAGGTCTCTCCATATATGCGTCAAGGGCATTATAGACCATTCTTTTCTCAAGAATGGCATAGTGCCCTGAAGCCTCAGCGTCATCAATGAGCTCTACAATATTGCGGTAAATAGGATTGCCCGGACGGGATAATGCCTCAAAGCCAAAGAGTTCTCCCGTCCTTAAGGATACAATGGGCTGGAAAACCACCCCCAATTGATTCCGATCAATAATATCCTTGATGAAGGTTCTTCTGAGGGAAGCTCTTCGCGCCTCCTCAAACCTCTCCCTATTAAATTCATTAGGACTTGCAGCATCACCCCGGAGGGCCTCATGCTCGGCAAAAGATGCATATTCAAGAAGTTCGGCAGGAGCTTCACCATGAATTCGTGAGGCTGAATAGCCAATGGCTATGGGGAAAGAGACCGCAATACCGTCAACCTCACCTGTATATTTTTCGATTTTTTTAATGATGGAATGGGCATTTTTCCTGAAAGCACTCATATTTTTGACGCCCTTGACCAGGAGCAAAAAATCAGAGCCCCACCACCTGAATGGAATGTGCTCAGCTTTCAGGAATTTTTTAAAAACATCGGCGCATACGCGGATATAGGTATTGCCGGCCACCATACCAAACCGTTCCTGGAATTCTTGATAGCCTGTCAAACCAATATAAACAAAAACGACGATTTCATCCTCTGCACTTTCTGTAATGGCCTTTCCGGCAATTTCTGACAGGGCATTTCGATTATAAAAGCCAGTCATATTATCGTGAATGGCACGCTCTTTTTCAATGTTTCTCTCAAGGACCTCACGGGTGATGTCGGTTATGGCTCCGGTAATGCGCATTTCATCCTTGCTGACCCGCCCCCAGAACTTGAGCCAATGTCTTTTATTTTCTTTTCCCAAAACAGAGCATTCGAAGTTGAGAGGAATGTCGTCCCGTATGCATCTGTCAATCTCTTTCATGAAGTTATAATGACTCATTTCAAAGCCATAATCATTTAAAAGACTTTGACTGGTTATCTCATTCGTTTCTACGCCATGATTAAGGGTAGTGACCATACCGGAAAGAAAGATAAAAACAGAGCTTTCGATTTCATATTCGAAAAAATCGAACTTAAAATCCGCCTCTCTCAGGGCTCTCATTTGTCTGTAAAACTCTGAAATATTTTCGGAGAGACGCTCATTTCTTTCCATCTCGGTTTTTAGCCTGATGCTTTTTTCATTGAGACTATCCAGGGAATGATTTAAAACCTTGGTGATGGATTTAATATCCACCTCTTGGACTTGCTTTGGCAATAGGGTTGAAGCAATCTCGTTCTCCACAAGGGATAAGGATTGGGTAAGCTCTGAAAGGGCAGCAAAATGATGTTGAGAATAAAGATACTGGCTAATATAATTGGTGATAAAGGCGAGGGTAAAAATGGCCAACAGCAATTTAAGGAGCGCAGGGTGTTGGACAGAATGATCCCGGCTATCCCCAATGAGGTAAAGAAGGGCAATGACAAGAAGCCCCGTAAAGGAGATAAAAATAGCAAGCCAACTCAGATAACGGGATTTGATTGTCTGTTTTCTCTTTTGTAAAAAAACCATTACTACCTAACCCCCCCGGAAAACAAAATCTTCCGGTTTTCGATCCATCATTATCCAATCATTCTATCGGCTTAACCTACCCAACAGCATTAGCTTAATTTAAAATTTTTTAGGAATATTTCAACTTATGGATATAAAATACAGCTTCACAGTTCTTCCATTAGTATCCCTGATGACTTAGAATAATATTGGCTGACATAGTCTCTTCCAAGTAGGGTATGATGGTTATGGAATTTATTTTAATGAGGTGTATTTATGAAATCCTATAGAAAAGAGCTTAAAATCAATTTGCCCACCAGAAGAGGGTATCTCAATATCACATCTGAAGTTGAAAGATGCCTTCTCGAAAGCGGAATCCAGGAGGGACTTTTATTGGCCAACGCCATGAACATTACAGCCAGTGTTTTTATTAATGATGATGAATCAGGGCTTCATTCCGATTTTGAAAGATGGCTTGAAAAGTTGGCTCCTGAAAAGCCTCATTCCCAATATGCCCACAACGGATACGAGGATAATGCTGACGCACACCTGAAACGGCAGCTTATGGGCCGTGAAGTGGTAGTGGCTATTACCAAAGGACAACTGGATTTCGGAACCTGGGAGCAAATCTTTTACGGTGAATATGACGGAAAACGGGAAAAGCGCGTATTAATAAAAATCATTGGTGAATAACAGGTGAGAAAGCGGTATAAAAATGGGGCAGAAAAATAATAAAAAAAGGTCAACAAAAGCAGGCCTTCCACCCGGAAGTCTGGTACACATTGGGCGGGTCTTCCGAGAGCGAACCAATGTATCGGTTTTTAACTATGATGAAAACACGTATAAAGAGCGTATGGCCACTAACCTCAATGATTGTGTGGCTTTTCACAGCCCCGAAACCGTTACCTGGATTAATATCGATGGCATTCAGGACCTAAGCCTGCTGGAACTCCTTGGTGAGCGCTTTGGTCTTCACCCCTTGGTTTTGGAGGACATCGCCAATACCAATCAGCGCCCTAAAATAGAGGACTATGGGGATTATCTTTATGTGGTTCTGCGCATGCTCTACTACAATAATGATAAGGGGGAGCTTATCGGCGAGCAGGTGAGCCTCGTAGTGGGTAAGGATTATGTACTGTCCATCCAGGAAGGCGACGAAAAGCACTATGATGTATTTGAAAACGTTCGTGATCGTATCCGAAACGGTATAGGAAAAATCAGAAAGTCAGGTCCTGATTTCCTTATGTATACACTCATCGATGCCATGGTGGACAATTATTTTGTAGTTCTCGAAGGGCTCGACGAAAGGATTGAGGCAGCTGAAGACCTTTTGGCAACCGGTGGCAAGGATGACGTTCTTCAACTCATTCAAGGGCTTAAGAGAGAAGCTTTAACCCTCCATAAAGCCATCTGGCCCCTTCGGGAGGTTTCAAGCTGGCTTTTACGGGAGGAAGCTTCCCGGGTTCAACCATCCACCCAAGTATATCTCCGGGACGTTTATGACCATGTCGTTCAGTTAATGGACACAACCGAGACCATTCGGGACATTCTGTCGGGTATGCTGGATATCTATCTTTCAACCCTGAGTAATCGGCTCAATGAGGTTATGAAGGTATTGACCATTATCTCCACCGTTTTTATGCCCCTAACCTTTATTGCGGGTATCTATGGCATGAACTTCCGTTTCATGCCCGAGCTCCAGTCCCCCATAGCCTATCCCTTGGTGTGGGTAGTTATGATTACCATTGCAGTCCTTATGCTGAGGTACTTTAGGAAAAAGAAATGGATTTAATAGCCGTCCTTGATTTACCTTGCTCTTTTTTCAGCAAGGCAGGTCAAGAACGCCTCATACGTTCTGTGCTATCTTTATACGAGAGGTGAGAACATGGAATATCAGGAAAAGATAGAGGCTGTAGAGCGGATGCAGAATTTCATTGAAGCACACATCACTGAGCCCATTACGCTCCACATGCTGGCCGATGCTGCAGGCTATTCGCCATGGCACTCAGCCAGAATTTTCAAGGCGTTAACAGGCAAAGCCCCCTTTGAATACATCCGGGCCTTACGGTTATCTCGAGCAGCCGTGAAGCTGAGGGATGAAGGTGCCAAGATAGTCGATGTAGCTTTTGACTTTGTTTTTGGCTCCCACGAGGGGTTCACCAGGGCCTTCTCCAAAGAATTTGGTATGACTCCCCAATACTTCTGCAAGAATACCCCACCGCTGAAGCTTTTTCTTCCTCAAAACATCCATGGTAATTATCTTAAATTACAAAAAGGAGTGGATAGGACCATGAAAAATTCAAACCCAAATACGGTTTTTGTCCAGGTGGTTGATCGTCCTGAAAGAAAATTGATCATCAGGCGGGGTATTAAAGCAGAACATTACTTTGAATATTGCGAAGAAGTTGGCTGCGAGGTATGGGATATCCTTTCGGGCATAAAAGAAGCACTCTATGAACCCATTGGCATGTGGCTGCCGAAGAATCTCCAGAAGCCAGGAACCTCCCTCTATGCTCAAGGCGTGGAAGTACCCGTAGATTACAAGGGTGAAATTCCTCAAGATTTTGAGATTATTGACCTGCCGGCCTGCAAGATGATGGTCTTCCAGGGACAGCCTTACGATGATGAAAAGTTTGGCGATGCCATCAAGGAGCTTTGGGAGGTTATGAAAAACTATAATCCTGAGATTTATGGATATAAATGGGCTGATGAGGATGGGCCCAGATTCCAGCTTGCCCCCATGGGATATAGAGGCTATATCGAGGCAAGGCCGGTAAAACTGGTGAATCCTTAAGACTCCTTAGATTGTTATGTACCCTAGGAGAGCTCTTTAAAGGGCTCTCCTGCATATTTTATATACTGGTTGGAATGATGAGGTTAATCATGAAAAACATCATACTTATCGGCATGCCGGCAGTAGGTAAAAGCACTTTAGGCGTTATTCTCGCTAAAGCACTGGGATTTGATTTTGTGGATACAGATCTGCTCATACAAAAATCCCAGGGCAAGCGCCTTCAGAATATTATTGATAATGACGGAATTGACCGCTTTCTCCAAATTGAAGAAAAGGTCCTTTGTGATTTGGATTTAACAGGCTGCATTATCGCCACAGGTGGTAGCGTCGTTTACTCTGAAAAGGCCATGGAACACTTAAAACAGATGGGCTATATCGTTTACTTGAGTGCCACCTGCGAAGAAATTGAAAAGCGGCTTAAAAATATTACGACCCGAGGTATCGTTATGGGAAAAGGGTCCACCCTCAAAGAGGTATATGACAAAAGAGTGCCCCTTTATGAAAATTATGCCGACACCGTAATAAATTGCACGGGCAAGAATATGGAGCAATGCGTGGGCATGATCGTTAAAAGCGTAGGTAACCCGAAAAATTCTTGAAGCATTTGCTTTTTGGGATAGGCAGGAGGCTGAGTGAGTTCCATTTTTGGTGCTTGTTCAGCTTTTTCTTAATTATAAGCATTTTGTCGTACTGTGTTTGAAATAGGAATATTTTGTTTTCATTTTTACCAATTTATGATATGATGAATACCTAATCAATGGCACTCATGGTTTTATTTGCAACTTGAGAATCTTTGTATCACTTCTGATTTTACTTTTTGCTAAATATTATTTTTTTGGGGGTTGTTAATATGAAGGAGCAGGCAAAGAAACGCAATCTGAACAATATGGTCTTGGGCATTTCAGCAGCAGTCGGGTTAGCCCTTGGAATTCTATTTAGCATCTTGGCAGAATATTGGCTTTTATTATTTTTATTCCCCATCTTTGCATTATTAAATACGCTGGCTGTCAGATTTGCCATTGAACTATCCATTAAAAAACTTGCGGGAAGCTTTTCAAAGGAAATGCAAAAAATTAAGGAAGGCGATTTTTCAGTTTTTGTCAACTCCAATGATTATGGAATTCTCGGCGGCGTCGCTTCATCAGTCAATGCGGTTTTAAGTGACATCCGAAACCTCATAGATGGATTCTTTAAACTATCCCTTGCTATTAAAGGGGCCTCGTATACGGTTGATGAAGTATCCAATGGTGCCTTCGATGCCATTAACTTAATCGCACGAACCGTTGAGGACATATCCAAAGGTGCGTCAAATCAGGCCGAAGAAGCTCAGAACGGCGTTTTGTCCGCAGATAAATTATCAGATCAGATCAATAGTGTTTATGAGAGTTATAATGACATCACTGTAGAAACCGACAAAATCGGTTATGTCAACAGCGCCGGCGTAGAAGCCGTAGAAATCTTAAGATCAAAATCAGAAATGAATTTCAGCGCTTCAGAAAAGATATTCTCGGTCATGGAAAAGCTGGTCAAGACAGTACAACAAATCAGCTCATTTACCTCCTCAATTGAAAGTATAACCGAGCAAACCAATCTCTTGGCCTTAAACGCAGCAATTGAGGCTGCTCGTGCGGGAGAAGCAGGCCTGGGCTTTGCGGTAGTAGCCGATGAAGTTAGGAAACTGGCCGATCAGAGCAGAATCTCCACTCTGGAAATCACCAATCTTGTTGAAAGCATCGCTGATGAATCCAAAATGGCTGTTCAAGTAATGGAAGACTTGCGGAAAGCCTCAAAAGAGCAGATTATGTCCGTTGATAAAACAAAAAGTGCCTTTGATGATATTGCCAACGCCATCTTTACCATCGTCGACAAGTTTAAACAGGTGAATGAGGCTGTGGAAAAAATGCAGAAAGATAAGGATGAGGTCGTTCTTTCTATTGAGCATATCTCCTCTGTTTCAGAGCAGACCGCTGCTTCCAGCCAGGAGATGACGGCCACGACTGAAACACAGATCAAATCCTTTGCAGAATTACAGCAAGCCTCCAAGAGCCTTGGTGATCTGGTGGTTGATCTCAATAATAAGCTTAAAAAATATAAGCTTCGTTAATAAGGTTCTCTTAGACACACTTAAGTTACCCATTAAAATGCTCATAACCCTCAAGGCTATGAGCATTTTTTAAATCCTTAAAATCCTGTCTTCAGGACTTTTATTTATCAAACAGCTTTACATACTCACCATACCCTTCATCCGCCAGTTTATTCTTGGGAATAAAGCGCAAGGACGCAGAGTTAATGCAATAACGCAGACCGCCGGTCTCTTTTGGGCCATCATCAAAAACATGACCTAAATGGCTGTTAGCGCCCATAGAACGCACTTCGGTCCGGCTCATACCATGGGTAAGATCCAGCTTAGCTACAATAGACCTATCCTTAATGGGGCGTGTGAAGCTGGGCCAGCCACAGCCTGAATCAAATTTATCCAATGAGGTAAACAGCGGCTCTCCGCTTACTACGTCCACATAAAGGCCCTCTTCATGGTTGTTCCAGTATTCATTATTAAAGGGCGGCTCGGTGGCATCCTTTTGCGTAACCTCGAACTGCATGGGGGTCAGATGATTTTTAACGGCTTGAGCCTTTTTCTTATTCCGGTCCCATTTCTCTTTTTGAAAAGCCATACGTCCTGACGCTGAAAAATAGCGGTTGTAGTGCGTAGTGTTTTTCTTGTAATAGTGCTGGTGGTAGTCTTCAGCCGGGTAAAAGGTAGTGGCCGGAAGTATTGGAGTTACAATGGGAGTATCGAACAGCCCGCTTTTGCCCAGTTCGTCCTTTGACTTTTCCGCAGCAGCTTTTTGGGCCTCATCGTGGACAAAGATAGCCGTTTGATAGGACTGGCCTCTATCCCCAAACTGCCCACCTGAATCAGTAGGATCAATTTGTCTCCAGAAAATAGTCAATAGTTCTTCATAGGAGATCATTCTTTCATCAAACACAATATCTATAGCCTCATAATGGCCTGTTGTTCCAGCGCAAACCTGCTCATAGGTTGGATTCGGTGTATGACCCCCGGTATAACCCGAGATGACGCTTATGACTCCCTCATATTGGTCAAAGGGCTTTACCATACACCAGAAGCAGCCTCCTGCAAAGGTCGCATGCTTGATAGCGTCATTTCCCATATTCATCACCCTTCTTGGTTTTTCATTTTACCCTCTTGCTTTAGCCTTACTTTAAGCGAGGCTCTTCTATATCATACCCAAAAGGTTGTCGAACCTTACCTGAGCCTTTGTCGGATTAAAAAAGACCCAGAACGAACCTTTCCAGGTTTCAGTTTCTGAGCCTTTTCGCCGTCATCAGGATGTTTATTGATTTAAAGCATTCAATAATTCATCAATATTCATGCCATGAACCTGGGATGCTTCTTCCAGTGTCTCCGCTTGTGATGCGGGGCATCCAATACAACCCATTCCAAAGCTCATCAAAATCCTGCCAGCTTCCGGGTTAACCTTAAGTACCTGTCCTATGGTCATATCCTTTGTTACTTTCATTGTTGGCCTCCTTAAATGTTTGTACTTAATATTGACTCTGACATTTGCTTGAACAAACGCCGTTTCCTTATTTTCCTCTTTATTATACCTTATATCATAAGCATTCGACAAACTGTGATTGAAATCACAAAATATTTTCATCGATATAATTTTGAGCCGAATGAGCGGCCACCGCCCCGTCAGATGCCGCAGTAACGACTTGTCTGAGGGATTTTTCACGGATATCTCCTGCTGCATAAACACCCAAAATACTCGTCCGCATACCATCGTCAGTCTTAATATATCCTCCTGTATTAAGCTCTAACTTACCTTTCACCAGTTGTGTGTTGGGTTCATGACCTATGGCAACAAAAATTCCGCTTACACTTAAGTCTGACAGCTTCTGGGTGCTCACGTTCCTTATTTTTAATCCTTCCACTTTAGTATCTCCAATTATCTCTTCCGCAATCGAGTTCCACACAGGTATAATTTTGTTGTTTCTCAATACAGAATCCTCTAAAACTTTAGTCGCCCGCATGCGGTCTCTTCGATGCACTAAAAAAACTTTATTACAGAACCTTGAAAGGTATAAAGCATCTTCGGCCGCCGTATCACCACCACCGACTACGGCAACGTCACGATTCCTGAAGAAAGCACCATCACAGGTTGCACAGTACGATATACCCGAGCCGATAAGGCTTTTTTCGCGCGGTAAGCCAAGGGCTTTGGGCGATGCACCCATACAGAGAATAACCGTTGAGGCCTTGTAGGTATGTTCCTTGGTCTTTACCTTTTTAATGGCCCCCTCGAGGTGGATCTCAATAACTTCCTCCTTGGCAATTTGTGCCCCAAATTTTTTTGCCTGATTGGCCATATTATCAGCTAAACCGCTGCCACTGACAGCTTCAAAGCCCGGATAGTTTTCCATCTCATTGGTTGTTGCCATCTGGCCGCCAAAGAATGCCTTTTCAAGGATAAGAATATCCAATTTGGCCCTGGCTGCATAAAGCGCTGCAGAAAATCCTGCCGGGCCGCCTCCAATCACAATTACGTCAAGCATAGCAAAGCTCCTTAATCTTAGTGCCCTTAAAATAGCATATTCAGAAAGCTTATCTCACGGGAATACAGCCACCATTCTCCCTATAATCTGCGTTATTCTTGCTGTACCAAAATAGCCCTTACCGGGGCCGCCTCTACACCCAAAACCTTGATTGGTGCGGCTACAAGCAGGTATTCGCCTTCCTCTACCTCTTTAAGCCTGAGACCTTCTAAAATAATAATATCCGCTTCTAAAAGGGTCTTATGGGTTCCGTGCTCCGGCTGACTTCTCTCAATACCAAGGGCATCGATACCTATACCGGAAATATTTTTGCTCGCTAAATAGTCCGCTCCCGTTTTATCCAGATAAATAAAATCATCCTGCAGTATTTCTAAAAAAGAGTTCTTTGTCTTTAACAGGACAAAATCACCCGATCCAATGTCCTTCAAAGCTAAATGGGCTTCAGTGATTTTTTCTTCAACCAACGTAAAATCTAGAACCTTGCACGTGGTAACAACTCTTGTTAAATCCAAGCCATCGAGATTTTTGCCTTCCTTAAAAATATGCAGAGGTGTATCCATATGGGTGCCGGTATGCATATTCATTTCCAGCTTTGTCTCATAGACTGTTCCGGTGGTAAAAGTGCTCTCGACCTTGATCATAGGCCTCTTGGAGATTTTCCCCTTGTAAACAGGCATATCATAGAAAATGGACATGGAGATATCGTAAATTCTCATTTCCTTCCCCCTTGCCGATTTATTATTGCTCATGCCTTCCACCATTCCCTTCCATCACGGGCTAAAAGCTCAAAGGCTCTGACCGGCCCCATGGTCCCCGCTTCATAATTCGGAAAACTGAATCTTTTTTGCTCTCTGTAGGCAATGATTTTGTCTGCAAAAATCCACGAGGCTTCCACCTCATCCCATCTTGAAAAAAGTGTTGCATCACCCCGTAGAACGTCGTAAATAAGGCGTTCATAGGCTTCGGGTGTATTACCCGACACGGGATTAATTTGGCTCGCATCCATTTTTCTCGACACAATATCATGATGGGTGTTAAAGTCCTTTGTATTAAACTGAAAAAACACGCCAACATGAGGCTGTATCCTGATGATTAATAAATTGGGCTCCTGCACATGTCCTTCTTTAAAATACAGGATATTAGGTAGCGATTTAAACTGTATGACGATTTCGGAGGATGTCGTTCCCAACCTTTTTCCCGTCCTGATGTAAAAAGGGGTTCCCGCCCATCTAAAATTATTGATATAAAGTTTTATCGCCACAAAAGTCTCGGTACTTGAGTTTTCCGGGACCATTTCTTCCTCTCTGTATGCAGAAACAGGTACACCCTCTATAATACCCTTCCCATATTGTCCAAATACAACATTGTCCCTTAAAAGCTCCGGGGTGAAATCTTCTATGGCCTGGATGACCTTGAGCTTCTCGGTTCGGATTGAGTCGGTCCTAAGGTTGACAGGAGGCTCCATGGCTACTAGCGAAAGGATTTGGATAAGATGACTTTGAACCATATCCCTCATAGCTCCGGAATTTTCATAATAGCCTCCCCTGGTTCCGATCCCATACTTTTCATTAAGAGAGATTTGAATGTTGTCTATGAATTTGTTGCTCCACAGAGACTCAAAAATCGAATTGCAGAATCTCAAGACCATGATATTCTGGATCATTTCCTTACCCAGATAATGATCAATCCTATAAATACTATTTTCTTTAAAAACTTCATTTAGCTTGTTGTTAAGCTTTCTGGCCGTTGCAAGGTCCTTTCCAAAGGGCTTTTCGATGACAAGTCTCGTCCAAGCGCTCTTCTGCTCAGCAAGGTTACTGGCATAAAGCCCCTGAACAATGGTCTCAAAGTACTCCGGCGCCACCGCAAGATAAAAAATCCTATTGCCTTCGGTATGAAATTTTTCATCAAGCTCATTTAAGAAGGTTTTCAGTCCGGCATAGCCGCTCAAATCGTTGAAATCCAACGGCACATAGTAAATAAGCTCTCTCAAACGTGCCCATAGCTTCTCATCAATCTTATTTCTTGAGCGCTTATTCAGAGATTCCAAAACTTCATCCCTGTATTGTTCAGAGGTCTTTTCTCTTCTACCCACCGAAACCACAGCAAAGTGCCGGGGCAGCATTTTATCATATACCAGATTATAAAGAGCCGGCATCAGTTTCCTATGGGTTAAATCTCCCGTTCCACCGAAGATGACCATGATTGCAGACAGGTTGTTGCTTTTATTCTCATTTACAATATTCATAAGCAGCTTCTCCCTCATGCTCATTACTCTTTGTTCATCGTCGTCAAATGACCATTAATGCAATTAGAACAGATTGAAGACCATTATGTATTATATTATAATATAATGCAGAATATTAAGGCAGCTTCTTCTGGTATCTAGCCTTCAAAATGTGGAATTCTGAGAATAAGTAATCCTGTGTACGAGCCTTTTCAACGGGTATTTGCTGAACCCCAAACGGCCTTAATTGTCAAAGGGTTCATATCCATAGAATCCCATAAGTCTGCAAAGGCTTTGCTAACATCCTTTAGCAAAGCCTTTGTAAGTAGGGTCTTTTATTGATCAATTGGCGATATACACGCCACACCATCAATCTTATAGTCCAAGCATAAATTGATAGGTTTCATCTGAAAAGCCCGGTAGGTGCTCATGGCCAAAATCAGGATATATGGACATTTGCTTGGGCGCCGTAATCTTATTATAGGCAGCAAACTGAGTGGATGGCGGGCAAACAACATCCATCAGTCCGGTGGCCATCAAGACCTCACCCTTAATCCTTTTAACAAGATTCTGTAAATCTATGTACCCCAATCTCATAAAGATTTCATCCTCACGCTTATGTTGGGGATCAAAGTTTCTGAAATACTGGCTGAGCTCTTCATAGGCATTTTTGGCCAGATCCATGTTCCACACCCTTCTATAATCACATAGGAAGGGGTAAACAGGAGCTAAGCGCTTAATTCTCGGCTCCAAGCAGGCACAGGCAATGGTAAGGGCACCTCCCTGTGATCCACCCATGGCTCCAACACGTGTTTCATCCACCTCGGGCATGGCCATGATGATGGCAGCCAATTGTGCGGTATCAAGGTAAATATGCCTAAAAAGGAGATTCTCCGGTTTGTCATCCAGTCCGCGTATGATATGGCCTCTGAGCGTGTTTCCTATAACTCCGCCAACATCCTCCGACTTGCCGCCTTGACCCCGGGCGTCCATAGCCGCAACTGAATAACCATTTGCCACATAACTTAACTTTTCAGTCCAATCCCCACAATGACCGGAATAGCCATGGAACTGCAATATGGCAGGATGGGGCTCACTCACATTTTTAGGGCGCAGATATTTAGCATGGATTCTTGCCCCGCGCACCCCTGTAAAATAGAGATCAAAACAATCTGCAAAGGGCACCTGGAAATCACTTTTCACAAGCTCTACTTGAGGATCAACAGCTCTCATTTCCTCCAGGGCAGCTTCCCAATAGGTCTCAATGTCTTCAGGGCAGGGGCTAGATCCCCTATAAGCCTTTAACGCCTCCAACGGCATGTCGATTAGTGGCATAAGGATTCCTCCATCAACTGAAAAATTATGATTTATTTCTATTTTATGTTCATTATTGCCTGAATGCAAACCCTTTTTGTCAAACCACTAAATGTCCTGTCTTTTCAGCAAAGCACCTCGCACTCTATTTTACCGAATACTCTTGCAGTAATCTTTCTTTGGTCTCCCATAAAGGCGCTGATAAATCGACATAGTATTTATGCGGGTTTTCAAATCTTTTTACTTCATCCCATAAGGTATTAATCTGCTCTCTGCAGTATTTTTTTACTTCGCTTAACTTCGGGCTTTCATATACACAAGTACCTTTATCAAGAATCTTAACTAAAAGTCTTTTGGCAATAAAGTTTATTACAGTTTTCCTTTTCCATGTGTATTCAGGATCAAACAATTCATAGGGCTTGCTTTCATCTATAATCTCATCATTGGCTGTAAGAACATCTGCAATTGCTTTTCCGCTTTTCTTGTCAAATAGCCTCCAAACCTGTTTAAATCCAGGATTGGTTATTTTGCCTACGTTTTCGCTAAGCTTAATTTTAGGAATTATTTCACCCTTTTCTTCAACTGCAACCAGCTTGTAAACCCCTCCGAATACAGGGTCTGACTTAGAAGTGATGAGCCGCTCCCCAACACCGAACAAATCTACCTGTGCGCCTTGCATAAGTATATCCCTGATAATAAATTCATCCAGTGAATTGGATGCAACTATTTTGCAAACCTGGAACCCGGCTTCATCCAGCATTCTTCTGGCTTCCTTCGAAAGATAGGTTATATCACCGCTGTCAATCCTGATCCCCTTAGGTCTGAAGCCTCTTGGAACTATTTCCTCGTTAAATATTTGTATTGCGTTGGGTACACCGGATTTCAACACATTATAGGTATCTACAAGAAATGTACAATTACTGGGATAGGTTCTTGCATACGCACGGAAAGCCTCCAATTCAGTTGGAAACAACTGAATCCAGCTATGGGCCATTGTACCGATAACCGGAATATCAAATTCTTTTTCTGCGATTGTACACGCAGTTCCAACACATCCACCAATGTATGAAGCTCTTGCACCATAGATGGCACCATCATAGCCTTGGGCCCTTCTTGAGCCAAACTCCATAACATCCCTTCCCTGAGCGGCTCTGACGATACGATTTGTTTTTGTGGCTATCAGGCTTTGATGATTGATTGTCAACAGAACCATTGTTTCAATAAACTGAGCTTCAATAACAGGTCCTCTAACCGTTATTACGGGCTCATTAGGAAATATAGGAGTTCCCTCGGGTATAGCCCAGACATCACAGTTGAACTTGAACCCTTTAAGGTATTGCAAAAATTCTTCACTGAATTGATTTTTATTTCTCAGATACTCGATATCCTCATCGTCAAATCTGAGGTTTTGCAGATACTCTATAAGCTGCTCAACCCCCGCCATAATTGCAAATCCACCGTCATCAGGAACCTTTCTGAAAAACATATCAAAATAAGCAATTTTATCTTTCAAACCATTCTGAAAATACCCATTTGCCATGGTTAATTCATAAAAATCCGTCAACAAGGTTAGGTTCCTCTTATCCATTTATTCCACCCCCGCAACTACTTCTATTCCATTAATTATCATATTGTAAAGCGCCGTTACATTCATAAGGTCACCGTCATGCAAGCCTAAATCATAAGTTTCAACCGCTTTTAAAGGAACAATAACTCTTGCATTTTTGTTGTGCATGTTGAACCAGGTCTTTATTGTTACTGCAAATTGCTGTATACAGATATCGGTACAGTCTCCGGTAATGATGAAGGTGTTTATGTGTTCATTCCCTTTAAGCCATTCCTGAAAGGCTTCTTCAAGAAAACCATTTGTAGAATTTTTGGGAATAAGGATATAACCGCCGATTTCCTTCAGTTCGTCAACGATTTCCCCTTCGCTGGTTCCTTCCATGCAATGTGCCGGATAAGCATCAAATTCCGGTGAAGCCTTGGTATGATGGTCTGCAAATGCAAGCTTTGCAATCTGTAATTCGTCACAGGCCTTCGATAATTTCGCTATCTCAGGAATCAAACCTTCCACTCTTGGGCTCTTTAACGCCCCTTCCCTGGCAAAGCCATTTATCATATCCACTATTACAAGGGCTGTTTGGTCGCCGTGTAGATCTTTCAATTGGATAGCAGGAAGCTTTGCCAGCCTATCAAATACTTCACCAAGAGTTTCAGCACTTCTTTTTAAAAACTCATTTTTCTTTATCATTTTCATATCAATTGCTCCTTTCATGCTTCCAGCCAGTTCGGATTAAACCTGAATAGCTTAGAAGGT
>JAEYPI010000279.1 GCA_023410885.1 Bacillota bacterium
AGATTAAGTGGATTTTAGACCATGTTGAGGGTGCCCGGGAACGGGCAGAAAAAGGAGAAATTCTTTTCGGAACCATAGACACCTGGCTTCTCTGGAAGCTGACCGGAGGAAAAGTCCATGTAACGGATTACACCAACGCCTCTCGTACTATGATTTATAATATTAAGACTCTGGAATGGGATGATACGCTTTTAAAGGCCTTGGAAATTCCGAAGGCCATATTGCCCCGGGTATGCAATTCCAGCGAGATCTACGGCTATACCGAGCTTCAAAATACGGAAATACCCATAGCAAGTATTGCTGGAGATCAGCAGGCTGCGTTATTCGGACAGACCTGCTTTGCAAAGGGTGAAGCAAAAAACACCTATGGAACAGGCTGTTTCCTTCTGATGAATACCGGAGATACACCCTATGTCAGCAAAAACGGGCTTGTGACTTCCATTGCAGTAGGCATGGACGGAAAGGTCCAATATATGCTTGAAGGCAGTGTTTTTGTGGGAGGTGCCGTTATTCAGTGGATTCGGGATGAACTGCGCTTTTTTAATGACAGCCGGGATGCTGAATATTATTCCCAAAAGGTTAATGATACCGGAGGTGTTTATATTGTACCTGCATTTACGGGTCTGGGAGCGCCTTACTGGAATATGTATGCACGAGGCTGTATCATGGGCATTACCCGCGGAACAAAGAGGGAGCATATTATCAGGGCAGCCCAGGAGTCCATTGCCTACCAGAGCTATGATTTAGTCGAGGCCATGGAAAAGGACACCGGAATTGTTCTTTCCCAATTAAATGTGGATGGTGGTGCCAGCAGAGATTCTTTCTTAATGCAGTTTCAGGCCGATATTTTGGGTAAGTCCATCCGCCGTCCCATGATTCAGGAGACAACAGCATTGGGCGCGGCCTATTTAGCCGGATTAGCTGTTGGTGTCTGGAAAAGCAAGGATGAAATTAAGCAGCTCCAGAATGGCGACGCCATCTTTGCCCCTCAAATGGAGCAAGAAAGACGCGATAAGCTTTTGAAGGGCTGGCACAAGGCTGTGGGCAGAAGTCTGGACTGGGAGGAAGACGACTAAATTAAAGATCAAAGCAAATTTAAGGCAGTTCCATAGGATCAAATTGATCTTAAAGTGACAGATACACGGCATTAGGAATAGCATATACTATGACTTTTTGTGACGGGTGATTATTGTGGATGGTATCGCGCTTTATGATTCAGGGAATTATGCCTATAGGATCTGTCGGATCTTTGAACAAAAGGGAATCGTATTTCAGGTTATTTCCACTCCATGCAAGGTCACTAAGACTGGCTGTGGCTATTGCTTACTGTTCCCCATGGAGTACTTAAATCAAGTGGTCAATGTAAGCCTTGCTGCCGGCTGTCCGGTAAGAGAAGCTTATAGGATAGAATTTGTTGAGCAACGAAAGAACTATATAAGAGTTATTTAAAAGCAAGAGGAGATGGGGCTTTGTTGGACACAAAAGATGTGCTTGGCACCATTAAAGAACTCTCGTTGAGGGCAGGAGAAGAGATCCTGAAGTTTTACGGACAGGACATCGCTGTAATCTATAAAGAAGATCATTCTCCTGTAACCGATGCCGATAAAGCTGCTAATGAAATCATCGTTAAAGGTCTTGCTAAGACTTTCCCACAGATTCCTATACTGGCAGAAGAATCGGCTGATGACCTCTCGCGCTTGGATCAACGCTATTGTTTTATTGTGGACCCTTTGGACGGGACTCGGGAGTTTATTAAAAAGAATGGGGAGTTTACGGTTAATATCGCCCTTGTAGAGCATGGGAAGCCTATTGTAGGCGTTATTTATGTTCCGGTGCTCAAGGAGCTTTATTTCGCTGCGCAGGGGATGGGGGCTTATTCTGTCCTCGAAGGAAAGGAAAAGCCCATTAGTGTCTCTTCGAGAGTTGGAGACATCCGCCTGGCGAAAAGTCGTACCCATCATGATCCCAAAATGGATAGGCTCATCAGCCTCAATGCCATTTCTCAAATCATCATCGCAGGGAGTGCCTATAAAGGCTGTTTACTGGCCAGGGGCGATGTGGAGGTCTATTACCGTTTTGGTCGCACCATGGAATGGGACACCGCCTCTATGGAAATCCTAATCACCGAAGCAGGTGGGTATTTTTCGGGCATGGATGGCAGACCTTTTCTCTATAATAAACGAAATGCTGCGAATCCTACCGGTTTCTACGGATTGAACAAAAAAGAAAATGCCTTGGCTGGACTAAAGGAGTAATGGGCCAAAGCATTTTTTCGCTTGTTCATCGTTACCTACATTCCGTTGGTTGTTATGTCGTAGGAATAATGATCTTGAGTGAATTGGGAAACAGATCAATGGCTACCCGGGTTTGTTTGCTGATTTCACCGTCCAGGTTAAGAGGAAACGGTGAATCACTTTCAATCAGCAATTTTGTACCTTGTGTCAGGGTCACTTCCTTCATGGTCTCATGGAGCCCTTTTTGAAAGGCTGGAAAGAATCTTAAGATTTTGAGACGGCGCAGGGCATCAACCAGGTAAAAATCCAGTTGGCCATCATTCATTTTGGCCCTCGGAGCGGCCTTCATACCACCGCCATAATAAGAGCCATTGGCAAAAATCGATAACAAGACCTCTTTTTCGAAGGGTGGTCTATCTTCCAGCTTAAAACGAAGCTTGTACTTCTTAAGATTAATAAGGCATGCGAGAACTCCCAGCACATAGGCCATGGAACCCGAAACAAGAGGAAAGCGCTTAAAATATTGGGTTTTTAAGACAACCTCCGCGTCAAAGCCGACGGATGCGATATTAAGGAAGTATTGATCATTAATCTTTCCTACATCAACCATGACAGAAGGGGAAAGGGGAAGGGTTTCTATGAGTTTTATGGGGTCGGTGATACTGTAGAGTGATCGTACCGTATCATTTCCGGACCCACAGGGAATAACACCCAGTTCATTCTGGGAACCGGCCAAACCATTAAGCACCTCATTTAATGTCCCGTCTCCTCCTACTGAATAAAGACGAGCTTCACTGCAATTCGCGATAGCTTCTCTTGCAAGTAACTGAGCATGCCCCGGTGCCTCGGTTATTTTAATTTCATAGGTATGGGCTAAGTTAGTAAAGCGTGCTTTGATTTTCTCAACCATCTGCATCGCTCTGCCCTTACCTGCCGTAGGATTCACTATAAATACATGATGCAAGAAAGATCACCTAAAATCCTTTTTGTTTTTATTCTAACACATTTCAACAGTTATTCGACAAAAAATTAAAAAGTGCGTTTAATCCTTATTTGGTTGAAGCTGTAAAGCTAAATATGCTATAATTTTCTCGCCGGTATTTCTAGATAAAACCGGACAAGATATAAATTTATATTCATTATTCGACTTATATCCCATTTTGGGAATGAGAACGGAGGCATTAAAATGAAAAATTCATTAAAGAGCCCGAGAGGCTTAGCTTTTCTTGGTCTAATGCTTAGCATTACTATTATTTTGGACATTACACCCTTAGGGACTATTCCATTGGGAGCCATCAGTGCAACAATCCTGCATATTCCCACCATTATCACTGGTATTATCTTAGGTCCTGTTGCCGGGCTTATTATGGGGACCGCCTTGGGCATTGTCGGACTTATTCATGCCTTAACCCGACCCATGACCTTGCTGGATCCTTTATTCGCCAACCCCCTTGTTTCGGTCCTGCCAAGAATGTTTATTGGTGTTGTCGCCTATTATACTTATTTCTTGGTTGGCAAACTCTTTAAAAAGGATTCTTTAAAGAAAACGGTCAGTACTTTTGTGGCAGGAATAACCGGAAGTTTTACCAATACAGCCCTTGTATTCTTAATGCTCTATTTGGTTTATGCTCAGGATGTAGTGAAAATAATGGGAACCTCCTTTAAGGTGATCATCTTTACTGTATTTACAACAAATGCAATCGCAGAAGCCCTCATATCCGCTTTCATTGCAATGCCCGTAGCGATTGCCTACTTTAAGTATCAAAACACAAAACGCATATAGGCTGGTGTTATATAGATTATGGGTAAAATTATTGGAATTGATATTGGTGGAAGTACCACTAAGATAGTAGGTTTTCATAAAGGGAAGCTGGAAAGTCCTCTTTTAGTGAGGGCCACCGACCCGGTTTCTTCCGTTTACGGTGCTTTTGGACGGTTCCTTGCTGAGAACCAGCTACAGTTGTCCCATATCGAAAGGATTATGGTTACGGGTGTGGGCTCTACGTTCATCAACAAGAAAATTTTCGGCATACCGACCTACAAGGTTGACGAATTTTTAGCCAATGGTCTAGGGGGTATGTTTTTAAGCAATTTGTCCAAGGCCATCATTGTGAGTATGGGAACCGGAACGGCCTATGTTATGGCCGAAAACGACAGAGCTGTTCATTTGGGTGGAACCGGAATAGGAGGTGGCACCCTATTGGGGCTTTCTAACCGCATGCTGAACATCCGAAATTTTGATGATATTGTGGAAATGGCTAAGGATGGAGACTTAACGCATATTGATTTGTCCATCGGCGACATCACACATGATGAGCTGGTGGGCCTACCTCCGGAAACCACTGCCTCTAACTTTGGTAAAATCATCGATCTGGCCACTAAGGCTGATGTGGCTTTGGGCATAATCAATCTGGTTTTCCAGTCCATTGGAATGCTTGCCGTTTTTGCAGCGCGAAATGAAAAAGTCAGGGATGCTGTTCTCATAGGGAATCTCACCAATGTCCCCCAGGCCAAAGAGGTATTTGACGATCTGTCAGAATTATTTAAGATCCAATTTCATATACCACCCCATGCTGAATATGCAACAGCAATGGGAGCTGCATTGATTAGCACCGAAGGGCAGGGGGCAAAGCCTATCGAGCAATAAGGGAAAGAAAGCAGCATAGCATAACCCAATAAAGGAGGAATGACTTATGAACGAGAAGATGCTCTGGCAATATGCGCGCCTGGTGGTTGAGGTTGGCGTAAACCTGCAAAAGGGGCAAAGGCTGGTGATTAACTGCCCTGTCGAGTGTGCGCAGTTTGCAAGGCTTTGCACTAAGGCCGCATACGATGCGGGCGCGAAGGATGTTTTATTAAACTGGCGAGACGACTTCTGTTCAAGGGAAAGATGGTTGCGTGGCGATGATTCCCTATTTGACGCCGCGTATCCCTGGGACGTTATGCGCAACCGTACGCTCGCGGAGGAGGGTGCGGGCTATCTTACGATTGACGCTTCCGACCCGGAAAATCTGCGGGGAGTTGATCCCGAAAGGCTTCGCCGTTGGGAAATCGCAAACGGCCGCGATCAGGAGGACTTTTATCGTATGATGATGGCAAGCACATTCCCGTGGTGTGTGGTCTCTATACCCGTTGCCTCATGGGCAAAAAAGGTGTTCCCCGGTCTCCCTGTCGAAGCCGCCATGGAAAGGCTATGGGATCAGATTTTCAAGGCCGTACGCATAACGGAGGATGGTGACGCGGTTGAGGAGTGGCGTCGCCACTGTGCAAGGCTCGGTGAGCTTTCCGAACGTTTGAACAGCTATGACTTTGAGTATCTCCACTACACAAATTCCCTCGGCACCGATTTGACCGTCGGTTTGCCTGAAAATCATATCTGGGCAGCGGGCGGTGATACCGCAAAATCCGGCGTGTGCTTTGTTGCCAATATGCCCACCGAAGAGGTGTTCACCGCACCCAAGCGCGATGCCATAAACGGCGTGCTGTATGCCTCCCTGCCGCTGATACTGAACGGCAATATCGTGAAAGGCATACGCTTCACCTTCCGCGACGGGCGCATAACGGACATTCATTCCGAAACCTGCGAGGATATTCTGAGAGCGTCCGTCAACACAGATGAGGGTGCGCACTACATAGGCGAAGTTGCGCTCGTGCCCTATGATTCCCCCATATCCAGCAGCGGAGTCCTGTTTTTCAACACGCTCTTTGACGAGAATGCCTCCTGCCATTTCGCCTATGGCGAAGCCTATCCCTCCTGCATTAAGGGCGGCACGGATATGACCAAGGAAGAGCTGCTTGCTGCCGGTATAAACGCCAAAAGCAGCACCCATGTCGATTTCATGGTTGGCACAAAAGACCTCTCTGTCGTCGGCGTCACCCGCAAAGGCCAAAGGGTTGAGGTGCTCCGCGACGGCAAATTTACATTCTGATTTCAACAATCCAACAGGCTTAAATACAAAAAAGTTGGCTTTGAACCGTCTTTTCTGTATTTTAGCGTATAAATAAAGGAAAAAGAACGGTGGCTTTGTATTAAAGTTACCGTTCTTTTGTGGTATATTTTCATTATAAATAAGCTTACAAAAATCGACCTAGTCTTGTGTCAACTCATATAATAAACTATAATCTGAATGAATCTGCTGAAATGGTAAAAGGATACTTTATGTGCATTAAGTCCATTTAAATTATCAAAAACCATTTCACTGCTTTCTGTAAGTGATCATAGTGTGTATAATTAATAGATAAATAGGTTGATTGACAGGTGAAAATATGTTCAGATGGTATGAAGAGGCTAAATCCATAGCGGATCGCGACCCAGCCGCACGCAGCGTGTTGCAGGTTGCTTTGCAATACCCGGGATATAAGGCTGTGCGTATGTACAGGAAAGCCCATTGGTTTCATAAGCATGGTATGTTTTTTATCGCTCGGGCCATTTCACAGTTGGCCCGCCACAGAACCGGTATCGAAATTCACCCCGGTGCGACCATTGGAAAATGCCTTTTTATTGATCACGGCATGGGTGTCGTCATTGGCGAAACCGCCGAGATAGGGGACTACTGCACCCTCTACCATGGTGTAACCCTTGGCGGAACCGGGAAGGATAAAGGGAAGCGTCATCCAACTGTCGGTAATAATGTTCTTATCAGTGCAGGTGCTAAAATTCTGGGGCCCTTCAAGGTAGGGGATAATGCTAAAATTGGCGCAAATGCAGTAGTATTAAGCGAGGTTGATGCCGATACCACTGTAGTGGGTGTTCCCGGACGGGCTGTCAAACGCAAAGGGGAAAAGATTCTCCAGAGCTTCGAATTGGACCAGATACAT
>JAEYPI010000048.1 GCA_023410885.1 Bacillota bacterium
ACACAGGACTGATGCCGGACTTTATTGTTGGGGATCCTCCTAAGCCTCTCCAAAACAATTTCTAGAAGGTGATACGGACGGGGACCTGCATCGTGGACAGTGCTCTTAAACGATGGATGGTATTTGATAAAGAGAGTAAAACAAGGCTATTACAGTGATTCCATATCCCTTCTTTGCATGCTCTTAATATCGGGTAACTGGTGGGTGCCTAATTGAGTTGAATAACAAATTAAGGCACAAGACTTTGAATGGATTTGTCATTAAAACCCCTTCCTACGAACCCTCTAAGCCTTGAAATAACTGCTTTCCAACCAGGTATGATTAGGTTTGAATGCGTTGAAAGTCTTTTATAATAACAGCTTGACAAAGTACGGAGTCGTTTGTATAATAGTAAAGTCCTCAGTGCGGTGATGAGCCGCACGATATGTGCCAGTAGCTCAGCTGGATAGAGCAACGGACTTCTAATCCGTTGGTCGGGTGTTCGAATCATCTCTGGCACGCCAAAGAAACCCTGATTGCGTAAAGCTTTCAGGGTTTTCTTGTTATCGCATAGTTTTTTATGTTTTGATTGAAAAGGAAATGCGTCATTTCTGTAGAATTATAGTGAATATACCCCATTCTAAATAATGTCATATAAGAAAGGTATATATCTTGGAAATTGATCAAATCATTGGTACTGCTATCTTTAGTGCGCAAACATACTATCGTTACCTTGAGCGCAATGGGCTTGGTGTGCAGGTAGTTGATGTCAATGAGCTTGTAAATGAAGGGAGCTTTTATAAAGTTAAGCTAAGCAACAAGTTATTTGACATTGATCAAATCAGCTTTGAAATAAAGAAGAAGATGTACACAACTCACCAAATAGCACCGCTAGAATATGATTATGATGATAATATTCTTATTTTTCAACCAATACCTGGATATCAGTCAGTTATGCGAAATATAGACCATGATGATATTAAAGTTATTTCTGACTTAAAATTTCTTGTTAAGCGTGTTGAAAATTGGTACAAAGAAAATGGTGCTTTATTGAATTTTCCATTCCAGAAATCTACTTTAGCACCCGAAATCACTATATTTGATGATAGAATACCTACTGTGGAACAAGCTCAAGCCATTTCATTAATTTTTCAAGAACCGTTTTCTTATATTTGGGGAGCACCTGGTACGGGTAAAACGAGATTTGTCTTAGCCTATAGCATATTAAGTTATATTCAGGCCAATAAACGCGTGGCCGTATTTGCACCAACCAACAATGCACTTGAACAAGTATTATATGGTGTACTTGAAATGATTAAATATGCGGGTTTTAGAACTGATTGCTTGATTAGGTTAGGGACACCATCTAAAAAATTTGCTCAAGAGTACCCTGAGGTATGTGAGGTTATAGGGATTAACAAGAAAATTAGTGAACTCCAAGGACAATTGAAAATATATAATAAGGTAGAAAAATTAAGGGCATTCCAATATCGATTGAAGACTTTAAAATCTGAAATTATTCCTAAAGTTGAGTATGTTGTTTTTCTAAATATTGAGTCTCAGAAAATTTCTGAGGATATCACGAGATTGAATGAGCAGCTAAAAATTAAACAGAGAATACATGGGGGAGTGCATGCAGATGCTTTACAATTAATCAATCGACTGGACCAGCTGACAAAACAGAGGAGTTCTTCTACTTTTAAAATAATATCGTTTTTTTCTCAAGATATGAAAATTAACATACAAGAAAATTACGATAGTCTTTTTAGCCAACTGCAGGAAAAAAATAATGAACTTGAAAAACTCGAATATGCTCTTTCAGAACTATCCAATTTAAAAAAGTTGAAGAAAAAGCAGGTAGATGAAAGTATAAACAATATCGATCTTATAGAAACTATTAAATATCTAGCTAATATTTCTCCGGAGGTATCCGCTCATGTTAGAGATCTGAGCTTTTGGAATTCTGAAAATATACTAAATTCTTTAAAACAACAAGTGTTGAGTGGAGAATTATTTTGGCAAGAGCAAGAGAAAATTTATGAGGATTATTTAGGTCTTTCTCAAGAAGAAGTTAATGAAAAGATTGCATACATTAATAAGCAAATTGAAGAACTTTATTCTCAAAGCACAAAAAAGAAGCTTAGGACAGTCAATGTAATTGCTTCAACAATTGATACCTATATTGGTAGATTTCAGTATGACAAAGCAACCATGGATGAAGAAAATATTTTCATTGAAAGATTGCCACTAGATGTCGACCATATCTTTATGGATGAAGCAGGTTATTGTAACCTAATTAAAGGAACTACTCTTTTAGCCAATAAATGTCCAATCACTTTTCTTCGCGATCATATGCAATTACCTCCCGTATGTGAAATGAATGATGCAAGAATTAACCAAGCAGAGAATAATAGTATCGTCTTGTGGGCTCAATCAGCATTGATGATAGAAGATTTGTTTCATAAACTCATGATAAATTTATTACAAGACTATAATAGTGGAGAGGATCCCCAATTCTCTATACTAAAAAAGTGTGACTTAACAAAAACCCATCATTTTGGAAGCAGACTCTCGCATATTTTGGATCAATTCGTTTATCATAATGGGTTTGATAGTTCAAAACAAGATGATACATTTGAGCTAGAAATTTTGCATGCGAGAAAAAGCATAGGTGAACGGAAAAGAGAAAATCCAGCGGAAGCTCAGAGGATTAAGGAGTATATGAGAATTCACCACCATGATAATTGTGTGATACTAACGCCATATAAAGATCAAGTTAACCTATTAAGGAAGACCATTCCTATTGGAAAAGATAATATTATGACTGTACATTCTTCTCAAGGGCGTGAGTGGGATACTGTTATTCTTAGAGTTTCTGATACAACTGATAAATGGTTTACTGATAGTTGCAACAATGAATCAAAAGGTCTTAGGCTTATTAATACTGCCGTAAGCCGTGCGAAGAAACGACTTGTTATCGTTTGTGATTTTGATTATTGGATTGAACAAAAGCAACAATTAATCAGCCATCTCATAACATTATAAAAAAGTGGCATCATAAGTATGTCTTATTGTTTTATGCAGTTTACTTGTATAAAAAATTATCAAGATGTATGATTATGGAAATGATACTAAAAATATGAGGTGTTTGCTATGATTGATTTTGAAAACGGCTCAGTATTTAAATTAAAGCAGGGTGGAACAAATGATGTAATGCCCTTGCTTAATCC
>JAEYPI010000064.1 GCA_023410885.1 Bacillota bacterium
CGTATGTACAGGAAAGCCCATTGGTTTCATAAGCATGGTATGTTTTTTATCGCTCGGGCCATTTCACAGTTGGCCCGCCACAGAACCGGTATTGAAATTCACCCCGGTGCAACCATTGGAAAATGCCTTTTTATTGATCATGGCATGGGCGTCGTCATTGGCGAAACCGCCGAGATTGGTGATTACTGCACCATCTACCATGGTGTAACCCTTGGCGGAACCGGAAAGGATAAAGGCAAGCGTCATCCAACGGTAGGCAATAATGTTCTTATCAGCGCAGGGGCTAAGATTCTGGGCCCCTTCAAGGTGGGGGATAATGCCAAAATTGGGGCAAATGCAGTAGTATTAAGCGAGGTTGATGCCGATACCACTGTAGTGGGTGTTCCCGGACGGGCAGTCAAACGCAAAGGGGAGAAGATTCTCCAGAGCTTCGAATTGGACCAGATACATACCCCGGACCCGGTTTCCCAGGAATTCTGTAGAATCCGAGGTGAAATGGATAGGCTGAAAAATGAGCTTTATGCCTATGAAAAACTGTTTGAAGATATGAGAAATAGAGTATATCCGGATATGATGTGTGATGATAAAGAGAATACTTCTGAAAAAGAGATGAAGGAGTGACTATATGAAGCTTTATAATACATTGACCCGCCAGAAGGAAGAATTTGTTCCCATGACGCCAGGAAAAGCCACGATTTATTCCTGTGGTCCAACGGTTTACAACTATGCCCATATAGGAAACTTGAGGACCTATGTCTTTATGGATATCCTGCGGAGAGTCTTAAAGTATAATGCTTTTAAGCTCATGCACGTTATGAATATCACCGATGTGGGCCATTTGGTCTCCGATGAGGATGAAGGCGAAGATAAGATGATCAAGGGGGCTCGTGAGCAGAAAAAGACCCCTTGGCAAATTGCTGACTATTATACTGATATTTTTATGAAGGATATTGCCGCATTGAATATTGAGAAGCCCGAAATCGTTCCGAAGGCCACCGATCATATTCAAGAAATGATCCGATTTGTCGAGGGGCTTCTGGAAAAGGGCTATGCCTATGAAACCAGTGACGGCATTTATTTTGATATTTCAAGGTTCGAAGAATACGGAAAGCTTTCCAGGTTGAACTTGGAGGATCAAATGGCCGGTGCCAGGGTAGAGGTCAATGATGAAAAGCGCCATCCTGCAGATTTTGCTCTCTGGAAGAAGGCACCCAAGGAGCATATTATGCAGTGGGAAAGCCCCTGGGGCATGGGATATCCGGGATGGCATATTGAATGCTCAGCTATGGGGCGAAAGTATCTGGGCGACCAGTTTGATATCCACACAGGGGGTGTGGATCATATCCCCGTTCATCACGAGAATGAAATTGCCCAATCGGAGGCTCTCTTAGACAAGCCTGCAGTCAATTATTGGATGCATGGTGAGTTCATGATGGTTAATAATGGGAAGATGTCCAAGAGTTTGGGCAATACCTATACGGTTTCAAATCTTCGTGAAAAAGGCTTTAATCCCCTTGCTTTTAGGTATATGTGCTTAAATGCTCATTACAGAAACAAGCTCAATTTTACATGGGAGGTCATGCAAGCCTCACAGGTATCCTATGATCGGTTTGTTGAGGGAGCGTTATTGCACAAAAAAGGCGATGCTAGCATTTCACAAGAGGTACTTGACTCATTTTTAACTGATTTTGAAGACGCTGTTAACGATGATTTGAATATTCCAAAAGCACTTGGCATCGCTTGGAGTCTGGTTAGATATCCAGAAAAGTCCGGACAAATCTATGATTTGATTCTTAAAATGGATTCCATTTTTGGATTGGACATAGCAAACAGTGAGCAAAAGAGTAATGAAGCTCCTGAGTTGGATGCTACCGTTGAAGCGCTCATTAATGAAAGGCAGCAAGCCCGTATGGAGAAGAACTGGAAGCGCTCCGATGAAATTCGCGATAAGCTTAAAGAAATGGGTATTGAGCTCCAGGATACTCCCCAAGGCGTGAAATGGAAAAAGATTTAGGTTTGACTAAATAGTTTACAGTTGAAAAAATGGTATCTATACCCTAGTAGAATACTATGTAAAAAAAGGGGACAAGAGAGAATGGCGAGGCTTCGCAGTAAGTATGTCTGCAGTGCGTGCGGTTATGAAAGCAGCGGCTGGATGGGGAAATGCCCATCCTGCTTAAAATGGAATACCCTGATTGAGGAAGTGTTTGAGGATACGCCTCAAGCTGCAGCTAAAACATTGAGTCAGCCTTTGCAAACCCCTGTATCCCTGTCTGAAATTGAAATTCATGAAACATCCAGAATTAAGACCGGAAGTGCGGAGCTCGACCGTGTATTGGGAGGAGGTCTTGTGCCAGCCTCTCTTATACTTGTGGGCGGAGATCCGGGTATCGGTAAGTCAACCCTGATCTTGCAGGTTTGTGCACGGATTGCCCAATCAAAACGGGTTCTTTATGTTTCAGGTGAGGAATCGGTGGGACAAATCAAGCTCCGTGCCGATCGCCTGGGCGCCGTGAGCACTAATGTCTACATGGTTTCAGAGACATCCTTTGAGCAAATTGAGGCCATTATAGAAAAAGAAAACCCGGATTTTGTCGTCATAGATTCCATTCAAACTGTTTATACTGAAAAGCTGTCTTCGGCTCCCGGAAGTGTCAGTCAGGTCAGGGATGTAACGGGTCAGCTTTTACGTATATCCAAGAAAAATGGTATTACCGTATTTGTGGTGGGTCATGTCACTAAGGAGGGAGCTATTGCCGGGCCTCGCGTTTTAGAGCATATGGTGGATACCGTTCTCTATTTTGAAGGAGAGCGCCATCAGGATTTTCGGGTGCTCCGGGCTGTCAAGAATCGCTTTGGTTCTACTAATGAAATTGGTATATTCGAGATGAGTGCCGCTGGCCTCATAGATGTCGCAAATCCCTCATCCTTAATGCTCGAGGGCAGAAGCCGGGATCAGGCAGGCTCAGCTGTTGTCGGAATCATGGAAGGGACAAGGCCCATGCTGGTTGAGGTTCAAGCCTTGGTCTGTGCCACCAGCTTTGGTATGCCCCGAAGACAGGCCACGGGTATGGACTATAATCGCTTGTCCATGCTTATGGCAGTGCTTGAAAAAAAAGTGGGCATGCAGCTCCATGCCTTTGATGCCTATCTTAATGTAGCCGGTGGCTTTACTTTGGACGAGCCGGCCGCCGATTTAGGTGTTGTGATGGCTATTGCATCCAGCTTTAAAAACAAGCCCATTGAGGGCTCAACCGTGCTCTTCGGAGAGGTTGGGTTAACGGGTGAGGTGCGCTCTGTCAGCCAAATGGATAAGCGTATCACCGAGAGCATGCGTCTGGGCTTCAAGCGATGCATTGTACCTAGCCTTGGAAAAAACGGGGTATCAAATCTGCAAAAGGATATAGAGATTATAACGGTAACCACTGTGGAGCAAGCTCTTGAGGTGGTATTCCAGTAATATCCTTCTTCTATACACAAAAATAACCTTTTATCTTAAG
>JAEYPI010000075.1 GCA_023410885.1 Bacillota bacterium
CACGACGACCCATGGCCTTGAGCATGGCATCCGAAATGTGCTGAATGGGAATGTCCAGATATTTGCACAGCTTGGGATTAGTGCGCATTTCTTCAATGAGCGCCTCATCGATAAGCTCAGGATAGCAATACAGGAGTCTGATACGAGCAAGCCCCTCGACCTTGCTCAAAGCTTGAACAAGTGCAACCAGACTTTTCTGTCCATAGATGTCAGTACCATATCGCGTGACATCCTGAGCCACAAGAATAAGCTCAGATTTACCCTGATTGACTAAAGCCTTTGCTTCCCGGACGATATTTTCAATGGTTCTGCTCCTGTAATCCCCTCTTAAATAGGGAATGATGCAATAGGTACACCGATTGCTGCAGCCCTCGGCTATTTTTAAATAGGCATAGGGCTTGTCATCGGTTACCAGTCGTGTCAGCTCCATGTAATCCACTGTATTGGGAAGCTTGCAGTATATTTCCTGGTCAGGATTATCGTTTTCCAAACGTGCTCTGATGATATCAGGCATTTCCCCGATGCTGCCTGTACCTACCACCACATCGACTTCAGGGATTTCTTTTAATATATCCGCCTTATATCGCTCAGCCATGCAGCCTGTCACAATTAAAGTATTCAGTCGCCCTGTTTCTTTATAGCGGGCAGCTTCCAAAATGCTCATGACCGCTTCTTCCTTGGCATCGCCAATAAAGGAACAGGTGTTGACGATGATGGTATCCGCCTGATCGTGCTGAGAAGTCAATTCAAAGCCTGCATCCTGCAAAGAGCCTAGCATAATCTCGCTGTCAACCAGATTTTTAGGGCATCCCAAGGAAACAAGGCCAATTTTATGCTTCAATGATTGGGTCCTCCTAACACACCTATTGGTGCACAATAATTCATTCTATACTATAGCACAATCCCACCCTCTAAAAAAGAGGGATTAAGGGAGTCAGGGGACGGTTCTTTGACTCCTTTGATTCGGAGGAGTCAGAGAACCGTCCCCCTGACTCCTAATGGGGGCTGGTGCGGGGCTTAAAAAGGATATCCTCGCTGCGGAGATTTTCTGTTTTGGCTCTTTCTGTTGCCAGATTAGCGAAATAATCCTGGGCATTGAGGGGATTTATGCCCTTACGTGCGCCTACTTTTTTATACTGCCCGCTTTCATTTTGAATACGGGCCTTCACATTATCCTGGAGATAAAGCTCCAGAATATTGGTAATCCGCACTTTGACATCCTTATCTTCAATGGGTACAAGCAGCTCCACCCGCCGGTCCAAATTGCGTTCCATCAAATCAGCACTTGAAAGGTAGACTTCCCGGTTCCCATCGTTCCAAAAGCTGTATATACGGCTATGCTCCAGATACCGGCCCACAATACTCTTAACTATGATGTTCTCACTGACCCCCGGCAAGCCCGGTCTTAAGCTACAGGTGCCCCGTATCAGAAGCTCAATCTTAACACCGGCCTGAGAAGCTCTATACAGCTTCTCGATGATAACCGGGTCCACCAGGGAATTAAACTTGGCCTTGATCCCGGCTGCTTTTCCGGCAAGGGCATTGTTCATCTCTCGCTCAATAAGACTCACAAACTTATTTCTGAGCATCGTAGGCGCCATAACAAGTTTATTAAGACGAGGCCGCTCGGTATAGCCTGAAAGCGCATTAAAGACTGTAGAAGCATCCTCCCCTATATATTTATTGCAGGTTAAAAGCCCAAGATCGGTATAGATCTTGGCAGTTACATCGTTGTAATTGCCCGTACTCATATGGACATAGCGATTGATGCCATCGTCCTCCATACGGACAATAAGGGTTATTTTGCAATGGGTCTTTAGCCCCACAAGACCGTAAATAACATGGCAGCCCGCTTTTTCCAAGCTCTTGGCCCAATGGATATTGTTTTCTTCATCAAATCTTGCTTTAAGCTCTACCAGCACGGTAACCTGCTTACCTAAGTCGGCAGCCTCAGCCAAAGCCTTAACAATAGGTGATTTTCCGCTTATTCGATATAGGGTTTGCTTGATGGCAAGCACCCTGGGATCCCGTGCTGCCGTACGAATCATATTGACAATGGGGTCAAAGGACTCGTAGGGGTGATGAAGCAGAATATCTTTTTCCCTAATGGCTTCAAAGATATTGTCCTTACCTAAAAGCTCCGCAGGCATTTGTGGGTTGTAAACAGGGTATTTCAATTCATCAAACCCTTCTATCCCATAGAGCTTGGAAAGAAGTGTCAGGTCAACCGGCCCTTCGGCCTCAAAAACAAACTCCTCTTGGATCTCCAATCGGTCTTTAAGAATTGTTACGAGATCGCTGCAAGCGTCATGGGAGATTTCCATACGCACCGTTTGACCCCATCTTCTCTGTTTGATGGATTTTTCTATTTTGAGCAGCAAGTCCTCAGCTTCATCTTCATCTATAGCCAAGTCCCCATTACGTGTAATGCGATAGACACAGGTAGCTTTAATGGTTTTCCCTGTGAACAAGCGGTCAATAAAAAGCGTAATAACATCCTCTAAAAAGATGAAAGCCTTCTCCTCATCTCCTTGGTCTGAAAGCTCCACTAGCCTGGAAAACATGGAAGGGACCTGGATGGTAGCGAATATATCGTCATTCCCGGCTTCACTGTTCTCGACCAGAACGCCGATATTAATGGCTTTATTCTGTATCCAAGGGAAGGGGCGGCCGGAATCAACGGCCATGGGGGTCAGGACAGGGTAAATGATATGGTCAAAGTATTCGGATAAGTAGGAGCGCTGGGTCTGACTGAGGGCCTTTAGCGGTACAAACCGTATCCCTTGCTTTTTAAGTGCCGGCACCAGTTTTTTATTCCATAATTTGTACTCATCCCTTACCATGTCCTGAACTCGCTTTGCAATGGGAAGCAGTTGAGCTTCCGGGGCCAGGCCAGCGCAATCCGGTCTATTAAAGCCTGCATTGATTTGATCATACAGCGAACCCACTCGGACCATAAAAAATTCATCCAGATTAGAGTTCACAATTCCAAGGAATTTGAGTCTTTCCAAAAGCGGATTCATAGGGTCATCAGTCTCGTCCAGCACCCGCTGATTAAACTCTAGCCAAGACAGTTCCCGGTTAATATAATACTCAGGATTGGATAAATCCACTAATTCCATGATCTTTCTCCATCTATTCTAAAAGTTTGTTTTTAATTTGCAGGGCTGTTTCTATACCGAATACCTCAGTAAAAAGCTCCGCTTTCATCTGGAAGGTCCATTGCTCCAGAACGAATTCTTCTGACACCTCGCCCTTTATGACGAACCGGCCCTCTTTAATATCCATACTCAATATCTTCAGCTTCTGTTTATGGCTGGTATCCAAAGCATCAGCAATACGAATAATGGCAATCAGCTTCATTGCGGTAATTTTGTCTTTTGTACTCAGCTTATTGATACCGGAGCTGTCAAAGCTCGGTGCCTCATGGCTGTGATAACGTGCGACTGATGCCACTATGGAAAGTTCATCATCGGAGAGGCCAATGATCTGAGCGGCATTGATGATATTATAGGAATACACATAGTGGGGATCAGAACCGATATATTTGCCGGTATCATGTAAAAGGGCTGCGATTTGAAGCAGAAACCTGGCCCTTTTCATAAGGCCATGAATGGAGGCCATCCGGTCAAAGACCATGAGGGAGGCCTCCTCCACAAATTCGCTGTGCTTTTTATTGTATTTATACCGCTCGGCCAACTTTCTGACATAGGATAAAATATCCTGGTTGAAATCCATTTTATTTTCTTTCTTTTCGTGAGCATTAACACGCTCCACAATCATTCCATCCACCAAAGAAACATTGGGAATGACCATTTTTTTATGGCTTGTTTTCTCAAAAAATTTCCGTATAAGAATAAGCGCAGGAACAAAAAGCTCCGCTTCTGCCAGTGAAATGCCATACTTCTCGGTAATGGATTGATTGGTCATGGTGAGGATTTCGTTGTAAATCGTATCAAAATGCTGTTTATCCAAGGTCATAACCTTCAGGGGTGACAGCAGCCCGAGAACAGTCAAGAGCTGTTCAAACTCGGCGCTTACCAGCACAAAGTTAGTGACCTCGTTGGAGCTCTTTAAATATTCCACGTTTTCAATATGAGCTTCAATATATTCTTCTAAAACCTTGGAAAATTTGAGTGTATGCTTTTCCAGCTTCGCGATGGACTCCTTAATACGCAGCGCCCCTAATTTTAAGTTCTGGCTTGAAACCAACAAATTGCTTTCAGACAAAAGAAGCTGAATACTTCCGGCGCTTATATTGAGAATGAGGGTTGGCTCTTGGCTTTTAATGGCTTGACTATTTTGAAGCTGCCACTTAATGGCCTTATAGGTCAAAAATTTCTCCTGTGAGTTATTAATGATCTCCACATCAAACCCGGTGAGAAGCCGAATACGATCAATCATAAAATCCCGGTTCGAGGCCTCTCTAATCGCACTAGTGGCCACAATGCGCCACTCCTTCACACCGTAGTCCGTCATAAGACGCTTAAAGCCCTGAATCGCCTCACAGGTTTTCTTTACCGATTCAAAGCTAAGCTTTCCGTCATTAAAGGTGTCCCGACCCAAGGGAATGAGCAGATCTGCTACTTCCAGCGTTCTAAATTCACCTTCATGGTTAGTCTCAACGATTTTCATCTTAAGTTTATGTGAGCCGATATCAATAGCTGCGAAAAGCTTGGGATGTCGATTCATTAATGGCAACTCCTTTTAATTCGCAATAAAACTGTCTATTTGATCCTAATACCACGAAAAAAGCAGGTTTAAACTAAAAAACCTGCCTTTAACATTATTGTATGCGATATATCATCAAAATAACTTTTCTAGTACCCCAGAGATTTCCCTACCCCTATAACTTAGGTAGGATTTTTGAGGCCTTGCTTACTAAACCATCCTTAAAAATTCAGCTTGGAGACCTTCAGTATCCCTTCCATGCCCCGAAGCTTTTCAAGCAGCTCATTGGATACTTCACTGTCAACACTGACAAAGGATACGGCCTTGTCTTCCTTGGTGCTGCGACTCCATTGCATGGCTGCAATATTGATATTGTTCGCTCCAAGGAGGGTTCCCACCTTACCGATAATACCGGGAACATCCCTGTTCTGAAGGGCCAGCACATAACGGGTGGGCTCAAAGTCCATGGTATAGCCAAAGAAATCGACAATACGGATGGAATCCTTGGCAAAGACCGTACCGGATACCGAAATCTCTTTATTTTTACGGAAGAACTTAACCGTTATTAGGTTGGTGTATTTCTCAAGAAGACTGGATTTGCTCTCCACAAGCTCCACACCCATTTCGCTCAGCTTAAGCCGGGCGTTGACATAATTAACCTCCGATTGACTGATAACAGACAAGAAACCCTTCACAATAGCCAAGGTGATAGGTTTAGTCGGCTTATCAACCAAATCTCCGCTATAGACAACCTCGATTTTATTGACTCTTTCTTTTTCAGCCTGATAGTAAATGGCACCAAGCTTTTCGCCAAGGCTTATATAAGGCTTAAGCTCGTTTAAATCACCTGAAATGGGAGGCATATTAACGGCTGGCACTAATTCACCATTTAAAACAGCTTCTACATTCTTGGATACGTCCAGAGAACAGTTTAAATTGGCTTCCTTTGTGGATGCGCCCAAATGAGGCGTCATAATGACCTGATCCAAATCCAGGAGAGGATTCCAGTATTCCTGATCTTCCGGGGCTTTGTTGAAGTTAGGCTCAACCTCTTGAACGTCAAGAGCAGCGCCTGCCACATGGCCTGATACAATCGCGTTATAAAGGGCCTGTTCATCAATCATGCCACCACGGGCAACATTGACAATGCGGACACCCTTTTTGCATAGGGCCAGCTCCCGTTCTCCAATAAGGTTCTTGCTTTCAGGGCTCTTGGGAATATGGATGGTAATGAGATCGGCAATCTGTAAAAGCTCGTCCAATGTTTCAACACGGGTAATACCTAGTTGGGTCACCCGCTCATCGGTAAGATAAGGGTCATAGCCCACTACCTTCATTCCTGCGCCAACAAGCTTCTTGGCCACAATTGAACCAATTTTGCCAAGACCAATAACCCCGGCAGTTTTACCGTCAAGCTCCTCACCGACGAACTTATTTCTACGAAAATCCTTGTTTTTAGCAGCATGATAGGCTTGAGCAACATTTCTAAAAACTGCATAGATCAAGGCCACACTCATTTCGGCCGCAGCCATGGTATTTCCTTCAGGTGTATTGACTACAGTGATCCCTCTTCGGGTACAGGCTTCCACATCGATATTGTCCACACCGTTTCCGGCACGCCCCGCAACTTTTAGGTTAGTAGCTCTGTCAATAATATCCTTTTTAACCTTTGTAGCACTGCGTACGATGATGGCGTCATACTGATCGATAACATTAAGTAACTCTTCATGAGAAATACCAAAAGGCGTATCGACCTCAAAACCTTTGCTCTTTAAATATTCAATACCATTGGATGCCATTTTGTCTGTCACAATAATTTTTGCCATAGCCATACCTCCTTAATTCTTGTGAAGCTGTAAGCTTCAAAATGTTTTATCGTTGCAAGATTGTATCCTCATCCTTCGTTCGGATCTATTCTTAGTTGCTTTGAATGATATTAAAAAAAGCCAAACCTTTTATGTTTGACCTCCACAAGAGTCCTTTAGCAACGATAACAACGAAGCTAGAGCATGATTTCTCATGCCAAAATGTTGCTCTGTCCTTTTGCCTGAGAGAGTCATCCGGAAACAGCTTTCGCCTTTCATCAGATTTGCCCCTTCGGCGCCAACATCGGTCTCTCCAGAGGTCCGTCAGGCCAAGGTCTTCTTTACCTGAGAGATTTACTCCTTCGGTGTGCTTTCTTTCAGCCGCTCTCCCTAAGCCCTCATCCGGTTATGAAATTATTGCCTAATTCGATAAATCCCAACCTCATTAAGGTTATGATTATGATAACTCTTTAGTTGATAAAAATCAAGTGATTCATAAAGGGTTTTTGTCATTAATTTCACAAAGTGCCGGCTGCAGAATAGGCCGGGCTAACCAACCCTTTGATTATAACAAATCTTACCTTTAATCAACCCCGAACAAGGCTTCTACAAACTCAGAAGGGTTGAAGGGTTGGAGATCATCCATTTGCTCGCCCACCCCAATAAATTTAACGGGGATGTCCAGCTCTGATTTGATTGAAACGATAATCCCCCCCTTGGCCGTACCGTCAAGCTTAGTCAGGACAAGACCGGAGAGCTCGGAAACCTCTGAAAAGGTTTTGGCCTGGGATACGGCGTTCTGCCCCGTAGTGGCGTCGAGCACCAACAGGGTTTCTATATCGGCATCGGGCAGCTCCCGCTTTATAATGCGGAAAATCTTTTTAAGCTCATCCATAAGATTCTTTTTAGTGTGCAGGCGCCCTGCCGTATCACAGATCAAGATATCGGAGCCCTTGGATTTACAATGTTGGACAGCATCATAAATGACGGCCGAGGGATCGGAGCCCTCAGAATGCTTGACAAGCTCTACGCCGGCACGCTTTGTCCATATTTCTAACTGATCAATGGCCGCCGCTCTGAAGGTGTCTGCTGCAGCAACAGTCACCCTCTTGCCCTGATTCTTTAAATAATGCGCAATTTTCCCGATTGAAGTGGTTTTACCTACACCATTGACCCCGATGATGACAATGACTGAGGGCTTGGTTGTGAGCGTCAACCCCGCATGCTCATCGGTGAGCTTGGATGAAATAATATTCTTTATGGCCAGCCTGACGCCTTTGGCATCGGTGATCTTGTCCTTTTTGACCATCTCCCTCAGCTCGGCAATCACCTTCAAGGAAGTATCCATTCCCATGTCTGAGGTAATCAGAATCTCCTCTAGCTCTTCAAAAAGCGCCTCATCAACCTTACCGAAGGTAACCAGCACTTGATCAATTCTATGAGTAATGGAATCTCTTGTTTTCTTGAGCCCATCCTTGAGCTTATTGAAAAAACCTGTCTTCATTTCTTTTTCTGGCAGAGCGGAGATATTTTCTTCCACCACTACTTCCGATTCTATTATTTGATCAGACTCCGGTTCTTGTATCTCAACTGAAGCCTCGACCTCTAAAACTTCCTCAATTTCGGAGAGCTCCTTTGATGGATGCTGTTCCTTGTTTTTCTTCTTGTCCTTATCTCCCCAACCAAACCATTTGCCTTTTGCCATAGCCTTATCTATCCTTTCAGATCATTCTGTTATTAAGCGGGATCTTTATTTGTCTACAACCCTTTCTAACATCCCGAAAAGTACCTTTAATTATTCCCATTACCCTGCATTCTCTTGGTCCATACTTACCTCAAGCCGCATGGACACCACTTTTGAAATACCATGCTCCTGCATGGTTACCCCATACAGGGTGTCGGCTGCTTCCATGGTGCCTTTACGGTGGGTAATGGCAATAAACTGGAGCTTATCGGTATAGCGCCGGATGTACTCTGCGAATTTAAACACATTGGCATCATCCAGAGAGGCCTCAATCTCGTCCAGGAGATAGAAGGGAGCCGGACGCATTCTCAATATGGCGAAAATCAATGCAATAGCCACCATGGCTCTTTCACCACCGGAGAGCAGCATCATGTTCTGAAGCTTCTTTCCCGGGGGTTGCACAATAATATCAATAGGACTCTCCAAAACATTCTCCATATCTGTAAGCTGGACCTCGGCATAACCGCCTTCAAAAAGGTCCTTAAACACATGGCTGAAGTTTTTGTTGATAATCTCAAACTGTTCTACGAACTGTTTTTTCATGACCTGGGTGATCTCATGGATAATACGCTCCAGCTTTTCCTCAGCTTGATCCAGATCGTCATGCTGTGCTTTCATAAAGCCAAAGCGTTCCTTGGTTTTGGCATAATCCTCAATGGCCGCCACGTTCACAGGACCCAGCTCACGAATTTCACCTTTAATGTCATTAATTCTGCTCTGCGTGGCTCTCTGGTTCTGAATTTCACATTTAAAGCCCAGCGCATTGGTATAGGTCAGGCCATACTCATCCCAGAGTCTGTTTTGAATGGTCTCCAGTTCGCTTTCCATTTTAGCTTTTCTGGTATCGAGCCGTCCTTGCTCCTCTTGAAGGGTCAGGATGGTACTGTTATGCTCGGTAACCTTATCAAGCATACCCGAAAGCTCTTCCTCCAAAACCTTAATTTCATCGGCATAGCCTTCTGCCTTGAGGGAACGGCCCGTTTGTTCCTCTTTAATGCGCGCAATTTTCTCAAGGACACCCTTAATTTCAGCCTGAAGCTCGTCAATACGCTCCAAATTACGCTTCTTTTCAGCTTCACGCCTTGATAGATTACTGGTAATATTATTTTTCTCTTCAATCAGGAGGGCGATCTGCTCCTGAATACTTGCCTTGCTCTCAACCACAGAATTTACTGATACTCTGTAATCAGTAATATCGGTATGTAGCTCATCCCGTTTAGCCTGTTCATCCTTATTACGGGTTTGATGAATTTGGACCGTCTCTTTCAGCGCGATAATTTCATCCTCTATGGCCTTGACCTTTAAGCCCACTTTATCGCTCTCAGCCTTAACCTCGTCCAACTGGCGCACGATTTCTAAATCCTGCTGCTTTTGCATATCAATTCGCGCCGTCAGCTTCCGAATATTATCCACAATCCGCGCAACATGACTTTCATCCCTCAGGCGCACCAGCTCAAGCTCTGAAAGCTTCTTCTGCTCATTCTCCAGCGTCACATTAAGGGCCTGCATATCGGCTTCTATAGTACGAATCTCTCCGTCAGCCTGCTTTAGCTTGAGCATCATTTCCTTTAATTGTTCTTCTAATTCCTTAATAACACGATTTCGGCCAATAAGGCTGGCAGATTTTCCTCCAATGCTACCTCCGGACATGGAACCACCCGTATTAAGCAGCTCCCCATCCAGGGTTACAATGCGAAAGGCATAATCGAACTGTCTGGCCATGGCAATACCCGAATCCATAGTATCCACAACTACGGTTCTGCCCAACTGGTTTAGAAGGATACCTGAAAACTGGGAATCACAGCTTACTTTATCCGATGCGATACCCTCAAAGCCCTTCATGGCCCGCGCCCTCGCCAGCATGGCGGACTCCAGAGTCCGGGGCTTTACCGAAGCTTTGGGGAGAAAGGTCGCCCTACCTTTTCGGGTGTCCTTTAAATAATTGATGGCTTTTTTAGCCGCAAATTCGTCTTCGGTGACAATATTTTGAAGTGCGCCGCCCAAAGAAACCTCAATGGCTGTTTCAAAACGCTCCTCCACCGTGATGAGCTGAGCAAGTGCACCGTGAATGCCGGTTGCAAAAGACTTATCTTCATGGCAGGCCTGCATAATAGCCTTGACACTATGGCTATAGCCCTCCATGCTCTCTTCCATATCAGTCAGCACCTTATGACGGGATTCCAGCCCCTGTACCTCCCGTCGAAGGGTCTCCTGCTTCTTTTTATGCAGCTGAAGGCTATTGAGGGTTTCCGCTTTTTGGTCTTCAAGCTTCTGGAGAGTTTCCTTGGACTGGGAAATGGCAGCGCGGGTCTTCCTTAACGCGTTGTCAAGGTCCTCTTTTTGCATGTTCTCCCGATCTTTTTCGAGCATGGACTGTCGAATCTCTTCTTGGAGGCGTTTTTTGAGTTGATGGAAATTATCCGCGTCATTCTTCAGATTATTGAAATTTATCTTGGCGTCGGACAAGCTATCCTGCTTGTCCATAATGGCCTGCTTCGCTTCCTCAACCTGCCGCTCGCCTTCATCCAGGCGCGCCACAATGGAAGCCAAGATTTCCTCGGCCTCTTTAAGCAGCTTTGTAAAATGCTCCGCATCTCGCTCCAGCTGGGCCATGCGCTTGTGCTTTTTTTCCACATCAGCCTCGAGCTGGGCCATACGTTCTTTTATGGAGGTAATATCTTCACCGAAATTCTCATTATTGGCCGTGAGGTTACGAATTTTTTCCTCACAAAGTCTGACATGGCCTTCATTCTTCTCAATATTGGTATCCAGAGTATGAATAATGCCGCGCAATTCTTCCAGCTCTGTTTTGAGCTTTTCCAAATGCTCGTTTTTACTGCGATTCTTATTCTTGATATTCTCAATTCTGCGATTCTCTTCGTCGATTTGCCCTTTAAGGGTGTGAGTCTGGCCCTCTATCTCCCCCATCTTTTCCTTCAGCTTATCGATGGTATCCAGAAACAGACTGACTTCAATACCTTTCAATTCATTGCTCAGGTCTATGTAACGACGGGCGGTTTCGGCCTGCTGGGCTAAAGGGCCAAGCTGACTTTCCAGTTCCGTTAGAATATCCTGAATGCGAAGTAAATTCTGCCTTGTATTTTCCAGTTTTCGTTCGGCTTCCCGTTTTCGGGCCTTGTATTTGGTAATACCGGCGGCTTCTTCAAAAACCAAGCGCCGTTCTTCTGATTTTGTGCTTAAAATTTCATCAATACGGCCTTGCCCAATGATGGAATATCCTTCACGGCCCACACCCGTATTCATGAATAGCTCCTGAACATCCTTTAATCTGCATAGGGTCTTATTAAGGTAATATTCACTCTCTCCCGATCGATACATGCGCCGGGAAACTGTGACCTCAGTGAAATCGACAGGAAGTAAATGGTCGGCATTGTCAAAGGTGAGGGTGACCGCAGCAAATCCAACAGGCTTACGATGCTGGGTTCCGGCAAAGATGACATCCTCCATCTTGCTACCCCTAAGTGTCTTTGCACTTTGCTCGCCTAAAGCCCATCGCACTGCATCCGCGATATTACTCTTTCCGCTGCCGTTGGGACCCACAACCGAGGTCAGACCTTTATTGAAATGCAAAACAATTCTATCTGCAAAGGATTTAAAACCTTGTATCTCAAGAGATTTTAAGTACAAAACGTAACACCTCGTGATTCATTAAAGGATAAAGAACATCCTCATTGTACCATAGTCGGGCTCAAAGGGAAAAGAAGATCATATAAATGTCATGTCCACAACGCCCAAATCCTCATTAGTCCTAGATATACAGCCCCTTTTGAGTATATCACAAACGTTCTTTATTGCCTGCTTGAAATCAAATCCAATGGACTTGGCATCCATAATTTTAACTGAAATCTCATTAGAGCCGCTTTCCACCAGTTCTACGACCAGGTTAATGAATTCCTGCTCGTCGTAAACCACCCATTTGTTATAAACATAATAGTTAAATTCGGTGGCCTCACAAGGCATTGTATTCTTCTTATCCCATTCATGGTCGATACTCATTTCGTCATCGGTTACATTGAAATAGTGATGATTTAACACTTTACTTCCATCAGCCATAATGGGGTCATCCCAAGTGATATCCAACTGATAATAAGCGCCGCCAATTTTAACTAAATTCCATGCATGGCCTTCACCCTTGGAGGTACCTGTAATAATATCGCAAATGACCCCGGCCCGATTGAGCAAAAGCTTGGCGGCCTCCGCATATCCCTCACATACAGCAGTACCCAGGCACAATACACCATAGGCGCTATAGGATTCGGATGGAATCAGCGCATTTTTATAACCGGCTATGTCATAATCGCAATTTTCAACGATATAATTGTGAATGATCAGTTCTTTTTCATAATCCGTCATCTCCGGAAGGATGAGCTGCCTTGTTAGGGCCTCCACCTTCTCCTTGAGAAGTGCCGTGTGGTTTTTGACCTCCTCTTGACTTTTTCTGTATTGAAGGGTCAAAAGCCCGTTGCTGGAGTAAGTGCAGCCAGAATAATAAAGAATATCAGGATTCTCCCTCACACATAGGTCCACAAGGTCAAAGACCTCCTGTGCTGTATCGGTGAAAGGTGTGATGGGCAGCTTGAGGGTTGGGGCAGCGGTGATCAAGGCTTCTCTGATGCTGAAATAAATCTGATCGTAGAGGG
>JAEYPI010000080.1 GCA_023410885.1 Bacillota bacterium
CATCAGCACACCCGATGCTGATCTAAAGGCGATCTTGGGCTAAGCTAAGGCGTTAAGGAGTCAGGGGGACGGTTCTCTGACTCCTTTTCTTTTTGGAGTCAGAGAACCGTCCCCCTGACACATCACAGATAGCCGGAATTCGGGATTGCTCCCCGCATGCTATGCATGCTTTTAATCACCCTTGGGGATTACACCCTGTTGGAGAATAAGGTGTTCCGGCAAACACACCTTCAAATCTATTTTAATTAAAGATTTGACTCAAGTATTTACTGTTCTATCTCAATAACCGATCTGATATCATCGGTACTCAAAAGCTTATTCCATAGGCTGTAGAGCCTTTTGTCTTCCTTTGTCCAGTCCGTCTCCCGGTTTTCCAGATAATCCTTTATGGCTTCAGTTCTTGCCCTTATATGATCTAAGAAATTATCAATTCCCTGTCCCGGCCCTATGACAAATTCAATATTCAACAGGGTATTCTTAATAATTTTACGCCTGCCCTCAACAATCAGGTTAAAACAGATTTTACTGCTATGGTAATGAATCAGCCTCTTTGCTAGATTATAGGATGGTATAAGCTGATTTTCAATACCAAAACCACAAGCTGCGCAAAGAAATACCGTCTTCAACCCACTATTTTTCCTACCGTTATAACCACATCGAGGGCATGTCGTCCACAGGCCGAAGGGGCTGACCCGTATCGGCTTTTTTAAGCCTTTCAAGGGGAGCTTGTAACTCAGAATATCGGACAATCGGTTGTAAAGGGGATAGCTTTCCAATACCGCTTGGGCCTGATGCTTAGCACATAGGCTTACAATTTGATTGGCCATGATATGAAGCTTATCCTGCTCCTCAGGAAGCGGTGCACCTTTTTCAAAATACAAGCTTCCCTGGTCTTTTATTTCCCCCTTCTGATCGCATACATGAAAGCGCATAACGCCTTCTTCAGAAATATGAAATCCTGCAAAACTCCGTGTTTTAACTGAGGCCACCGGTTCAACAGCCAGATTGATGGCCAAGTAATAGTCGCTCCCCTTTTTAATCAGTCTGGCTGTCTTTAACATTTCAGGCCGCTCTAAAGCTTCGGTTAAAAGCTTTTCCTGTAGCTTGCCAAAGCTTAAGCCGAGTAAAATAAAGCGCTCCGGTTTATGGGATGTCGGCAGAGCCTCGTTTTTCCCGACAATCACAAGAGGAGTTTCGGCGTTTTTATGGGGCATATGCTTCAGGCTATCCTTCTGGCTTAAAAGATACAGCTTGGCGTAGAATTTCCGTTTAGCCGGATCATAGAGCAGGGAGTAATCCCGGCAGTCACTGTATCTGCAAAAATAAATCGTATTATGAGCTTCAAGCTTGTCATACAGCCTGGAAAGATATTTCAGGCTATAACTGGCATCATTAAGATTTTTACACATTTCCTCATGGCTGATGGTCACTCTTGGAAACTGCGCTTTCTCATCCTTTTGCAAGCGCTTCATATAACTTTCCACCAGGCTGATAAACTCAATCTTGAGAGAATCCTTAAAGGGTTGAACCTGAAACTGGTTAAGTCTCTTTAACAAATCCTTATCCGCAAATTGAGCAATATGTCTTTTAAGACTTACCTTGGTGTCACATAGGCTATTGAGCAGGTCTCGCTTCTGCCATGCAGAATCCAGCATGGTTTGTAATGCCATGGCATATCGCCTCATAGCCTCATCCATAATTTGCTGCTTTACCTTGGAGGGATGGTGTATTTTAAGTGTTATGGTTTTAAAGATGGTACTAATAGTATTCTACCTCCACATCCTTACCAAGGCTCCTTAAGCATTGGGCTATGTCCTCCACCAGCCGGAGCTTGATTGAGAGTGACAAAGGCAAATCAGGATTTTGATGGGCGGGATTCATGGCACGTCCTACCAAAAAAAGCACCTCGGTGCATTCCTCTAAAAGGAGCTTGGCAATCCGGGTAGCCCCATCTTTTTTGCTTAAGTTCAGGTTCTCACCGCTCTTGGCATTCATGGAACAATACTGCTTTATGATCTCTAAAGCCTTGCCCATGGTCAGCACGCCTTCTGTCGCTAAATCAATGCCATCCATCGTACCTGTTGGCGGAATAGCCGCATTGTGATATTCAAAATTAACCGACAGCTTTTTACCTGATTCCCTGCTGACAATTTGAGAAGTTGTCCCCCCACAAACGACCTTCTTTCCATCACTTGATAGTAGCCGTTTCACCACCTCGGAGTCCCGCAGCGGATCAACGGGAGGACCAACCATGATACGGGCTTCAACAGGTTTTAAGGCTCTCACTGCCGCTACGGTGGTGTCGTCTCCGGGCTTTTGAAGATATAGACAATCACATGCCGAAACCAATTGTCTGGCCATGGTTCGAGCCGTAAGGCCGGGACGTATGGCCTTTTGTATATAATCTTGTACATTCTCATGCTGCCAGCCTAAGTTTAAAAGCTTGCCCACACCGGCATGTACCACGCCATCAGAAAATAGAATGAGCATATCCTCGGCATTCATGGTCCATTGGCTTTCAACAATGTTCTTATCACCGACACACCGCACCGTTCTATTGAGTTCCCCTATTTTTCCGTCCCTTACAAATATGGCGGCCGGATTGTCAAATTCAGCGAGGTAAGCTTGGCCCGAATAGCTTATACGCAGAATGGAAAAGGTTGAATAGGCAATTCCCCGATCATGACAAACGGGAAGGGTACTGGCAATAGTCTCGACACATTCGTCGATGTCAGCCCCTTCATTGAGCATGGTAGCAATGATTTTACTGGTCAGAGTCGCCAGAATATTAGCCTTTACACCGCTGCCGAGTCCATCGGCCAACACAATAATGACAGAATCGCTGTTTCTTATAATTTCAAATTTATCTCCGCATAGCTCTTCGCCAAATTTGTTCAAGCTCTCGTAGCCTGTCTCTATGCGAATACTCATGAGCTCTCCCCCACATCTGTCAAAATTGATTTTTTAAGTTTTGTAAGCGCAGTTTTGGTCTCAGCCGTGGTTTCACCCAAAAGGCTTGCGATCTCCTGAGCAACACGCATCTGCTTATCAATGACCTTTTGCGCGATCTCTAATGTTTCCTCACGAACCATGGCCAGACTCTGCTTATGCTTTTCCTCAGTCGTGATATTCTTTAGGATAATCAACGTTATTTGCTGCTCTTTTATATGGATCACATTTTGCTCAACTGTAATACCAAAGCTATCATAGGGCACCTTCTGATTTCTGAGGTCTCCTTCATTGATAACCCCATCATAGAGTGAATCGGGTGCAAAGCTTTCAATGGGCTGCCCCAGCACATCATTCTTCTCTAACTTAAACATGTTAAGGGCCGAAGGGTTGATCTCCTGAACCTTATGCTCACAATCCAGCGCGATAATAGCGTTTGGCGTATTATCAATGATAAGATTAGATATACTTTCCGCCCGTTCTCTTACAAAGGGCAGACACATTTTGGGATCAGCCTTTCCCTGAAAAACGGCTATGGCCTTGTCCCGGCAGGATGAATAACCACACCCGCCACAGTTGAGTTCCTGCTCTGGCTTTGTCTTTCCTATTTTTTTTAAGATATTAGCTATCGCATTCTCATCAGGCATTTCGGCTTTAACCGAGCGATCAATAAATTTCTTGGCGAGGTCCATCTGAACCTCATCCGTCACATAGGGAGCACTTTCCTTAAGCTGACGGACATTTTGAATGAGATTATCCTTGGCTCTTAAAAAATTGACCTTTGAGGTTCTCATGCACGGTCCGCCTAAACAGGCTCCCTCACAGGCATTCATTTCAATGAAATAATTACTCACTTCGCCTTGACGGATAGAATCTAAGACCTCCATACACCTTCCCACACCATCCACACTGATGCACTTATAATGCTTACGTGCTTCCTTGGATAAGGTTCGTATGATCCCACCCGGCATGGGATAGAATCGAGAAACACCATTTCTTATACCCTTTATCGGTAAAGCTTCAGCCTTTAGGGTGATCCCCTCTTCCTCCAGCCAGATCTTCAACTCCTCAAAGGTAATGGCTGCATGTACCTTGCCACCTGACAATAAATCATCAGCCTCATGCTTCTTGGAGATACAGGGCCCGATAAATACTATTTTGATACGGTTTCCGAACACCTCAAAAAACGTTTTGGCATGAGCGATCATCGGGGACACCACCGGAGCCATCTGGTTGATAAGATCAGGATAATATTTTTCAATCAGCAGGACAGCTGTTGGACAAGCCGTGGTGATGATATTATCCATGTGCTCATCCATTAAAAGCTTTTCGTATTCTGCGCTGACCTTGGCTGCTCCTACCGCGGTTTCCTCAACATGCAAAATGCCAAGTTTTTTAAGGGCACTGGTCATGGCATTAAAATCCACGCCCTCAAAAAATGAGGTATAAGAAGGTGCCAAGGAAACATAAACCCTGTCCTTCCGCTTTAAAAAGCCTCTTACCTTATCCAAGTCACTTACGACTTCCTTGGCATTCTGAGGGCAGGTCAGAATACACTTTCCGCAAAGAATGCATTCCTTTTCCATGACACAGGCTTGTTCGTCATTAAAGGAAATGGCCTTGACCGGACATTCTCTAATGCATTTGTAACAATTTTTGCAGTTCGCTTCTTTAAGTTGAATGATTCCCATGGCCTACTTTAGAATCCTTTCTAAGAAAATCGCTTCGCAGTTCTGAGCCGTTAGATTTTCTAACGGCTCATCATCGAGGGTTGCTGCAATTCCGCCCATACACCGTTGCATACAAAAGGAGGCCTTTAGTATGACCTCGTCCTCAAGCCCATGCTTCTCGATAAGCTGTTTATAGGTTTGAATGACATGGTAAGAGCCTTTCATGTGGCAAGAGCTTCCAACACAAATTTGGATAACTGACATAAGTGCACCCCTTTACATCTCATTAATCCGTCGTAAGGCGACTATATACTAAATCTACTTTTCAAAAGCAGCCAGTATTTCTGAAGTAAAGAACGCTTTAACACTGTCGGGGGTTAAAAATTGTACAGGGCCTCCTTCAACCTTAACCGACACGCCTTTGCCGCATTCCTGCATGCAGAAAACGGCCTTGATTTCCACCTTATCTCCCAGATTATGCTGGGAGATAAGGTACTGTAGTGTATTAATAATTTGGTATGCGCCTTTTAAATGGCAGGCACTGCCAATGCAAACACTTATGCTCATAAAGCCTCCTTATGGCTGATGATGGTGGTCGCAATGCAGGAGCTGGTGAATTCGACCCTTTAAAATACCGTTATACAGGGCCATGATCATTGGGTTTTCCTCTGACCGTTTAATTTGTGAAAGCTTGTCCGCGTTGTAAATACCCATGGCACGGCTTTTCTTGGTTGTGGTTCTGGTCGGAATGGGCTGACCGGCACCACCGATACAACCACCCTGACAGGCCATAACTTCCACAAAATCATAATGCTTCTCGCCGCTTTTCATCATTTCAATGAGTTTTTCAACATTGCGAAGGCCGTGCACCACCGCAATGGTAAGATTTTTCTCCCCGATTTTAACCTGAGCTTCCTTGATGCCCTCCATACCACGAACACCGGAGAAAGCAAGTTCTTTCAAGGATTCAGCACTTCTCTGTTCAACGCAGCGGCGTAGTACAGCTTCGGTTACACCACCGGTAACACCGAACAGTACACCGGCACCGGAGGCCAGACCAAAGGGCATATCCGGCGCTTCGGATTCCAGCTCGGCAAAGGAAATACCGGCTTCCTTGATCATTGACGCCAGTTCAGTCGTTGTGATGACTACGTCAACATCAGGCTCGTCATTTACCGCAAACTCAGGGCGGGCACACTCAAATTTCTTAGCCGTACAGGGCATGATCGATACCACCAGCGTTTTTTTACCGTCGTTACTATCAATCTTTCTATAATGCTCCTTGAGCACAGCACCAAACATTTGCTGAGGGGAACGACAGGTGGAAACCTGTTTTAGCAGCTCAGGATGTTTGGACTCCACGTAGCTTACCCAAGCCGGACAACAGGAGGTAAACAGCGGCATGGTCTCATTCTTGTCAAGTCTCTCAAGAAACTCCCGGGTTTCTTCCATTACAGTCAAATCTGCTGCCAGGGAGGTGTCATATATTTCGTCAAAGCCTAACTTCCTCAAGGCTGCAACGATTTTACCGGTTACATTTTCACCTGAGGGAAGATTAAATTCCTCACCCAGAGCGACTCTTACTGCAGGCGCAATTTGAGCAATGACCCGAGTATTGGGATTATGTAGTTTTCGCCAGACCCGGTGGGTTTCATCCTTAACCATAAGGGCCCCTGTAGGACATACGGCTGTGCACTGACCACAATTTACACAGCCTGAGTCTTTCAGCTTTCTGTCAAAGGCAGGCATAACCTGCATTTTCGAACCTCTGTGGGCAAAATCCAGAATACCCATTCCTTGAATTTCAGAGCACATGCGTACACAATCGCCACAAAGTATACATTTATTGGGGTTTCTGACTATGGAGGTACTGCTTTCATCAACGGGAATGACAGGCGTATCATTATCAAAACGTACCCTCTTAATACCAAACCGTGCAGCTAGTTCCTGTAATTTACATTTTCCGCTTTTTTCACAGGTTGTACAGTCTCTGCAGTGGCTGGCCAGCAAAAGCTCTAATATCATTTTACGATGTTTTTGCAGTTTTGGGGTATTGGTATATACTACCATTCCATCCCGTGGAGGCTCGGAGCAGGAAGCAATAATACTTCCCCACTTATCCTCCACTACACACATCCTACATGCACCATACGTAGAAAGTTCTGAATAATAACAGAAGGTAGGCAGCTCCACACCCGCTTTTCGAATGAGATTCAGAATATTTTTCTCGTCAGTAAACTCAACCCTCTGACCATCTATAAACATAATTCCCGTCGGTTTATCCATTGGTTCATTCCTCCTTAATGGCTTTAAATGTGCAAGCTTCAATACAAGCGCCACATTTGATGCACTTATCCTGGTTGATGATATAAGGCTCTTTGATTTTTCCTTCAATGGCGGAGACCGGACATATCCTTGCACATTTGGAGCAGCCTTTGCACTTATCAGCTTCAATGAATATATGTTTCAGTGCTTGGCAGGTTCCTGACTTGCAGCGCTTATGTACGACATGATCGATATACTCATCTCTGAAATACTTCAAGGTACTCATAACAGGGTAGGCCGCTGTCTTTCCAAGGCCGCAAAGAGCGGTTTTGGTTATGGTCTCCGATAGCTCCTCCAGCATTTCTATATCCTCTTCGCTCCCTTCCCCTGCCACTATCTGTTCAAGAATTTGAAGCATTCTCTTGGTTCCTTCGCGGCAAGGTACGCATTTACCACAGGACTCATTACGGGTAAAATTCATGAAAAAGCGTGCAACCTCAACCATACAGGTATCTTCATCCATGACCACCAGTCCACCCGACCCGATCATAGCGCCTACCTTCTTGAGAGAGTCAAAATCCATGGGAAGGTCTAAATGCTGTTCAGTGAGGCATCCTCCAGAGGGACCTCCGATTTGTACAGCTTTGAAGCCCTTTCCGTCCTTGACGCCACCGCCGATATCGAAGATTACCTCGCGCAATGTTGTTCCCATGGGTACCTCAATGAGACCGGTATTGTTTACGTTACCTGTCAGGGCAAAGGCCTTTGTTCCCGGACTATTCTCAGGGCCGATACCTTTGAACCATTGGGCGCCATGTTGGATAATGGTTGGGACATTGGCAAAGGTCTCAACATTATTCAGTACAGTTGGCTTACCCCATAACCCTTGCTCAACAGTTCTGGGGGGCTTAACTCTCGGCATTCCTCGGTCTCCTTCGATGGAGGCGGTTAGGGCACTACCCTCACCACACACAAAGGCACCTGCCCCTTGATTAATATGTAAATGGAAATTAAAGTCCGAGCCCAGGATATTATTGCCCAGGATCCCTAAATTTTCGGCATCACAAATCGCAATTTTAAGTCTTTCAACGGCCAATGGATACTCGGCTCTTACGTAGATATAGCCATTTTCCGCACCGGTTGCAAAGCCTGCGATCATCATGCCTTCAATCATTTTATGGGGATCGCCTTCCATGATGCTGCGATCCATGAAGGCTCCCGGATCTCCCTCGTCACCATTACAAACCACATAACGAACAGGCTCATCTTGCCGTTTAACCTGGGACCATTTACGACCGGCAGGGTAACCGCCGCCCCCTCTACCTCTGAGATTGGCCTCAGTAATGGTATTGATAACTTGATCCTGCCCCATTTCAAAAATGGCTTTTGAAAGAGCGCTGTAGCCGCCTTTTGCAATGTACTCTTCTATGGATTCGGCATCGATATGGCCGCAATTTTCCAACACCATACGGGTTTGTTTCTTATAAAACGGGATTTCCTCCTGACTCATAATGACTTCATCCCCGTTTTTACTCATCAGTCTAAGGACGGGTTCATCACCCAGAATGGTCTTTTCAAATATTTCATCACAGTCCTCAAGGGTTACCTTTAAATACAAATACCCGGCAGGCTCAATACGTACTAACGGTCCCATTTCGCAATAGCCATGGCAGCCGCACTTTTTAACACCTATTTCTCCATTTTCTTCCCTTAGGGCTATTTCAACATCATGGTGCTTTGCCAATTCCTTAAAACGACTGTATAGATTAAGAGAACCCCCGGCCACACAACCTGTTCCTGCACAGACCAATATCTTCTTTCTTTGCAGGGATAATGCTTCTTTATAGGTTTCACGCAGTTGTTCCAATGCTTGCATGCTGTCTGCTCTCATGCCGGTTCCTCCTTAAGTTGATTCAGTAAGGTTAAAACGCTTTCAGGTGTAACCTTGGCGTAAACTTTATCATTAACAGTGATAACAGGTGCCAGTCCACAAGCCCCAAGACAGGAAACCGTTTCAACCGTAAAGCGCATGTCATCGGTGGTATGTTTGGACTCAGAAAGCTTGAGTTCTTTTCTCAAGGCATTCAAAATCGGAATGGACTTTCGGACATGGCAGGCTGTACCGTCACAAATCCTGATGATGAACTTACCCTTGGGCTCCATTGAGAAATTCTCATAGAAGGTGGCGACGCTATAAACCTTGGCTTCGCTTAAACCGAGTTTTTCAGCAATATAGCTCAATATTTCAGGAGGAAGGTAACGGAATTCTTTTTGGATATCCTGCATAACAGCGATGAGGGATGACTTTTTATATCCGTGTTCTTCCAATATTTCATCCACTTTTGGACTGATGTTGATTGTAGACATGTATGGCTCCTCCTCATGGTCCTTCTTGTGTTTCTAAATATGCTTTATATACTCCTGCATGTTTCTTTCGTGAAGCTTCTTTAATCCTGATCCTTGAAAACATTGCCGGAGGCCTTTTGTTAAATGATTAACAATTGACCGTCTTAATTTTACTGAAGGATGCATTTTTTTGCAATCCAATATTTATGGGTTTGTATACAATATTCATTTTCTTTTCCATTATTGATACGGTTTATTTATGAACACCCTCTATTTCAGCAAAATTCAAACGACTGGGCACAGAAAAAAACGGATATTAAAAAAGACCTGATCGTCAAATGACAATAGCAGATCTCTTCAATTTAACCTTACAGTCCTAAACCATGGCATAAACTGGGCCCGGCAATCACTGCCCGGCAGCCTTCATCACCATGTTCTGATGCTGTTGAATATAGACCTTTGAAGTGGTTGCGCTATGGGAGGTACTGTTTTTCATATAGAGATCAAAGTGACCGTTGACACCATTTTCTATGGTATCAACCCCATGGGGCATTCCAGAAAGAGACGAAGCAATATTCATGCCATTATGATAGATGACAACGGCTCTCGGAGACCAATTCCATGTACCAAAAAGTGATTTCATAACCGTTGTATCGCTTACTGTGAGGGGCTCAATGTCTGCATGGTTATACCCCCCTATCATTCTTGCCTTGAATTGCTTGCCCGTATCTACGTCCATAACAGTGAAGGTGTCACCTCGCTCCAAAAGATACTGGCCCTCAAGATTCCAATCCACCGCAGCACCACGGCGTGCCGGTGCATTGGCTTGGCCTGCTCGCACCGTCGTAACTCTGGGGGCATAATCTGAAATAGCTATTTTATCACCGGCTTCAAACCATTCATCATCATCCATATAGTTATATTTCATAATGTCCTGGGCTGGGACACCAAACTTTCGGGATATGGACGTTGCCGTATCACCTGCTTGTACAATATAGGTCACGTCAGGCCACTGTGTATTGTCAGTGGGAGCGGGTGACGGTGCTGCATCCGTTGCAGGTGCAGGTGTTGCTGGTGTTGCAGGTGTTGCAGGTGTTACAGGTGTAGGGGTTGTGTTAGCCGTCCCCTGAGGAATGGCTAAAGTTTGGCCCGGGTAAATGACATCTCCGGTTAAGCCATTCGTTCGTTTAAGATTATCCACCGTTACCCCAAATCTTTTTGAAATACTCCAAAGTGAATCTCCTGATACGACAGTATAGGTATTGCTTTTAGGAGCCGTGGTTTTTGAAATGTTGACGGTCTGGGTCGCGCTATCCAAGGATACCTTGTAGCCGAGATTTTCTGCGATAAAGCGTACGGGAGCATAGGTCACATCATCGATAACAATGGATTTTGGCATGGTCATTTGAACTCCGTTAACCCGCGCTTTGGTTGAACCACGCATAAAAGCAATCATAGTATCATTTTTATTAATGCCAACCGTATTGGAGGTATTGTTCCACCAGACACTGCCACCAATGGCTTTGCCAAAATCATAAAGGGGCACGTAGGTGGTATTGTTAGTGATAAAGGGACGTGCCTTAAAGCTCTGGAGACTTCCGTTTACAGCAACCTTAATATTATAGTTATAGTCACTTTGGGTCTGTTTAATGCTAGAAGCAGGTGTTTCAGCTGCCTGAGCTGTTAAAGGTGCCGCTAAGAAAAAGGAGGAAACCAGTACTGTTCCTGCCATGATTTTGACCAAATTAATCTTCATATTGGGGAATTTCTCACGGATATAATCGGTTATATTTTGATTAATACGCTTTTTATTGTCTTCATCAATCCGCCCGAACTCGCTAGCAAATTCCACATCGTTCATTTCTGTATCCATGAATAGGATGAGGTCATACCCATCTTGAGTTTCGATGAGTTGATAGCTTCTGAACAAATCCAAAATAATTACCCCTTTCACTGTCCATAATGCTTTTAGTATTTCCTTTTACATGGAATCTATGAAATCATCCGAGTCATCAGACGATATAACAGTATGGGACTATATCTCTGCCAATCAAAAGGCTAGGCATTTTGCTCTGCCTGTACTTTATTATCATTTTTTTTCGCCAATCGCGTTTTAATTTCGGCCGTTATCCATATGATAAGAGGTAAAAGGATCTGAAAAGGAATTGCATAGTAGGGGTAGATTTTTTCTGCCCATTCAGTCATTTCCATAGCGTTTTTGTAAATAGTCAGGGAAAAGATAACCATTAATAAGCCAAAGGGTGCGACGATTCTATGATAATCCTTAATATTGAAGAATGCAGCTATACCTTTTGTAACGGCAAACAGGCAAGTACAGACTTTTATAAATCCACAAAAAATGAAAACCACTGACACTGAGACCTCAATTCTTTGAATAAAATTACCAATATTGATTAAGCTTACTGCAGAGTAGGCGGAATAATTTAGTATAGAAATATTACCGATGCCTAATGTCAGTAATGTTCGCAGGCTTACCGATATGATAATACCACCTCCTATCAGTAAACTAAGGAAGTAGACCTTGTAGGGGCTGCTATTCTTTGTTAGGCTTCCCATCAGGGTTGTAAACAGGATAGCTTCCGCAAATGGGAATGCAAAAACTGTATAAGCAGCTTCCAAAACTGGATTCCAGCCATTATATAAAATAGGCTTAAGGAATGAGAATTCCATCTGGGGTGCTGATAAAAAAGTAATAACAACAGAAACAATAATAACGATCGGAAGAAAGATACTTATCCATCTTCCTATAAGTTCAAGACCTCCTCTTACAGCCCAAATCACCGCTAGCCCCATCATAAAAGCCAAGGTACTTAGCGGAGTTTCCGACAGCGAAACAGTATGGATGAATTCTGAAAAGTTTCTTATGACCAATGCACCCAAGTGGAAAGCATACCATATAAAAGCAAGGGATATGATCCTTCCCAATACTTTCCCAAAAAGTAGATCGATTATTTCATAGAGTCCCTTGCACGGAAAAAGTTTTACTATTCTGGCATAAACTATAAATATAATACCGCCCATGATCATTGCGAGAATATTAGCAATCCAAATATCTTGCTTAGCTGAGGTACCAACTCCCAAAATCACCGAGCTTCCGATAAAAAAGGCAGACAAAATAACAATGGCCTGTTTCTGGCTAATAACTTCTTTTTCCATTATTCGTGATTCCTCTCCTGTTGGCTACTTTAATCCCAATATCGCAGATATTAAGCTCTTAATGGGGCCGGCCGGACTCGGTATGTTCACTTCTAAATAACTAAGTAAGGAGAATATAAGGACCACTGATAAGAAGATGGTATAGATCCAGAAAGACATCCATTGCTGCTCTTGGTAAAGCGGTACAAGATCAATAAAAATAAAGATCACGATAAGAAGAAATACAGCAATCAATGTTATCATCATTTAGTCTCCTATCTCTAATGGTTTTCTCATCAATCCTGAATGCTCGATTTCGACGGTAGGGTTTATAGTAACCTCCAATTCTTTAAACAATGTATCCCATTCTTTTCCCTTCTCCTTCCATATATCTGGTAAGTCTTTTTGGATAACGTTCCCAAAGCCAAAAATATCTGAATTATATTCCTTTTGAACCTTTTTAATATCCTTTTCGATAGTTACCTTTAATTGCTCTTCAGCAGCTTTTTTAAGCGCGGCGATTCCTTTCTCGTCAAGAGGATTCCCATCAGCACTCTTTTCAGAAATAGAGACCTTTGTTAAGATATCGATTTGGATGGAAATTTTATTATTGGAATAGAAGGGCTTTATCTTTGTCTTATTCTTTATAATCTTAAGGGAGACAAGATCTTTACTGGGTTCTGAACCTGTATTTACAACAAGAACGCCACCCTTTACTTCATCAAGTACAAAACTAACGCTCTTTGTTACATCTCCGTCTAAAAAGCCTAAGAACTTATCCCTCTTAAAGACCGCTACCCCGTCTACTTTTAAGGTTTTTTCCCCTTTGATTTCTGTGGTGCCAATGGCAGAAGCGAAAGGTGTAATTCCCTCAGCACTTAATTTATTGATAAATTCATAAACCTGAACCTGGATCGTTTTAGAAAGGTATTCCTGCTCGTCCAGTATGTTTCTAATTTCACTAGCCCGAATCTCCGCTGCAATACTCTTAGCTTCGAATATCTCCTTTACTGTACCATTTCGACAGACTAAAAGATCCTTATTCATCCTTGGTTCTGGTTCTCGACACATTAGGTCAAGGACATCGAGAATACCTTCCCGTGCCACCTCCTGGCTTAGGATAATCGTTGTAGCATGGGCCCAATAAAGCTTCGGATAATTGATCGAGATAGCATTTCTATTAGCATCAAATATAGTTTCTCCCTCAGATTCAATAATTTCGGACCTTACCTTACCCTGCTGACCTGCCTCATGCATATCCACAATTTCTAAAATTAATAAATATTTTCCTTCATCAGTCTTTTCAACGCCAATGCCTGAAATAATGGTCAATTCGGTAATCTCTCTATAGTTCCAGCATGCTGTAAGGAATAGAGAGGTGATAATAGACGCGCATACTATTAGAAATAGCCGTTTTCTCATACTAGTTTCTCCCGCTTCCC
>JAEYPI010000150.1 GCA_023410885.1 Bacillota bacterium
AAGTCGATGAAAGATACACCGCCATGGTCGCGGATATTCTCAACCCAACCGGCAATTCTCAGCACGGAGCCGATATCCTTTTCACAGATTTGGTCCATTGTTTTGCTTCGATACATGTCTGACATAAATCCTCTCCCTTTCTTTTTTCTGATTCTGAAGTTGTCCGGGAGAGCATTTATTTAAAAAAGCTGCCCGCCCGAAATATAAAATTTCAGGGCGAACAGCTGTAATTAGTCCGCGGTACCACCTGATTTACTGCAAATTGCAGTCGCTCTTAGTGTTTGCCATAGTAACGTTTGGCTTACGTCGCACCTACTCGTCAAAGACTTTCAGCTTGCAGCTGGTAAAGTGTTATTCACATAAATTCATTTTGCAGGGTTCTCACTATCTCCCGCTCACTGTGAACGATAATTCACGCTACTTCTCTTCGTCAATGCTTTGCCAAATATTATATTATATTTGATTATATATTGTCAATACCAATTTTTTCATCTGTATAGCAAACCTTAAATTAATTTTGATGTTCTACTCTGAGTATGGGCAACATTCCTTCTTTATTTTTATCATGCCTTTTTGTCTGTACTTTTACTCACATTTTTTATCATACAATTACTAGATTTTACGGAGCTTTCCTGCATATAATGGTTAAGTTAAAAGCACTTAAGGAGGATTTATGGCATCCATTGCTACCAAAATTTTTAGACTGGAGCAGGCTAATCTCTTTATTCAATCTGCTCAGGACTCTGATTCCGAAGAATTAGTGACATTGATTCGTACCGTTAACGCAGAAAGCGACTTTTTAGCCCGTGGAGCAGACGAATTTCATATGACTGCGGAAGACGAGCGCCGATTTATTCAGGATAAGCTAAATAACCCAAAAGAGCTATTCCTCATAGCAAGAATGAATGGCCGTCTTGTGGGAACCTTGGGCTTCAGCTCCAGTTCCATGGTAAGATATAGCCATAGAGGCTCCTTTGGTATTTCAATTCTTAAGGATTACTGGAGCATGGGTATAGGAAAAAAGCTCATTGAGACCATGATTGAATGGGCTGACGCTAACGGCATCGTGAAAATCACCTTGGAAGTCGATTCCTTAAACCATCGCGCCATTCAACTCTATAAGTCTTTTGGCTTTCAGGAGGAAGGTTTCTTCCGAATGGATCGCCGTATGGAGAACAAAGAATTTCGCGATTCCATTGCTATGGCCCGCTTTAACCCCTATTACAACAGAATGGTTTAATGCAGAAGCGTTTACTTCTCAGCGCCTGCATTAAACCATTCTGTTAGTGTCGTCTTACGCACCCAAAACAAGAAATAAAACCACCCCTGTTAGAGCTATTCCCCAGTAACAGCCGACCCCAAGTTCAAGGTGTTCTTTTCCAGCTCCAAAACGATGTTGTTTATGGAATTGATTTGCTGGGCCGACAGATTATCCCCAACCGCCAATTGTGTAGCGTATAAAATTGTTTCCAAGGTATCGTGAACATTGGATATCTTTTTTTTAATTTGATGCAGGGACTCGGGTGAAACCATTTCTTTCTTAAAATCCTCAACGGTAAAGATGGACTCTTTAGAGAGCGTATATTCCGAATCTCCCTGTACAACAATGCAATCATAGCCCAGAGTATTTTTAACTGTTTTCGCAAACTCTCTTTTAGACTCATCCTCACCATGCACGAGGAAAATCTTGCTGGGCACCTTTTGGAAAGCCGACAACCATTCCAGCAAGGCTTCTTTATCTGCATGACCAGAGAAACCTTCCAAATTATAGATCTCTGCTTCTACGTTAATCTTTTCGCCGAAGATCGACACCCTTTTATCACCACTGACGATGGAACGACCTAAGGTTCCCGGGGCCTGATAGCCAACAAATACAATGCTGGATTTGGGGTTCCACAGGTTATGCTTGAGGTGGTGTTTAATTCTTCCTGCTTCACACATTCCACTGGAGGAAATAATGATCTTCGGTGAGGGATCAAGATTCAAAGCTTTTGACTCTTCACTGGTCCGGGTAAATTTCAGATTTTTAAAGTCCAGAGGATTGTCCCCACGCAAAATATAGTTTTTTGTTTCATCATCGAAGGCTTGGGCATTTCTTCGAAATACCTCAGTGGCAGAGGTCGCCATGGGACTGTCGATGTAAACCATGACATTTTTTAGGGCCTCTTTATACTCGGAATGTCCTTCATAAAAGCGATTAAGCTCATAGATCAGGTCTTGAGTTCTACCCACGGCAAAGGAAGGAATAACAACCGTACCGCCTCGCTTTGTTGTCTTAATAAGAATATCCGCAAGTCTTTCGATGCCATCAACCTTTTTTCCGTGGACCCGATTCCCATATGTGGCCTCCATAATTAAATAGTCAGCCTTTTTAATAATGGTGGGATCCCTTAAAATGGGCTTATCATTCATACCCAGATCCCCGGAGAAGACCGTTTTAGAGACATCACCGTCTTCATCCACAAATATTTCAATGATGGACGAACCCAGAACATGTCCTGCATCGTTAAATACAGCCTTGACTTGTTCATTTAGCTCTATTAATTGATTGTAAAGAACAGGAGTAACATGTTTTAAGGCATCCAT
>JAEYPI010000184.1 GCA_023410885.1 Bacillota bacterium
GCCCCTGTGCACGTTGCCATCCATGATCTTCGTATGAAGAGAATAAAGAATTTCTTTATTAAAGTCAGCAATGTGTTCTCAAAGAATAAAAAAGACCTCTATGAAATTAAGACCACCCGTGCAGGCATTAAGGCGGAAGCACAAGAGAATGCTATGCGGTTACTTAAGCGAATAGGCCTTGAGGATAAAGCCAATGCCTATCCATCCACCCTCTCCGGTGGGCAAAAGCAGAGAATAGCCATTGTCCGTGCGCTTGCCATGAACCCGAAGGTTATGTTGTTTGATGAACCCACATCCGCCCTTGATCCTGAAATGGTCGGTGAGGTTTTAGATCTTATCAAGCAGCTGGCCAATGAAGGCATGACCATGGTTATCGTGACTCACGAAATGGGTTTTGCAAGAGAAGTGGCAACCCGTGTTCTATTTATGGATGAGGGCAAGATTCTAGAGGAAAATACGCCGGGTGAAATCTTCTCCAACCCGCAAAATGCAAGAACCAAGGAGTTCCTGTCCAAGGTACTGTAGACATTTATAAGCTTATACGATCATTATGCGATTAAGGATACGCTCCCTGCCACATAGGGGGCGTATTTTTATTGTGACAACAACAAGGTTCCCGGGACCCGTTCCCAATCTTTGATTGTGTAAACGGGTGGGGTTCTTATTTTAAAAACTGATGGGTTCTGCCCATTTTATAGGCCAGCTTAATCATCTCCTGCTCGTCTTCGTCCATGGCGCGGGCATACATTTTTTCAAATTGCTCAATTAGGCCTGTAAAATCAATCTTTTGTCTTCTTAATCTGGTCTTGACGCTAACATGGTTTGGATCGTAGCGCTGTGGCTGGAGTGATGAAGGGTTCAATTTTTTAAGAATTTCGGCTGTATAATAGGCATCATGAAGAGCATGATGAAAATCATACTGTTTTGCGATATTCAGGGCTTCTACTGCGTACTCCAGCCGAAGCATTTTTTTTGAGCTCAACCCCAGATGCTTTGAAACAAGGGGCTGAAGGTTGATAAATAGGCGCGGTAAGGGCTCTTTATCCAGGTCGAAGTAATCAACATTTCGAAAAAGCGCTTTAATATCGGATAGTCCCCAACTGCATAAAATCCCATCGCTTCCACCTATAAAAGCATTAAAATCTTGATAGACCTGAGGAAAGTCTTCCTCTGATTGTAGTTGCTCCATGGTAATGCCGGTTAAATCTGTGACAAGCGGTGTTATTTTCCTATACAGGGTCGGTTTAATAAGCCGGTTGAAAGTAGCCAAGGTGTTAAAATCTACATCAAGCTTAATAGCACCTATTTGTATGATTTCAAAGAGCGTTTTGGGGAACCTTTCATCCGATGGATCCTGGTTAAACTCTAAATCGAAAACAATAGTGTGCATAGAATGCTCCTTACTTTCTTAATTCTACCTAGTTTCTCACAAGTGTTTTAATCATATTAAAACATTTCGATAATAGACACATCAACTAAATGCTTATGGTTATTAATAATTTTTTCATGGTTATGGAAAGTTAGCTTGACATGAATTCCTTTCTTGTGATATTCTGATGATGGAAAGCTTACTTTACATTACTTGGTTTTGAGGTGATGTTTTTGAAAAACAAATTGGAGGAAATCCGCAAACAGCGCGGTATTAAGCAAGAAGAACTCGCGTTGGCTTTGGAGGTTTCCAGACAAACCATTGGATCTCTTGAAAACGGAAGGTATAATCCCTCCATCCTCTTAGCTTTTAAAATTGCACGCTACTTTAACATGTCCATTGAAGAAATCTTTATCTATGAGGAGGAAAAGCCATGAAAATGAAACGGTCGTTTTATTTTGCCCTACTTCTGATCGGTCTTTGCTTGATTGGGGCAAGCCTGTTTTTTAGAGGAGAGGAAACCAAAATCCTATCAGGAATCTTGATTGGCGTTGGTGCGGGACTATTTGGCATGAGTGTATCCGGCCTAGTGGTCAAGACCATTGAACAAAAGAATCCTGAATTTGTGAGACAGTCGGATATCGACTACAAGGATGAGCGAAATACCATGATTCGCAACCGGGCAAAAGCGACAGCCGGAGACATAACACAGTGGTTAATCATAGCCATCGCCTGGCTCACCATTATCATATCGGCACCTTTATGGCTTACTTTGGCTGTAATGTCTGTGTACTTAAGCTACAATGTCATAGGGCTTTATCTGATGAGCAAATATCAGAAGGAAATGTGAAGAGTCGTAAAAAGGGCATGGGCAGTCAAGAAAAATTGTCACTTGCATGCTATCCTGTTTACAAGGAGGTGCCAAGTTATGCACGCATGGGAACAAATACAAATAACCGTAGACTATATTGAAAAACATCTTGCAGAGGAGATTAAAATTGGTGATCTTGCAAAGCTTGCCTCACTGTCGCAGTTTTACTATCAAAGGTTGTTCAGCAGATTGGTAAAAAAGCCGGTGAACGAATATATTAAGCTGCGCCGTCTTGCAAAAGCATCCGAGGCTTTGTGTGAGAAGAATCAAAGGATTCTGGTTATTGCGTTGGATTGTGGCTTTTCTTCTCATGAGGCTTTCACACGAGCCTTCAAGGATGCTTTTGGTATGACCCCGGAGGAATACCGGGCCAGCCCCGTCCGTCTGAATAACTTTGTGAAACCGCAGCTGTTACTTAACTACACACTTGTCGACGAAAATGTGCCCTTAATTGCCGAGGGGATTGTTCTTGAAATAACAAGACGCAGCCTTTCGGCACCCCAATATTTCATCGGACTATCGAAAGAAGAACCTATTGACCAGATGCCTGGCGGTGGTGGGACCGGTGTAGATACGCTTGGAAAGCTATGGGATGAGTTTCACGAAAACAAATCAACCATTCAAGAACTCAAAAAGGATGGTGATGAGCTTGGCGTTGCCTACCCTGGAACAAAGGAAGGCTATTACCGCTATTTTGCCGGTGCTGAAGCTGTTTCAAATGAAGCAATTGAGGGTTATTCCTCATGGGAATTGCCCCAAGGTGAATATGTCGTCTGTTCTTTTGAGGCAGAGAATTTTGAACATCTTGTGATGGATGCGGTGTACAAGGCTCACAAGTATTTATTTGAAACATGGCTTCCGAATCACAAGCTTGTGTCCGCTCCGTTTGCGGTGGAACGATACGCATGCCACAGCCCGGAGACGACCACCATGGAAGTATGGATCATGCTTGTACCCAAAGAGTAAATTTAAAAGATACAAGGAGAAAAAATATGGAGTGGAGTACATTGTATGATCAAGAACATCCGCCTTCAATAGACAACATTAATAGTTATGTGAATACCGGGCTTTGGCAGAGATTGAATTCATTTTTACAGAACACCTATCGCATTCAGCCAAAGCTTTCCTACAGCGGGTGCTCGATGCAGCCCGGATGGAATATAAAATACCAAAAAAGCGGGAGATCTTTGTGTACGCTATATCCAATGTCAGGATTCTTTATTGCTCTTGTAGTCATTGGCAACAAAGAAAGCAACGAAGCCGAACTGATGCTCCCTTCCTATAGCGGATACACGCAAAACCTATTCAAAAACACCGGTTGTTCTGCTGGAGGTCGTTGGCTGATGATGAATGTTACAGAACCTGCCATTCTGGATGATGTCATGAATCTCATCCAAATACGGCTAAAGCCCAAATAAACTGCTGAACGTGAAGCAATAGATTCGTTTATGGCTTCTCATTTTTTCTTAAAACTATTTCAAGGAGTATAGTGAAAATCTTAAACAAAATGGAAAACTTTTAGCTTATTATAGTATAATGTAAGCAAAGTAAATGATAATCAATGGTAAGTGAAATGGTATGAAAGATGTGCAATTCAAGATGGAGGTAAAAGGCGTGGCTATAGAGAATCAGTTTGCATCAGATGTTTGAGCGCGTTGTTCCCAAGCTGGCCAGCCTTTCTTTCTGTGCTAAAGGGCAAACGAGCGTGCTGGCAACAAAACGCTACCATGAAATTTTGGCTAACCTTGGCTCGGATTTTATAGTTCCTCACTGAAAATATGGCGGGGTGCCTATGAATTCAGAGGAAATACAAGGTAATGAAATTTTATCTTTATCTTAACACCCATGAAAAGCCATGGTAATATAAATTATAGAATTGAGATGCCCGGGGGTTAACTTCGGGCTTAATTTATAGGTCGAGGCTTGTGGGGGCTGAATAAAACGATTGAGTGGCCATGATTGGGGAGCTCAGACATATGTCTGAGTTATCCCTCATGGTCCATGATGGTCGACGGGTAAAGGGTTTTGAGTAAAGAAGCAGTATGGTATAATAACATTACCCGTTACCGAAATCGAAGATTTCGAACGGGGACCCAAGTTATTGATACTCCGTATGAATAACATTACCCGTTACCAGGGGTGCGGAACGCACCAACAAGCCTCGACCCGTTACCAGGGGTGCGGAACGCACCAACAAGCCTCGACCTGTGGGGAAAATCGAAGATTTCGAACGCCTAAAGGTGGCAGGGACCCAAGTTATTGATACTCCGTATGAATAACCTTACCCGTTCGAATTAATTAAAAGGAAGAGTACAGTAAATGCTGCTAAAAATAACAAACGGCTGTGTGGCCTTTGGTACAGATATCATATTATCGGGAATCGATTTTGAGATCAACAAGGGTGAAAAGATTGCTATAGTCGGACGAAATGGATGCGGAAAAACAACGCTGCTTAAGCTGATGATTGGTGAATATGAGCTTACGAAGCTTAGTGACGCCGAATCATCATCCATTGCTAGGTCGGGTAACCCAACCATCGGTTATCTCAGACAGGTGACGTTTGAGAATGAAACCCTAACCCTTGAGGACGAAGTTAAAAAAGCCTATAAGGAATTGCTGGATATAGAAAACCGCATGGAAAAGCTTTTGAGACAGATGGAGAGCAATCCCGATGACGCGGCTTTTACCAAATATTCCGAATTGCAGGAGCGCTATAATCTTTTGGATGGGTATGGCTACAAGAAGGAATATGAAATGGCCATCCGTCAGTTCGGCTTTACAAATGAGGACAAGGCAAAGCCCCTTTCCGATTTCTCAGGAGGGCAGCGAACCAAGATAGCCTTTATTAAGCTGCTGCTAAGTAAACCGGATATCCTGCTATTGGACGAGCCCACCAATCATCTTGATATCAACGCCATTGAATGGCTTGAGGAATATCTAAAAACCTACAAGAACGCAGTGGTTATCGTTTCTCATGATCGGGAATTTCTTGATAAGATTGTTAGCTCAGTATACGAGATCGAACGGGGAAGGATTACAAAATACAGCGGAAATTATTCTACTTTTGCCATAAAAAAGAGGCTTGACTGGGACAGGCAGCAAAAAGAGTATATTGCGCAGCAAAAGGAAATCGCGCATTTAAGCGGCCTTGTGGAGCGCTTTCGCTATAAAGCCACTAAGGCGGCCATGGCCCAATCGAAATTGAAGCAAATTGAACGGATGGAGGTTGTGGAATCACCGGAGCTGGCAGATACAAGAAGCTTTCACGCCGATTTTGAGCCTGAATACCCAAGCGTTAAATTGGTATTATCAGTGAAAGAGTTGAAAATAGGCTATGATGAGCCGCTGTCAACAATTTCTCTTCAAGTCATGCGAGGGGAAAAGATCGGTATTATCGGTGGCAACGGCCTTGGAAAATCTACCTTCTTAAAAACCATAGTAGGCCGATTACCAGCACTTAGCGGAAGCTTTTCTGTTGGAGAGAGGGTCAAAATCGGCTATTTTGACCAGCACATGGCCCAGTATAAAAGTGATAAAAATGTTCTTGACGAATATTGGGACGAGTTCCCTCAACTGACCCACACGGAGGTGCGCAGTGCGCTGGGCGCGTTCCTCTTTACACATGACGATGTTTTTAAGCCGGTCAATGCCCTTTCGGGAGGGGAAAAGGTGCGTCTTGAGCTGTGCAAAATCTTACAGAGACGTCCCAACTTCTTAATCCTTGATGAGCCTACCAACCATATGGATATCATCGGTAAGGAAACCTTGGAGAAAATGTTAAAGGACTACACGGGCACCCTTCTTTTCGTTTCCCACGACCGCTATTTTGTCAAGCAGGTTGCCCAATCGGTGCTTGTGTTCGAGGAGGATAACGTCCAGCTCTATCCCTATGGCTATGAGTATTATCTTGAACAAGCTGCCAAACGGGCAGAAAATGGAAAGGTCGTCATCACTAGGGAAAAAAGGGAGAAGAAAAGCTATACGACACCGGCTAAGGAAAAAGCAAGACGTGAGGCCAGAATTAAGAAATTAGAGGCCTTGGTCTCGGAGTGCGAAGAAAAAATTGCTGAGCTACAAGGGTTGCTTGCTTCAGAAGCGGTGATGTCCGATTATATACGATTGACCGAGCTTCAACAACAACTCATGGAACAGGAAGAGCTAAACTTAGGCTATTTAGAAGAATGGGATGCCCTATTGGATGAAGAGTGTTGACGGTCAACTTATGCAGTGGCCTGAAATATAAACAATCCATCCTTGACCGAAAACTGGCATATGCCGCCATGCTTTTC
>JAEYPI010000260.1 GCA_023410885.1 Bacillota bacterium
TTGTTGGCATGTTCTTCTGTAATGTGTAAATCTAGTTGCATTTTGTAATTCCTCCACAGTCGGCAGGCTGAGGTAACAATTCCATGCCGATGATGGTAATGTCGTCATCGGGTTTCTTATCCTCATAGAGGTCGAGAATACTATTATACATGGCTTTTAGAACATCTTTGATGGGATGATCGGTGTTCTCTGTAATAATTTCCTGCATTCTGTCGGTTGCCATGATCACTTCTTCATTCCAAATCTCAGTGATGCCATCGGTAAACAGGAAGATTCGATCACCTGGTTCTATATAAATGCTTTTGGATTCAAAGGTCGCATCCTCAAACAGGCCAATAACCGTATTGGTTGAGGGGAGAGGAACAATGCCTTTCTTCGTTTGGACATACTGATCAATATGTCCCGCAGATACATAGGATATTTCTCCAGTATGAAGGTCAAGCGCCCCTGCAAAGAGTGTAACAAAGAGATAGGATGATGTATTCTTGACCATTTCTCTATTTAGTTCATGGATGACCTTATCAATATCAGGTATTTTTCCCGCATGTTCATAAAACAGCTTGATGTTCTGAAAAGAAGCTTTCATCATCATCGTCATGACAGCGGATAAAATGCCATGGCCGCAAACATCGAGCAAATAGAAGAATATTTTATCTCCAAGCTGAAAAATATCATACATGTCACCGCCAACGCATTCGCAGCTTTTGTAGACAGCACTGGTATCAAGTTTCTCAAACTTAGGGCAGGACCTTGGAACCATATTAAGTAAAATACGCTGTGCAGAATCATTAATATGTTGGAAGTAAAGGTTCCTTCTAATGAGATCCTCATTGAGTTGTCGATTTTCTCGGAGAAGATTAAGCTTTTTTATGGCGTTCTCAATGGAGACCATAAGTTTATCACTGTAAACAGGCTTATTTAAGTAATCAAAGGCCCCTTCCTTCATAGCATTGATGGCATTTTCCATATCTCCGTATTCAATCAGAATAATAATGCCAATGTCTGAGTCCATTTCCCTGATGGCCTTTGTCACTTCTGTCCCTGTCAAGCTGTGCATTTTCATATCACAAACGACGCAGTCAAAATCGCTTTGTGTCAGTAATAAGGCCAAGCCTTCTTCGCCGGTGCAAGCTGTGACCACATGATAGCCTGCAGTGGTTAATATGAGTTTCAGATTATCTAAAATAGCCTTCTCATCATCTATAACCAAAATTTTGTACAAGCCTGTATTCCTCCGAAGATTTTTTGCTCATAATAGGTCGTAACAATAACTTAGGAACGTGTTCGAAATCTTTGATTTCGGTAGCGGGTAATGTTAATATAATAGATACATATTCCATACTATGTTTTTTTAAGCAGGAAAGCAAGGCCTGCAGGAGGATAACCATGTTTATCGGTGTTCTTAAGGTCACGTTGTTTTTAAGTGAACCCCAATCTCTTAAAGACAAAAGACGTATTATCAAAAGCCTTGTTGAAAGGCTCAAAAATAAATTTAATTTCGCTGTTGCCGAAACCGGGCAGCTTGATTCATGGAATCATTGCGAGCTTGGCTTGGTTTGTGTTTCCAATGATGCCGGTCATGGGGATAGTATGATGGCCTCAGCCATCAATTTTATCGAATTCCAAGGTACAGTTGAAATCACTGACGTACAGACGGAAATCATTCCTTTTACCTGATAATCCCTTTAAATATAGACGAATTTCATCTTATTATGGCTATTAGGGCCTTGATCCCACCTTAAGATAACACGAAAAGAGTTTTTTAATGAAATATTTAATGAAACTTTAAGAATTTTATCAAGACTTTTTAACCATTCTGCGATATATTATACGTTGTACGACTTATGTCTTTAAATTTCTGCAGTTGCTCTTTAGAAAGATGAGCTGCATGTTGATTCAAAATAAGCTTCTAAGGAGTATCTATGAAACTTGGCGTAGTCAAAACCTTTGTCATCAGTTTAGCTTTTTTTACCATAAGTTTAGCATGGACAACCTATAACACCTTCGTGCCCGTCTTTTTACAAGGACTACTTGGCAGCTCCACTATTTTAGGGGCCATAATGACATTGGACAATGTTTTTGGTCTGATATTTCAACCCTATTTCGGCAAGCTGAGTGATAAAACAAAAACGCGCTTTGGGCGCAGGATGCCCTTTATGATTGTGGGGATTCCCCTTGCGGCCCTGTTTTTTATGCTTATTCCTTTTTATGATCAATTGGGTAGCCTGTTTGCCGTAGATATACGTCTTTTCTTACTCATGGGGTTTGTTATTGCCATGAATTTCTTTATGAGTGTTTATCGGGCACCCGCCATTGCCTTAATGCCCGACGCTACGCCTGCTTCTTTAAGAAGCCATGCCAATGGTATTATAACAGCTATGGGTGGTTTGGGAACCATTATTGCCTTTCTTGCAGGCGGAAAGCTTTTTAATATTAATATCTCTTTCCCGTTCCTGATGGGGGCCGGTTTAATGGTTTTAGCGCTCTTAATGCTACTCATTTTTTATAAAGAGCCTGAGGTTCCCTACTCGGCGGATTCGGCGGATGAGGACAAGAAGCCGGAAGTTGATACGGGTCTCTTTTGGGGGAAGAATGGGCACAAATCTGCTATATCCAGGACACCGTCGCTTCTTCATATGCTTCTGACCGTCTTCTTCTGGTTTTGTGGTTTCGAGTGTATCAATTCCTTTTTCACACTATTTTGCCAGGAAAAGTACGGTATCCTTGCGGGAGATGCAACGCAAATGCTGGCACCCATGGCAGTGGTTTTCATGATCTGCGCTTTCCCGGCAGGCTTTATTGGTGCGAAAATAGGCAGAAAAACCTCCATGCTCTTAGGAAATATCCTGCTTATCATAACCTTTGTCATTGTGATTCTCCTTAAAAATCCGAACTTAATGGCTGTCGCAATGGGTTTTAGCGGTATTGGCTGGTCGCTTATGACTACCAATGCCTATCCTGCTGTAGCAGAAATGGCACCGGCGGGTCAGACAGGGCGCTATACGGGCTACTACTTTGTGTTTACCTTTGCTGCCAGTATCGCAAGTCCCATCTTATATGGGCTGACCGCAGATTTATTAGGAAGCCAAACGTATCTCTTCCTGTTTGGCGGGGTTATGTTTATGTTAGGACTTATCTTCTTGTTCAACGTTAAAAAACATGACGTCTCCCATTCTGAGGAAGTTCTGCTGAAGCCTCAACAAGATCAGCAAGCAACCACATGCAATATCAATTAAGGTGTAAAGTTTAGTCAACTTTTGCAGGATTAGTGCATAGGCTTTATTAGGAACAACCTATAGGAAGTTAGCGCAATGATCCTGGAATTTATCGCTCAGAACTGGCTGGGCCTTCTAATCGCCGCTGGCGCTCTGGTCTATATTGTCTATTTAGGCATCACAAAAAGGTGGACGAAGATTCGTGAGTTTGCATACCAAATGATGCTTTTAGCAGAACGCAATTTGGCTAATGAAGATGGCCAAATGAAGTTTGATTTTGTTGTAGGCGTTGTCTATAAGTATATACCTGTTTGGCTTAGGTTTTTTGTGAAAGAAACGGATATAAGAAGCCTCATTCAAAAATGGTATGAGCTGGCCAAAGACTTCATGGACGATGGAGAAATCAACGATTCATTGAAAAAAGAGAGGACGTAAAATCCTCTCTTTTTAGAGCCTGTCTATTTTGACCTTATAAGGATCATTACTCGTTGCCTGTCGTCAAACCTTTTATGATGAATTGATCAATTGAATAACAAGGAAAAAAATGCTATAATGTCATAATTATATCATGAAAAGTGTGGGGCGAACCATGAGCTTGTATTGTGTTATCAATATGGATATTGTCGGGTCCAGAAAAATAAAGGATAGAAAACAATTACAGGATAACCTGAAAAGCTTTATTGATAAAATCAATCATAAATATTCTGGTGTTCTGGCTGCGCCAATTACGATTACCCTGGGTGATGAATGGCAGGTCATAACCAATAAGCCCTCGGAGGCCTATAATATCGTTCATGATTTCCAGCAGCTGCTATGGAAGGAGCATATTGAGCTCTATGCAGGCATCGGTATGGGAGAAATAAGCACACCCCTTTATCAGGATGTGCGTATGATGGATGGCTCTTGCTTTCATGCTGCAAGAGAGGCCATTAATTTGATAAAAGGTTTAGATCCATTTAAGAATAAGGTCAACATCCATAAACTCAATAAAGTATTTTTTTTAAGTGCCTTTCTTGCATCAAGCCTCCAGATTGATGACTTGAATAGCCCTAATAAACCTTACCCGGTGGAGGAGGCCATGGGCGAGGCTGCTGCAGCCACTGGGGCAGATGTTGAGGCCATAGACTCTGTTTTGATCAATAAGAGTCTTCTTGAGCAGTCTATAAACTTAATTATAGAAAACAACGAGATACTAAAAGGAAAGATGACCGATAAACAGAGAGCGGTTTATGTTGATTATATGAGAGTTGGCTCCTACCGTAAGATGGTGGAAGTTTCTGAGGCTGAAACAAGGGAAACCATTAGTGGAATTAGTCAAAAGCTAAATACAGCATCATATTTTACAATACAAAAGAATCATCAACTGGTTTCTAATCTGCTGGATGCCTATTCTGGCAAGGGGGCGTGATGAATTGGATTTTGGAGTTTTATTTTGTTTGTTTTTAGCACATTTCATCGCTGATTTTCCACTTCAGTTGAAGGCTATTATTAAACTAAGAAACAGTACCCTAAGGGGAAAAAGCTTATGGGGAAACTTTCTTCACGCATGTATTCATTTCTTTGTTTCCCTGATTTTATTAGTGCGGTTCTGGTCACTGTATACCTTTATTTTGGTTTTCCTGCTCTCTCTTTTTCATGGACTTGTGGATTTCCTCAAGTCATGGGTCATTCTCAAAAAGCCCTTCCTCAAATTCAACGCCATACTTTTTCTACTCGATCAGGGCATTCATATCCTTTTAATTATCATGGTTCTCATTTGTTTCAATGGAAAAATACTGATATCGCCTCCTATTAACGCTGCCCTGTCGCAATTGGTCTTGTCC
>JAEYPI010000077.1 GCA_023410885.1 Bacillota bacterium
ACAAGAAGGCTTTTAAAATATCAAGCATGGTTATCCCTCCATTATTAGTTAAGCTTCAACGCAGACAGCATGAGCAACACCCGGGATGCTTTCTCCCTGCTGGCTCCTTGTAGGGCTTAAAAGTGCCCCTGTCGCGATAAACAGAACGCGTTTCAGGAGGCCTTGCTTGAACTGGTCCAAAATATAAGTGGAAAAAACAGATGCGCTACAGCCGCAACCACTTCCTCCGCAATCCACCCCCTGTTTTGAAAGGTCAAAAATCATCAAACCACAATCCCTGTGTTTGTCCTTCAAATCGATATTATTCCGGTAGAGAAGATCCTTCAGCATGGTGCTGCCCAAGCTTCCCAAATCTCCTGTTAGGATCATATCAAACTCCTCCACGCTTCTTCCTGTGTCCTGGAGATGGCGCATAATGGTATCACAAGCAGCCGGTGCCATGGCGGCTCCCATGTTGTTGGCATCCTTTATGCCCTGATCAATAATCTTTCCTGGCGTGACACAGGTAATCTTGGGTCCTTGCCCATCTTTGCCAAGTATAACCGTTCCTGCTCCGGTAACGGTCCATTGGGCGGTGGGTGTTCTCTGGGTGCCAAACTCCAAGGGATATCGGAATTGTCTCTCGGCAGAGCAAAAATGACTTGAGGCAGCACAGACCACATAATCGGCCGAGCCTCCGTCAATGAACATAGCCCCTATTGCAATGGACTCGCTCATTGTGGAGCAGGCACCAAATAACCCTAAAAATGGTGTATCGGTATCCCTGAAGGCATAGCTTGCCGCTGTACACTGATTGAGCAGGTCCCCTGCCAGAATGACATTAATATCAGCCGCTGACTTGTTGCTTTTTTCCAGAGCCTTGATGTAAGCATCATGCAGAAGATGGGATTCTGCCGCTTCGAAGGTTTTCTCCCCTACATATTCATCATCTACCACCTCATCAAAATAACGGGCTAAAGGGCCATCCCCCTCCTTCTTCCCAACGACCGCAGCACCACTTAAGATAATGGGCTGCTTATCAAGTATGATCGTCTGCATCCCAATTTTTTTTGCCAATTACATCACCTGCTTCCAGATAAAATAGAGAATTCCTGCTATAACTGAGGAAAAAATACCATAGACTAAAACCGGACCTGCGATTAAAAACATCTTGGCTCCGACACCCATGATATAGCCCTCTTTTTTATATTCCATAGCAGGAGAGACGATAGAGTTGGAAAAGCCGGTTATGGGAACGGATGCTCCGGCTCCTCCGAATTTGCCGATGTCGTCATAGACATTAATACCCGTCAAAAAAGCTCCCAGAAAGATCATGACGATAGAAGTCACAGAGGCCACGGTATCCTTGTCGGCTCCGAAGTTCTTGGTGATGATAATGACCACCTGCCCGACAGCACAGATAACACCACCTGTAAAAAATGCTGCCAGAAGATTTCTTAGCAGATGGGAGGGTGGTGATTTTTTGTCAACCATGTTTTGGTATTCGTGTTTACTCAGGGGTTTCTTCATAAGCTATACTCCTTCATCTGAGCCATAACATAAGTTCCGCGAGAAGGTTCTTTTTCCTTGGCTCCTCCTGTTAGAAAATAGATGCCGACAGCTGCTGCCGCTATGATCACTAAAGCTACAATAATGAGATAAAAAGGAATTCTTGTTTTTTGCATTGTTTTTTCCATAAAAACACCCCGCATGATGAAATCTAATTTAGGTTTTCATCTCTGCGGGGTTTTTATACACAGGTCGAGGCTTGTGGTGCGTTTCTGAAGAAACGCACCTCTCATTTTATTCACATAACACGTTTCATCAGGAGGGCAGCATATTGGTTGCGGCTTGAATAGCGGGAATTTGTGCAATGATCATAACAATTTTCCCGTCTTCAACTGTAACCTGAATGGTGCTTCCTGCCTTAAGTTTACCTGACAGGAACAACTCGGAGAGTTCGTCCTCTATATGACGCTGAATGGTCTTGCGCAGCGGGCGGGCGCCAAATTTCGTGTCGAAGCCTTTTTCAATGAGGTAGGCCTTCGCCGCCTCGTCAAAGGTGATAACCATGCCTTTTTCCTGAACATCCTGAGTGACTTGCTTGAGCATGATCTCAAGAATTTGACCCAATTGCTCACGACTGAGCTCTTCAAAAACAATAACCTCATCCACACGATTTAGGAACTCTGGGCGGAATATCTCTCTGACAGCATTATTGACCTTCTTCTCCAAAGCCTCGTAGCCATCCCGGTTAAAGCCTATACCATTGGTACGAAGACCCGTTCCGGCATTGGAGGTCATAATAATAATCGTATTCTCAAAGTTTACGGTACGCCCGGTACTATCGGTCAGACGGCCATCCTCCATAACCTGCAACAGCATGTTGAAAACATCGGGGTGCGCCTTTTCAATTTCATCCAACAAAAGAACCGAGTAGGGTTTCCTTCTGACCTTGTCGGTAAGCTGACCTCCCTGGTCAAAGCCTACATAGCCGGGAGGTGCGCCGATAAGCTTGGAAACCGTATGCTTTTCCATGTACTCCGACATATCCAGCCTAATCATGGCCTCTTCACTGCCAAAGAGCTCAAAGGCCAGCGCTCTGGCCAGCTCTGTCTTGCCCACTCCGGTCGGGCCTACAAAGATAAAGCTGGAAGGCTTTTTCTTTTTCCTGAAATCTGAACGGGTACGCCTAATGGCACGAGCCAGACTGGAGACTCCTTTTTCCTGACCCACCACTCTCTCATGAAGGCGTTCTTCAATTTTCAAAAGCTTATTGGCCTCTGTTTCTGAAACCCGTTGTACAGGAATTCCCGTCCAAGATTCAACAACATAGGCAATGTCCTCCAGGGTCACATCTAAAGTCCCGACATCTTTTTCAAGTGCCTTAATCTGTTCCTGGAGGCGGCATTCTTCAACCTTATAGTCAGCAGCCTTCTGGTAATCATCAACGACAGCAGCCTGTTCTTTAAGCTCCTGAACCTTTTTAAGCTGCGCCTTGTAATCTTCCAGCTCAACAGACCCCTGGTTTTTCAGATTGACGCGGGAGCCTGCTTCATCAATGACATCAATGGCCTTATCAGGTAGAAAACGATCCTGAATATAGCGGGATGACAGTTTTACGGCAGCCTCAATAACCTCATCGGGATAACGAACCTGATGGAAATCCTCGTAATATTGACGTACACCCAGAAGAATCTCCGTACTCTCTTCCACGGTGGGCTCTTTGACGATAACAGGCTGGAATCTTCTCTCTAAAGCGGAGTCCTTCTCAATATGCTTTCTGTAATCCTCTAGTGTGGTAGCGCCAATGACCTGAATATCACCACGTGCCAAAGCAGGCTTTAAGATATTGGCTGCGTTCATCGCGCCACCCTCAGCCTCACCTGCCCCTACGATATTGTGGACCTCATCAATAACAAGAATGACATTCTGTTGGGCCTTTGCCTCGTCAATAATTGCTTTCATTCTTGCCTCAAACTGGCCTCTGAACTGAGTTCCTGCCACAATAGCGGCAAGGTCCAGCAGGTAAATCTCTTTATTTAGAAGCTTTACCGGCACCTTATGCTCAACAATACGCAGAGCGAGTCCCTCGGCAATGGCTGTTTTACCTACTCCAGGCTCACCTAATAGAATGGGGTTATTTTTGGTTCTGCGATTAAGGATTTGAACGACCCGCTCAATTTCCTTATCACGCCCGATCACCCGGTCAATTGCCCCTGATTGCGCTTTCTCATTCAAGTTCGAACCAAAGGTATTGAGATTTTTACGGGGGGATTTTGCCGGCTGCTTGGGACTATCATTTTTTACCTGGTTAGAGGAAGCCTTCTCATTATTATTGGTACCTCCAGGTAGGGATCCAAAATTAGCAAAAGTATTATTCAAAAAGCGGAGCATAGAATTTCCGTCCGGTTCTTCCGATATTTGTTTTTTATCGTTCTGTGGTTCCATCTCCCCAGGTAGTGCCTGAATAAACTCATCCATATTCATGGAGCCAAACATCTCACTCATTTGATTATTGAGATTTTCCATGTCCTCCTGAGTCATACCCGATTGGGAAATCATTTGCTGCAGGGGAGCTAATCCCTGCTTTTGAGCACAGGCCATACAAAGCCCCATGGGTTCAGTTTTACCTTCTATAACACGGGTGATAAAGACCACCGCAACATTTTCTTTACATATAGAACATTTCATCATGCATTTATCATCTCCTTGTTGATTTATTATAACACAGACCTGAGCAATTGAATAGTGACAGAGTTTGCCCTTCCCTAACCATTCTCTACGAGGTAATTAAATCAAATCAACCTAGGGCTGAAAAACAGCTTATTTCGCAGAAATAAGCTGCAGTTGAAGCAAGAAAAGCGAGGTTTAGGAACTGTACGTATATTATGTAGCAATCACAAAACAGCTTATTCCGCAGAAGCAACCTGCAGTTGAAGCAAGGGAAGCATGCTCTCGTAACTATTGTGCCAAAACTAAGACTTCTTATATAAAAAGAAATGCCATGCCTTACACTAATGGAACTAAAAAAGAAGGGATCTCCTCCCTTCTTACCCGCTAATCCGCTGATCCGCTGATCCACTGATCCAC
>JAEYPI010000083.1 GCA_023410885.1 Bacillota bacterium
TGCCAAAACATCGGTGTCTCACACCCGCCCCCCTGACTCCCTTGACTTCTTATAATGTTTCTACAGCAGCCCGTTCTATCGCTAAGCCTTTCTCGTACGCTTGCAGGAAGGCGCTGAAGCCGTCCATGCCCTCACGCTCCGGCTCTATTGTACTCTTGGCTGCATCTTTGTAAACGCGATCCGCCAGATAGGCTTCCAGTGCTTCTCCTTCTTCGCGTTGCAAGGTGTATGCGGCAAGTAAGGCAATACCATAGGCACCGCCTTCGCCAGCTGTTTTCATTACCGAGACGGGAATGCCCAGGGAGTCGGCCATATACTTCTGACCAACCTTCGGAGCCTTGAATAATCCGCCATGACCCATGAATCGTTCCAAGGTTGCGCCTTCACGGTACAGTATCTCCATGCCGATTCTAAGGGTTGCCAATGTGGAATACAGCTGAGCGCGTGCAAAGTTGGCAAGAGTGAATTCGGTATCAGGCCGGCGGACAACCAGAGGCCGCCCCTCGGTAAACCCTGTAATGGGCTCGCCTGAAAGATAATTGTAAACCATGATGCCATCGCAATCCGCTGCGCCTTCCAGACTTTTTTGATACATGGCATCCAGTACCTCACCAATATGCAGCGGCTTTCCGCACAGTGCCGCCAGCTCCACAAAGAGACGAGCCCAAGCGTCGAGATCGGACGTACAGTTGTTGCAATGGACCATGGCAACAGGCCACCCACTTGGTGTTGTGACCATATCGATTTCCGGGTACATTTGACTCAGCGGTTTTTCGAGAACAGCCATTGCAAAGATGGAGGTGCCGGCAGAAACATTTCCTGTTCGAGGTGCTACTGAATCCGTGGCCACCATACCGGTACCCGCATCGCCTTCTGGCGCTGCCATAGGGATGCCAGCCTTTAAAGTGCCTGTCGGATCCAGACATGTGGCGCCTTCCTCTGTGAGCACACCGGCGTCGTCCCCTGCGCAGAGCACAACGGGAAGAATTTCTCCTATTTTCCAGGGGTAGCCCTTTGATCCAACCGCCTCATCAAACTTCTCAAGCATTGCTGCGTCATAGGTTTTTGTACTAGAGTCGATGGGGAACATTCCGGAAGCATCGCCGATTCCCAGTACTTTTCTGCCTGTCAGCTTCCAGTGCACATACCCGGCCAATGTCGTCAAAAAGCGAATTTGGGAAACATGTTCCTCACCGTCCAATATAGATTGATACAGCTGTGAGACGCTCCAACGGATGGGAAAATTGAACTGCATCATCTCAGTTAGCTTTTTACCGGCCTCCTCAGCGTTGGTATTACGCCAAGTCCGGAAGGGAGCAAGAAGCTGACCGTTTTCATCAAAGGGCAGATACCCATGCATCATGCCCGATATGCCGATACTTCCGATCGTCTCGAGCTTTATACCGTATTGCTTTTCTACATCTGCGCAAAGGGCAGCATAGCTGCTTTGTAAGCCTTTAAGTGCATCATTGAGGTCATATGTCCAAATATCATCTACAAGCTGGTTTTCCCACACAAAGCTACCGGAAGCGAGAGGACGATGCTCAAGATCAATCAGTACGGACTTGATGCGTGTTGATCCAAGCTCAATCCCGAGCGCTGTTTTTCCGCTTTTAATGGCGGAAATGGCTTTTTGTAGTCCCATGTTTTTTCCTCCTAGTGAATGCTTTCTAGCGGATGCTCCTTTTAGAATTTAAAGGCCACCTTAAGGTCGCCATGCTTTCCGGAGGCATACTCAAAAGCGGTTTCCCAGTCTTTAAGCTCAAACAATTTACTTACGACGCCATTGGTCTTCAATTTTCCATTGGCGATGTTTTCGATAACAAACGGGAAGCAGTAGGGGGATAAATGTGCGCCCAAGACATCCAATTCTTTGCGGTCACCGATAATGGACCAGTCCAGGGTGGTCGGTGCACCGAAAACAGAAAACTCAACAAACCGTCCAAGCTTGCGGATCATCTGCATGCCCTGAGTCACTGATGACGGGTGTCCGGTTGCCTCGATATAGATATCACAGCCATAACCCTCCGTCATATCCATGATAGCTTTTACAACATCCATCTTGGAGGGATTCCAAACAATATCCGCGCCGAATTCCAGTGCCTTCTCCAGTCTCGAATCCACCATGTCAAGCACAATCAACTTTTTGGGATTGCGCATACGTGCATATGTAACCATGCCCAGACCAAGGGTTCCGGCGCCGGACAGAACGACAATATCCTCAGAACCAATCTGTGCGCGGTCAACGCAGTGCTTGGAGCAGCCATAGGGCTCAATTAAGAGCGCACTTTCAAGTGGCATTTCGTGCGGAACCTTATGGATGACCGAGTGTTTTACAGGTATGCGCACAAACTCTGCCATGCCGCCGCAGAACTCTTCAAAAAAGCCGTAGATCTCATGAGGCTGACACATCCAGTAGTGGCCGGTTTTACAGAAACGGCACTCACCGCAGGGTGCAATTTGATCCACTGCAATACGATCTCCCACCTTATATTCATGCACGTTGGCCCCGCAATACTCCACGATACCAACAAACTCATGACCCGGGATAAACGGTGGCTTTACCCAAGCAGGCTGCTCGTTATCTCCCCAGAACATGGCCGCGCCATGCTGACATTTTAAGTCGCCCGCACAAATTCCGCATCCCTCGGTACGAATTAAGATATCGTCATCACCACATTGGGGAACCGGATAGTTTTCTTCATAGCGATAATTGCCCACGCCGTAGGCAACTAGGGCTTTCATAGTTTTAGGAACTGACATAGCACATCCTCCTTATTGCTTTCGTTAAATGACTTCCGCTACTAATGACAAAGTACATCAATACCATATTTGCCATTTTGCGTCTTCGTTTTGTTAAATGGTTTTAATTAACGGGTTAATATTATACTACCTCAAAGCTTTTATCATGTCAATAAAATCAAAAAAAGAAACAGCCATGCTACTTTTGAACATGGCTGTCCTTATCGCCTAGTTACTGAGATTTTTTGACGGCACGCGACGCTATTATTATTTGATCAAATCATATGGATTCCAAAAAAGGAACAACATACATCAACGCGGCTCCCGTTGCGGTGGCCTCATTTTTGTATTTACACACATGGATATAATTACAGGCCTCCTCAAAGGGATCCATCTCGGCAGCTATTTTACGCAATTCATCAATGTGAGAATCCATATACATGCCAACCCGCCCCCCAAGAATGATAGGACAATCAATCAGCATGCGGACATTATTAATAGCACTGGCAAGATAAAACAGGTATTCGTTCCAAACCTCCCGTGCTTTTTTGTCACCTGCTTGCAGCAGTTCGAAAAAGTCATGTATATTACCATTGGAAAGGTTGGTCAGATTGGAAGCGGAACAGTAGGCATCCATACATCCAAGGCCTCCACAGTAGCACCCTTTTCCATGGGGTACGATTCTGATGTGTCCTACCTCTGCGCTGCGGAAGGTATCGCCTTCAAATAATTCACCATCAATAATGAGAGCGCCGCCAATACTGTCGTTCAGTGTAATGTAAAAAGCATTCTGCATACTCCCGCCAATCCATATTTCCGCAAAGCCGGCGGCACTTGAATCGTGTACCAGTCTTGTCGGGAAGGGAATATGGGCAGCAATTTCGTTACAGGGCAAATCCTTCAAATCCAATGCCTTGCCATAGTAAACCATCTGACCTTCTCCGCTGACAAGTCCCGGAACTGCGATACCAACGCCAAGAACCCGCTCCTTATCTAATCCGGTATCGGCTATAATCTTCTCAACAACAGTCCCGATCCGCCGATAGTATGGGTCGGAACGCTCGAAATTCACCCGTACTCGCTCTTGACTGATAACCCTTCCTGCTAAATCAATGGCTACACCGGTGATATGGTGCCTGGTTATATCAAGGCCGACCGCAATCTGCGCATTATCCACGGTGGAATAGGTTTTTGCACGTCGTCCGCCTGTATTGCCAATTGATCCGGACGCATAGACAAGACCTTCCTCTTCCATTTCGGACAAATTCTGCGTTACTGTCGGCAAGCTAAGTCGCAGCATCATCACAATATCCTGCCTTGATAAGGCCGCGTTGTGACGTAGCAATTGATAGATACTGGTTCGATTTACTCGCTTGATTTCTTCATTAGCCGTTTTCTTTATTTCCATCCCTATATGCCTTTCAACGCATTTTCATTTATATTCTATAGATTTATCCTGATTATTGCAATGCCATATATAAAACGGTTATATAAAATCCAAGAGCTTTAAATGCTAAACTGGGGCTGAAGACCGCGGAATCTCCGTGTTCTGTGAATCCTGTGTAAAATTCCTTTCTTCAGCTTTACCTGTCCGCCCCAAAACCTTTATAGCCAATAAAGTCTTGTTGATATAAAATAATACTATGTGTAAGTGCTGCCTTTAAAGAAGATGGGTATATCAAATTTTCTTGGTGACACAATATCAAGGGGCCCAAAGCCTTCAAAAACTAATAGGGTCAAGGAGTTATAAATGGAAAATTATATTCTCACCTATACAAAAACGAAATTTTATCCGCTAGAGCCCAATATTGAGGATATAAAAATCCAGGATATCGCCCATTCACTATCCCTTATGACGAGAGCCAATGGACATCACAAGCATTTTTTCTCGGTAGGCCAGCACGCAATCAGCTGTTATAAGGAAGCAATGAATCGGGGCTATTCAGAACGAGTCCAGCTTGGCTGTCTTTTACATGATGCCAGTGAGAGCTACATATCGGATATAACAAGGCCGGTTAAGCAGAATCTAAAGGAGTACTTCATCATTGAGGAAAAGCTCCAAAAGCTGATTTATAAAAAATTTGGACTTGGAGATATAATGGAGGAAGAGCTGGGACGCATCAAGGCTGTTGATGATGCACTGCTTTACTATGAGTTCGAAACATTAATGGATATTCGTTTGTTCGATGTTCCACCCGAGAAGACCATGGAGCACGATTTCGCCCAGAAGGATTTTATAGCTATTGAAAATGAATTCCTCAATATTTTCCATCAATTAACGGATAAATAGAGAAAAGCGTTTTTATAATCTCAGAGGATGTTTAATTTCTATCCCGAGTTGGTAAAATAAAAATACAGGTGGCTGTAACCATCATGTTCGGCCATTAAAAAACAGCTAATGTCTATTAAAGGCAAGACCCTTTAAGACATTATCAAATATCAGGAGGTTACCAATATGGATGCTTTATATAAGGCCACTGCAGTTTCTACAAGAGGACGTGACGGAAAGGTTGTTGTTGAAAACAGCCCGTTGGAATTTGATATGGCTACCCCGGCAGAACTTGGCGGTATCAAAAAGGAAGGCATTAATCCCGAGCAGCTATTTGCCGCAGGGTACTCAGCATGCTTTGGCAGTGCTGTGCAGCATGTTATCAGGGAAAAGAAAATACCCATTCCAACGCCCAGTGTTCAGGTAACGGTCGGTATTGACAAAAATAGTGCCGGTGGTTTTTTCCTATCGGCTGAAATTGTCGTAACATTATCCGGAATTGATCAGGCCGCAGCGGATGCTGTCGTAAAAGAAGCGCATCAAATCTGCCCCTATTCAAATGCCACAAGGGGCAATATTGAAGTGAGTGTTGTGGCAAAAGTAATGTAGTTTTATTCGCTATGTTGTAGTCATAGTAATGATTGTGGGCTTGTTTAATCAGCCCACAATTTTTTTTACTTATCCTACAAACCGTGCCAATTCCATGTTCAATTTATCCCGCTCTTCATAAAACAATCCGTGACCGCTGTGGCAAGAGTGGTGCAGAGCATGACCTTCAGAATATGAAGGTTTTATTGTTTTGCAGACTAATACCGTGCATACCAGATGATTGTGTTGGGCAGGATGTTAAGAAGAACAACGATCAAAAGTATGAGGTGTTATTGTGGCAGAAAAAAGATCAAAGGATACCTTCATGGCAAAGCCTATCGAACAGCATGATACCGCAGCCTGGGCTAATATCGAAAAAACCAAGCGCATTTCTAAAGTGACCATGCCCAGTGAGCTGCAGGTTGGTAATGCAAAAGAGCATGTCGATTCAAACGAGAAATAGCTTAATCTTGCTGGTGACAAGAAGAGCAAGAGGGGACGGTTCTCAACTTGCTGGAGCAAGAGGGGACGGTTCTCAACTTGCTAGCAAGAAGGGGACGGTTCTCGACTTGCTATTGAAACGATGCTTAGTGGATTAATTCATTCGGTTACTAAGCATTGTACATACAAAATCTAAAAATTATTTAAATTCTTCACAAAAATACTTGACTGTCACCTTGGGGATTACCTTAAGCTTAAAGGAGGAGGTGGCTGTAATGCAAGTTAATGAAATCTGTACTCAAACAGGGTTGACAAAGAAAGCAATTGAATATTACCAAAGTAAGGGATTAGTTACGCCCATAACAAAGGAAAATGGGTATCGGGAATTTACAGATAATGATCTTGAACACCTGAAAAGTATAGCATTATTAAGAAAGCTCGACCTCACTACCGACGAGATTAAGCAAGTAATGGAAAGTAAGGACAGGAAAGCTGTTCTGATGAGGATTAAAAAAGTCAAGCAAATCCAAGTAAAGACAAAACAGGCGAAAATAGATTTAATTGAGCAATTTATCAGCGGCCAAAATATCGCTGAGCTTCAGGAAAAAATGAATTTACTGGATCAACAAGCTACGATTAAAGAGAAATTGCTCATCGCTTTCCCGGGATATCATGGCCGATATACCAGCTTACATTTCGGTCATTTTCTTAATGAACCCATAAAAACAGAAGAACAGACTAAAATGTATGCTGTCATTGTTGATTTTCTAGACAACATGGAGCCCATCGAGATTCCTAAGGAGCTTCAAGCGCTTTTAGACGATGCGGATGGGTATATGGATGATGAGGTTATCGAAAAGCTGGATGCCAATATGCTTGATGCTTTTGATGATTTTGATGCTTATTGGGAAAAAAACAAGGAGAGCCTAACCCAATACGCTGAGTTTAAGAAATCCGATGAGTATCATAATTCTGTTATGGCCCAGCTTATGAATTTGTTTCGCAGGTTTGGTGAGACAAGCGGGTATTATGATGTATTCATTCCGGCCATGCGAAAGCTAAGTAGGGCATACGATGATTATTATACGAAAATGCTTGAAGCCAATGAGAAATTAATGCAGAAAATTCCCGATATAGAAAAGATGTGAGAGGTGGGCTTATGTGGTTAATAAGGGGCCGGGGCTGTTTACACACTGAAATGTGCCAACAACCCCGGCCTCATACTATTACTAAGTTCACAACGTGTATGATTCCGCCATGCGCTTATAGGCTTCATAGCGTTCTTTGGCATGCTTCTCAGAGACATCGAACATTTCATCGGCAATGTCCGGGAATACCGTTTTAAGCGATGAATACCGGACCTCTCCGGTAATAAACTCCTTATAAGGCTTTGTAGGCTCCTTGGATTCAAGGATGAAGGGATTCTTGCCCTCCTCCTTGAGCATAGGATTGAACCTGTATAATTGCCAATAGCCTGCCTCCACCGCACGCTTTTCCTGGAACATACTGGTTCCCATGCCCGTCCTGATGCCGTGGCTGATACACGGGGAATAGCCTATAATGAGGGAAGGGCCTTTATAGCTCTCAGCTTCTGTTATGGCCTTGACGGTCTGATTCATATTGGCGCCCATGGCTATTTGGGTCACATACACATAGCCATAGCTCATAGCCATCATACCCAGATCCTTTTTACGAACCTTTTTGCCGGCTGCGGCGAACTTGGCGACAGCAGCCGTAGGAGTAGACTTGGAAGCTTGACCGCCGGTATTGGAGTAGATTTCGGTGTCCATTACAAAAATATTGACATCATCGCCGGTAGACAAAACATGGTCCAACCCGCCGTAACCGATATCATAAGCCCATCCGTCACCACCGATAATCCAGAAGGAACGTTTTGTCAAATAGTCTTTTTTCTCCATTATCTCTTTAAGCTGAGGATGGTTGGAGAAATCCACACCTTTCATTGCTTCCAAAATGGCTTTGGTGGCTTTCTTTGAGCCCTCTCCATCATCCTTGCTTTCAAGCCACAGGGTGAAGGCTTCTTTGACCTTCGGCTCAAGCTCGGTTTCCATAGCCTGCTGAATGAGAAGCAAGAGCTTTTCCCTGATTTGCTTGGCACCCAGGAACATGCCGTAGCCGTACTCAGCATTGTCCTCAAAGAGGGAATTAGCCCAGGCAGGCCCCTTGCCGTCAAAATTAGTGCTATAGGCCATGGAGGGTGCACTGGCTCCCCATATGGAGGAACAGCCCGTGGCATTGGCAATCATCATCCTGTCACCGTAAAGCTGAGTCAAAAGCCGAATATAAGGGGTTTCTCCGCAGCCCGGGCAAGCACCGTTGAACTCCAGAAGGGGTCTTTTCAATTGACTGCCCTTTATGGTCGAGGCGTCCATGAGATCATCCTTGGTGGTGACCGTCATTGCAAATTCCCAGTTTTCAGACTCCATCTCAATTTCATGCTCTGCGGGCTTCATAATAAGGGCTTTGCCCTTGGCAGGGCAGACGTCGGCACAGTTACCGCACCCGGTGCAATCCAGGGGAGCTACCTGTATACGCCAGTGAAGGTGACTTAATTCCTTACCCACAGGTTTTTTTGTTTTAAAGGTATCCGGTGCTCTCTGGGCTTCTTCTTCATTTAGCAGGAAGGCGCGGATGGTGGCATGGGGACAGACATAGGAGCATTGACCACACTGAATACATTTGTCTATTTGCCATTCGGGCAAGAGAACTGCAATGCCACGCTTCTCGTAAGCGGTAGTGCCCAGCGGGAAAGAACCATCCTCCATGCCAACGAAGGCGCTTACAGGGAGCTCATCGCCTTCATGACGGGCCATGGGTCTTTGAATATTTTTAATAAACTCAGGTACTTCCTTAGTAGGTCGTTCTTGGGCTTGAGCATTTTTCCAAGACTCGGGAACCTGAACCTCCACAAGGGCTTCTAGGCCCCTATCAACAGCATCTTTATTCATTTCTACAATTTTCGGACCCTTTTTGCCATACATTTTTTCAATGGAGTTTTTCAAATATTGAATAGCGTCATCAACAGGAATAATATTAGCCAGCTTAAAGAAAGCGGCCTGCATGACCATGTTGATGCGGTTGCCCAGACCAATCTCAGAGGCAATGCTTACTGCGTCTATGATATAAAACTTGGTTTGATTGTTGGCGATAGTGCGCTTAATGTAGGCGGGGAGGTGCTCATCCAGTTCATTTTCCAGCCACGGGCAATTAAGCACGAAGGTTCCTCCGGGCTTTAGCCCCTTCATAACATCAAAATTATAGATAAAGGACTTATTATGGCAGGCGATATAATCGGCATGGTAGACCAGATATGGGGATCTCAAGGGCCTGGGGCCGAATCTTAAATGTGAAACGGTTGAGCCCCCTGATTTTTTACTGTCATAGGAGAAATAGCCCTGGACAAACAAATCGGTATTATCACCGATAATTTTGATAGCCGATTTGTTGGCACCCACTGTTCCGTCCGAGCCCAAACCCCAGAATTTACAGCTGATGGTCCCTTTAGGTGTTGTTTCAACGACTTCTTTTTCGGGAAGGGAAAGATCAGTGACGTCATCCACAATGCCTATGGTAAACCTTTCCTTGGGCTCATTATCCTTGAGATTATCAAAGACAGCGATGATCTGAGAGGGTCTTGTATCCTTGGAGCCCAGCCCATATCTTCCACCTATGATGAGGGGCTGTTCTTTTTGATTTTGGTAGAGCTTTGCAATGTCCAAATAAAGGGGCTCACCTAAAGAGCCGGGCTCTTTTGTCCTGTCCAGTACGGCAATTCTTTTCACAGTTTTGGGCATGACTTCAAAAAAGTATTTCTCAGAAAAGGGACGATACAGATGTACCCGTATAGCGCCTACCTTCTCACCCTTTTGTGATAAATAATCAATGACCTCGTCAATGGTATCGCAAACCGAACCCATGGCTACAATGACATGTTCAGCATCGCTTGCGCCGTAGTAATCAAAGGGATGATACTCTCGACCGGTCACCTTTTTTATCTCCTGCATATAACCAGCCACAATATCGGGAACATTTTCAAAGAACTTATTCTGAACCTCCCGCCCTTGGAAATAGATATCCGGATTTTGGGATGTTCCTCTGATTACGGGATGTTCAGGACTCAAAGATCTATCCCTAAAATCTTTAATGGCTTGATGATCCACTATTTTTGATAAATCCTCATAATCGATGACGTTAATTTTCTGAACCTCGTGGGAGGTTCTAAACCCGTCAAAAAAGTGGATAAAGGGAAGGCGTGCCCGGATAGCGGATAAATGGGCGACACATCCTAAATCCATAGCCTCCTGAACATTGGATGAGGCCAGCAGAACCGCTCCGGTTTGGCGGCAGGCCATCACATCCTGGTGATCGCCAAAAATAGAAAGGGCATGGGTTGCAATGGCTCTGGCCGAAACATGCAGGACGCCGGGAAGCAGCTCGCCCGCCATCTTGTAAAGGTTCGGAATCATGAGAAGAAGGCCTTGTGAAGCCGTATAGGTAGTGGTCAGCGCTCCTGCGGCAAGAGAGCCGTGCATGGCTCCTGCGGCACCTGCTTCGGATTGCATTTCGACAACCTTGACCTCCTGCCCAAATATATTTTTCTTCCCATGAGCCGACCATTCATCCACTCCTTCGGCCATGGGTGAAGACGGGGTTATAGGGTAAATGGTCGCAACCTCGGTAAAAGCATAGGAGGCGAGGGCGGCGGCTTGGTTTCCATCCATTGTTTCAACTTTCGACATGGTTTATTTCTCCTTTAATTCATCATTCTATGCTGATTTACTATTATTCATCAAACCCTAGTATTCCGAATTCAAGATTTTTCATAACAAAACTATGATACGCATTTACGCATTTTTTACCCGGCGTTGATCGATATAGAGATGTTGTGGGTGGCCGTATGCTTGAAAAAACACCTGTTGTGGGGTAAAATAATAAGATTATCATGAACGAGGTTTTAATATAAATGAAGAAGCTTAAGCAGTTTGTTCAATATTATGGGCCCTATAAGGGCATGTTTTTTATGGATATGTTCTGTGCCCTGATTTTATCGGGCATTGATCTGTTATTCCCATCATTGGTTAAATATCTGATGGATGAGGTCTACGCCAAGCGCCCGGGCAATATACTGGAGCTTGTTCTTTTGACGGGGGCCGGACTTTTGGTACTTTATGTCATTCGGTATTTCTGCCAGTATTACATAACTTCCTGGGGGCATATTATGGGAGCCCGTATGGAAGCCGACATGCGCAGGGATCTTTTTAATCATCTCCAGAAGCTCCCTTTCTCCTATTATGACAATGCCAATACGGGTAAGCTGATGTCCCGAATCACCAACGACCTTTTCGATATTTCAGAGCTTGCTCACCATGGACCGGAGGATATCTTCATCTCCATCATTAAAATTATTGGGGCGGTCATTATCATGTTGACGATGGATGTGGAGCTCACTTTAATCCTTTTGGCCTTGATGGTGCTGATCATTATTTTTACTGCCTTCTATAATGTCAAAATGCGTTCGATCTTTGCCCTTAATCGAGAAAAAATTGCCCTTGTCAATGCACAGACCCAAGATAGCTTGGCAGGTATTCGTGTCGTCAAATCCTTTTCAAATGAAGCCATTGAGCATGAGAAGTTTGAAGTAGGCAATAAGCAGTTCCTCAAAACAAAAGAGAACAGTTATACCATTATGGGCCAATTCTTCTCTGGCAACCAATTTCTTCAAGGTGTACTGTATTTAGCCGTGCTTGTTATAGGGGGTATTTTCTTAAGCCGGGATAGCATTTCCACTTCGGATATGGTGGCCTATATCCTCTTTATTAATGTTTTTCTAAATCCGATAGATCGTCTGGTGAACTTCACAGAATCCTTCCAGCGGGGCATGACGGGCTTCGAGCGCTTCCTTGAAATCATTCAAACCAAGCCCGATATCGAAGATAGCCCTGATGCTGTGCCCCTTACAGATGTAAAGGGAGAAATTAAGTTTGAAAATGTCTCGTTTAGCTACAATGATCAAACCGAGGTTTTAAAAGACATTAACCTTACGATTCCAAAGGGCCAGACTGTAGCCCTTGTAGGACCTTCCGGCGGTGGGAAGACAACCTTCTGCAGCCTAATTCCTCGCTTTTATGAGGTTAATGAAGGAGCCATCACTATAGACGGCAAGGATATCCGGGGACTGACCCTTGAATCCCTGCGCCGCAGCATAGGTGTGGTTCAACAGGATGTGTATATGTTTTCAGGGACCATCGGTGAAAATATTCTCTACGGTAAGCCTGGTGCAAGCCATGAGGAAGTGGTGCAGGCAGCCAAGCTGGCCAATGCCCACGACTTTATCATGGAGCTTGAAAATGGATATGATACCTTTGTGGGAGAACGGGGCGTCAAGCTCTCGGGTGGCCAGAAGCAAAGAGTCTCTATTGCCCGAGCCTTTCTGAAAAATCCGCCTATTTTGATTTTGGACGAAGCCACCTCGGCATTGGATAACGAAAGTGAGCGTTTGGTTCAGGAATCGCTTAAAAAGCTGGCAAAGGGAAGAACCACCCTGGTCATTGCCCACAGGCTCTCCACCATTAAAAACGCTGATAACATTGTCGTTCTATCAACCAATGGCATTGAAGAACAGGGCACCCCTGACTCCGCCCGCTGACTCCGCCCGCTGACTCCGCCCCCAGCTCCGCTATCTCTTTCTGTATGTATTTTGGGTACTTGGCCACTACAACCTTATAGGCGTGGTCAATCATACGAAGTATCTTGTCATCGGGAACAGAACCGTCAAGGCTAACCGTATTGAAATGTGGCTGTTGGACAAGCGGGCAATGCCAACCGCGCACAAGTAGAGCCTTGCGCAATTAGAATATACAGAAAGTTGCTAGCAACGGCTGTCGCTAACAACATTTAGAGGTAGCGGCTACAATGAAAATTGTAGAGATATTTGAGAATAAAATAAATGAGATATTAAATACTCTGTTGAGCACACGTTCAAAAGAAAGAGTATAAAAGAGCCCGAAGGCTCTTATGTACTTTTTACCGTCTTCGGCGGATTCCCCGCAATAAAAACAAAAGGATTAATAGTCTCAATAATCTGCTTCTTCTGCGTCTTCGAGTGGGGGGAGGATCAGATACATTTAATGTATTGGTCACTTCTCGGGTTCTTCTCCTCATTTCGTGGTTGTCAAATTCTCTATTTCCTCTAAGTTCTGCTATTTCCCTGAGGCATTCATGTCTCTCTTCTTGAGAAACCCTATGACATTCACTTCTTATATCTGCCAACAGTTCACTATCAGTTCTGTTGCAAAAGTCACCCATATACCTGTTAAAATAATCCATTTCTTTTTCGTCTGAAATAAATCTCCGCATTGTTCCACAAAAACTATCGTCTCGTTCGCTCATCGATTTCACCTCCGGGTTGTCCCTATCTGTTGTAAATTATGATTCCCCACTCACATTTGTTACAGAAATCTTTGACGCCTGGTACACTAAAATCTCGCTTGCTGTAAAGGATGTGGCGTCTCAGTAAAAATAACACCACCGGAGAGGGATAAATATTACAATCCTATAGATTCCAGTACTATCGTAACCGGTTTGTCCTAATTTTCATATGATAAACAAAGAACATATTTTATAAAAGTGATTAATGTGGAAGTTGACTTTGGGCAAATTATTTTAAATATAAGAAAAGGAACTTACAAATGTATCGGTGCAGGGTCAGGAAGAACAGTATTTGATTTAGAAAATGGATTCGTGATCAAAGTTGCTAGAAATAGAAGGGGTATTGCTCAAAATAAAGCTGAATATCACATTTCAACCACTGCTGACTCCTGTTTATTAGCAAAAATTAAACATGTCTCAGAAGATTTCAGGTTTCTGATCATGGTGAAGGCAGAAAAAATTAAAAACATATCATACGTTTGGAATTATTTTAACGTAAAAAATAATAGGCAGCTATTTCAATTAGAAGAACTAAAGGATATTGCTGCTAAGCATCATTTATCATTAGGCGATTTTGGCAGATCCATAAATTGGGGCAAAATCAACGAGAAACCAGTTATTATTGATTATGGTTTTACTCATCAAGTCAAACGAAGATTTTATTAATACGAAAAATAATGGAGTCAGAGAACCGTCCCCTTGACTCCTCCTCAAACGAATGGTTGTAACCTGTAAAGGAATGCACTATACTGGTAATAAGTGCTATATAGGCCAACAATTGTGCGAGGTGTGTTTCATGAAGTTTTTTAATTTTTTTAAAAAAAGGTGGCTTGTCATTCTGATAGCTGTCATAGTACTTGTTGGAGGGACCGTCGCGGCCATTACTCTAATGGGTGAACAGGATGATGAAACACTGAGTGATAACACCGATGATATAGACCAAGAGGATATTGACACTCCTTCGGTGCGCATTCGTCTGAATCTCTCAGCCCTTCTCAGTGACAAAACCGGAGTAAAAACAGAGTCTGGCTTTAAGCTCACCTTACCCAAGGGCGTCAATCTCGATGCCAAAACTATAAAAGAGGGCCTGAAGGTCATACCTGCTTTTGATTTTGATATAGAAAAAGAGGATTCAGGTTTTGTTATCAAGCCCAAAGCCTTCCTTCAGGCCAATAAGGTATATACCTTTAAGGTCGATCTCCCGGAGCAGAATATCAAGGAATCCTGGGCCTTCCAAACCCGGCGGGAGTTTAAGGTTGTTTCCACCTTACCCGGCCACAAGGGAACCTATGTTCCGTTGAATTCAGGGATTGAGGTTACCTTCAGCCATACGGATATTAAGGATTTTGAAAAGAACTTTACCATTGAGCCAAAAGCAGAAGGTCGCTTTGAGATCCATGAGAATATCGCTGTTTTTGTCCCCAAGGCTCTTAAGGCTGACACTATTTATACTGTAACCATTCATAAGGGAGTAAGCCAGGGGGAGAGCAAGGAAACCCTTAAGGAGGACCTGACCTTTTCTTTCCAGACCCAAAGTAATAATCCGGCTGCAAATGATGACACATCCTATCTTTCGGTCTTTAACTGGCTTTACAATTTTCCATCGGATATTCAGCCCGTGCTGGAAATAAGTGCGTCGGATGACTTTATGGATAAGGATCTTGATGTCTCCCTCTACCGTTACGATACCCCGGAGGCATTTATTAAGGATTATGACGGCATCAGTCAATATCCGGGATGGGCTGTCATTGACAGAGCGCGATATATACCCGACGTTTCGGGCCTTACACCCTTTAAAACCTTTACGCTGCCTCTGACCTATACATCTGAATCCAACTACATGTCCTATTTGGCTCTGCCCGAGAATCTTCCTGAGGGCTATTACCTCATTATCATTAAATCCGATACCCTTAAGGAATATGCTTTTATCCAAATTAACGACATGCAGCTCTATATGACTGTGGGTGAAGAGAAAACACTCATCTGGCTCAATGATATGATTAACGGCCAGCCGGTTTCAGGAGCTGTCTTCGAAGGTAACGGTATTAAGCCGGTCACGACCAAAGATGGCACTGGCCTCATAGAGGAAAATATTTATAAGGAGCAATCAGGGAAAACCGTTTGCTTTAAGGTCTCCCGGGAAGGTCATCCGACCCTGGTGGCCCCCGTCTCCGACTATGTGTCCTATTGGCCAGATAAGCTCCAGAGAACCGATTATAAATCAAATTGGAATTATCTGTACCTGGACAGGGGTACTTATTTACCCACCGATACAGTAAAGATCTGGGGAATTTTAAGACCCAGAAATACGGAGGCGCCTCCTCCAAAAGTGACAGTTAATCTCATCAAGAAACTATATGATTATAAAACCTACACATACAATAAGCAGATCCTGGATACCAAGGAAGTGGCTCTTACGCCAAAGGGCACCTACACCACCCAATTCAGTTTCGACAATCTACCCAACGACAGCTATCAAATCGAGGTAGAGAATGAGGGCGTTGTTGTCAGTGATTCTTATTTCTTCGTTAACAAATATGTAAAGAGCCAGGACATTGTTTCGGCAGAAGCTGAAAACAAGGCCTATTTTGCCGGAGAGACGCTTAAAGCCCAGGTGGGGTGTGAGTTCTTTGAGGGAACGCCTGTACCGGGTTTCAACTTGAATTGGTTCGCGCATAATTACACTCGGTATGAGAAAGTTGGAGACGGAAGCCTCACGCTTGATAGTAAGGGGGAAGGAGCTTTAAGCCTGGTTCTTCCTATTGAAAACAGCCCCATGTCCTGGGTCCCCGTCCATCACAAGCTTTACATCAGCAATAAAGATCCCGAAGAGACAGAGGTTGCAGACTCCGAGTACTTCGTTGTATTTCCGAGAGACGTGATGGTGAGTACCGATGTAGAGTTTAAGGAGGATACTGCCAATATAAGCTTTGAAACCAATAGCATTAACCTGGATGAAATTCGTCAGACCGGTGATATTTATGGCAGTGGCGATGACCCTTTGTACAAGGGCGCGCCCCTTGATCTACACTTAGATATTACCCTCTACGAGCGCTATTGGGAAGCAAAGGAAACCGGCGAATACTATGACATGATCTTGAAGAAAAGTGTCAAAACCTATGAATATATTGAGGTCCAGAATGAGCTAAATCATTTTGAGGTTCAGACAACGGGTGGAAGCGCCGACTACACCCTGACCATTCCCGATTACTCAAGGTACAAGAGCTATTTTATTGTTTACAGAACTTCTGATACCAAGCAAAGACCCATTGAGGAGACCGTCTATCTTTATGGGGGCTATTATTACTGGTATGGCTATAATGAGGATTATTATCATCTGGAGTTTGAGGATAAAAAAATCAGCTATAAGGTGGGCGAGCCCGTGAACTTCACGCTAAAGAAGGACGGCAGCAGCCCCATCAATGGTGGCAATATTCTGTATATGGTGCATCAGGAGGGAATTAAGGATTTCTGGACCTCTCAGGAGGTCGATCAGAGCCGTATCTTTACCGAGGACTATGTACCCAATGTTTATATCCAAGCAGTTTATTTTGACGGCAGACAGCTCCATACCGCCTATGAGCGCCTTGTCAGTTTTGATTACAGTGAAAAGGAGCTTGATTTAACCCTTGAAACCGACAAGGATAGCTATAAACCGGGTGAGAAGGTTAATGCAACCCTAACGGTCAGGGACAAGGCAGGCCAACCGGTTGAGGCCGATGTGAGCCTATCGGTTGTGGATGAGGCCTATTTTGCTCTTTATGAACAGGAGGTTGAAACCGCTTCAAGCTTATACAGAAGTGTCTATGATTCAGGCATTGAAAACACCTATATCTCCTATCGCGCGATAATGCGCGGTTTTGATGGAGCCGAAGGGGGAGAAGGCGGCGATGAAGGCGGCAGCAGTGTGAGAAAGAACTTTGTGGACAGCGCCTTCTTCGAAACCGCGCAAACCAATAGTAAGGGCCAGGCCAAGCTATCCTTTACGCTGCCTGACAATCTTACATCCTGGCGCATGACCTACCAGGCTGTTACCGAAGACCTCAAGGCTGGAAATGGCCGGAGTAACATTACTACACGCCTGCCCTTCTTTGTTAAGGCAGTGATCAACGATAGCTTTATGCTGGGAGACGACCCCATCCTTTTATTAAAGGGCTATGGGGAAAAAGTCAAGGCTGAGGATGAGGTCGATTATAAGGTCACATTGAAAAATGTAAATGGGGAAATGCCAGTCATTGAGGCCAAAGGCAAGATAGGGGATTTGACTGAAATCAAATTACCAAACCTGGAAGAGGGGGTTTATGCCGTTATAGTGGAGGGGAGCTCAGGCGGACTTCGGGATGCTGTTGAAAAGCCCATTCAGGTGCGAAAGAGCCAGCTGTTGGCCAAACAGGTAGATTATCATGCACTAACAGAGGATTTGAAGCTTGACGGAATTGAGAGCTATGCAACATTAAGCTTTTATAATGCCGAACTTGGCGACTATTACAGATCGCTAACCGATCTTTACTGGAGCTATGGCAGCCGCCTTGATCAAATTGTGGCCAGAAACATCGCCCAGGAACTCATAAAACAGTATTTTCCGGACGACTGGTATACAGGTGGAGAGAAAAGCGATATCAGCCCTTATCAGAAAGAGAATGGGGGTTTTGCGCTCCTTCCTTATGGTAGCAGCGATGTGGAGCTTACGGCCAAGATAGCTGCTCTTGGGGTGGAAGGAGCTGACAGCAACAGGCTCACAGACTATTTCAAGGGAATCATATCCGACCCGGTTTCAACACCCCTTCAGGTTTCAGCTGCCTATTGGGGGCTGGCATCCTTAAGGGAACCCGTGCTTCTGGAGCTTCAAGGCTTTATGGAAGAAGGGGATTTAACTCTGGATGAAAAACTCTATCTTGCCAATGCATTGGCTCAATTGGGGGATTTATCGAATGCCGAAAAGCTGTATGCAGAGATAACCAAAGCCAATAGCAAGGATATGGCACCCTATCGCTATATCGACGAGGGGAGCGGGTCTACGGAAAATATTCTACGTTGGACCTCTCTTACGGCCATGCTGGCGGTAAATGTGGAGGCCGCAGATAAGATGGCCTATTTTAAGTACATTGAGCAAGTCACCTCTGATGAGATTTTAGTTAATCTTGAACGCCTCATTCTCGTTAAGCAGGGGCTTCCTGAGGCTTTCAACAATAAAACCTCCAGATTTTTGATGGAGCTGGAAGGTAAAAAAGAGACCGTCAAAGTTGAGGGAATCAAGCCTTATACCGTCATGGTGAGCCCCGACAAGCTTAAAGCACTGAAGTTTTCAAATATCAAGGGAGATATTGCCCTGTCGGTTTCTTATGAAAGCACACAGGAACCCTCCCAGTACAAAAACAGTATTGCAACTGTTACCCGGACCTATAACGGGAGCGGAGGCTTTCCTGTGACTTTGGACCGCACCGATGTGGTGTTGGTTGAGCTACTCATTGACTTTTCAGAAGCCGCTCCCGAGGGCTATTATGAGATTACTGATGTTTTACCGGCCGGTCTTCGGTATATCAATCCTTACCAATACTCGGAGGATATCTATTTTGGAGAGTCTGACGGTCAGCGGGTTAAGCTGGGATGCTATTATAACGGAACCAAGGATGTTGAGACCATCCGATACCGGGTAAGAGTTGTGGCTCCCGGAGAATATACTGCCGATCATGCTCTGATCAAGCACTCGGAAAGTGATGCCCGGGGCTATTCACAAAAAACATCTATCATGATTAAGTAGAGGTGCGTTGCAATCCATTAGCAGCTATGAAGAAAGTAAGCGTATTTGTTATTGTTCTTTTAGTATTGATGATAGGAATATGGGAAATAGGAGGGGGCTCGCCGCTTATTGCCGAAGGCAATCTTGATGAGGCAGGTCCCCAGGTTTCAACTGCCTCTTCGCCTGGTTATTTTCTTCCGGAGAAAACAGTACTCCGATGCTTGTATTATGATAAGCAGGCCTTTAAGGAATCCTACGGCCAGGCTAACAAGTTTTCCAAAAGCCAGGTGAATGCCCTTTCAGAGGTCTTATCGCAGTCCTCCGGCTCAGGGTTCATCCAAGGGGGAATACTACCCCACCATTTAGTGGCCTCTCCCATGATTGCCAGATTTTTTACTGCTCTTAAGACTGAAGAAGCCGATCTAAAAACTTCCCCTGCCGCCAATCCCGAGACCATTGTTGTTTTAGCCCCCAACCATAAGAGGATAGGGGATGAACCTCTTCATACCGGGGCCTTCTCATGGGAAACACCCTTTGGTTTGCTCGCGGCAGATGAGGGTATGGTTGATGACCTGGTTCTTAGCCTTAAGGCCGGGGTGAATCCCACATTGTTGGAGGAAGAACATGCCATAGCCGCGCTCATTCCCTATATTCGCCATACCTTCCCAGAAGCGAAAATAGTGCCCATCCTGATTCATGGCAACATGGATAGGGAGGACTGCAGGGCCTTATCGAAATTTCTTGTGCGAAAGGCGCTGGATAAGCCTTGTTTGATACTGGCCTCCATAGACTTTTCCCATGGGCTGAACCCGGAAGAAGCATTAACCCGAGATGAGACAACACAGCGTGTTATAGAGGCACGGGATTATGATACCTTGTTTGGACTTGACAATACCTATTTGGATGCCCCGCCCACCTTAGCGACCTTCCTCATGACCATGGACGGGTTAAAGGCGCAAGGGTTCGAGTCTGCCGAGGGCTTCCTTTTGGAGCACAGCGAAGCCTCCCGGTTTCTAAAACGTCGGGTGCCAGACACAACCAGCTACATGACCTGGTTGTTTGAAGTCAGGGGACGGTTCTCTGACTCCTTACCAGATGGAGGAGTCAGAGAACCGTCCCCTTGACTTACTTTGTACTGAACTGGTAAATGGTTGTATGATGATAAGTCTTGCCTGCCTTTAGAATAGGCGAGGGGAAGTGGAGATGCTTCATGGAATTGGGGAAGTATTGGGTTTCCAGGCAGAGTCCGTGCCATTTATCATATACCACGCCACCCTTGCCGGTTCCGGCACTGCTTAAGAAGTTGCCTGAATAAAACTGAACCCCGGGCTTTGTTGTCATAATGGTCATAAGACGTCCTGATTTAGCATCATAGAGCTCACCGATCTTTTCGGGGCCATTACCTGTGGTTTTAAGCACCCAATTATGGTCATAACCGGACCCGTTTCTCATTTGCTCGTCCTGATCGAGGTTTAGCAGCCCCTCACCGACACGCTTGGGTTGGGTAAAATCCATAGGTGTTCTCTTGACACTTAAGATCTCGCCCGTGGGAATGGATTTATTGTCAATGGGTGTATAAAAGTCGGCATCCAGCATGAGCTCATGATCAAGTATGGTTCCGGAGTCGTGGCCGGAGAGGTTAAAGTAAGCGTGGTTCGTCAGGTTAAGAACGGTATCCTTATCAGAAACACCGTAATAATCAATTTCAAGAGCATTGGTGTCGGTCAGCCGATAGATGACCCTGACCTCCAGGTTGCCCGGGTAATGCTCGTCACCATCGGGACTGAACAGGCTGAGCTCAAGGCTTTCATTTTCCCCCTCTGATAATATACGTGCATCCCAAACTGAACGGGCAAACCCTTTAAGTCCTCCATGGAGCTGATTGTCGCCTTCATTTTTATCCAGCTCATAGGTAACACCGTTTATTGTAAAGCAGGCACCTTCCAATCGATTGGCATAGCGCCCGACAAGTGCGCCGAAGAAGGGGGACCGCTCAAGATAATCCTCAAGATTGTCATAGCCCAGCACAATGTCCGCCATACGACCTTCCCGGTCCGGTGCCGTAAGGGAGACAAGGACACCGCCATAATTAATGATCTCAGCTTTTAACCCATTACTGTTGATCAGTGTATATAAAGAGATTTCTTTTCCATCGGGCATAATCCCAAAGGGTGCAGTGGTAATAGACATACATTTTCCCCTTTCTATCCTTATAGCTGTTTTTATCTTTCTCTTATCATAGCATAATTGGATTAACTTAACAAAGCTGCTTTCTTTTTTTTAGAGGCAATTTATGAATATGAAAATCAATTGTGCAAACGCGTTGATTAATAAAGCTCGGATAGATTACCGCAGATCTCAATACAGGCAATGTTTCCATCTCCCTCAAAGAGAATGGAGCCGTGCTTTTCGATTAGAATGACATGTATCCGGGAGGTCATGCTTTCTACAATAGTGGTGGTCATAATCCCCTTTTTGGGAGCCTTAAGATGGCTTCCAGAGTTAACGGTGACGGTTACGCTCAAGGCATGGTGACGCCCTTCTGCCAGAATTGTCAAAACACCATCTTCATAATCCAGACTTGTCACCCGAGATCCCTGATAGGTGGAAAGCCTGTAGATCTTTCCATTAATGCTTAAAAAGGCGATAAGGCCGTTGAAGCTTCTTCCTAGAAAAGGGATATGGGCGAAGCTCAGCATGAATGAAACATGGGGCTGGGTAAAATGATTGCTTTGAATCCACACCCAGGAGTCGGGGAAGGATGTCCCCCAGTCCTTTTCAATATAGCCCAGCCCGTTTGTAAAGTCTTGGTCCGCACCGTCAATTTTAAGCTTTCCGGCAAGCTCATGCCGGACATGCACCACCCCATGATAACACTCCATGAAGGACAAGAAGCCAAAGGGGCCCATGATGCCGGGACTCCACAGGGTCTTTGGGAAGGGGGTGGGGTTTAAAAAGCTCAGGGTTCCTTCATAACCCAACTCCTTGTTTTTGAGAGAAAGAGTGAGGCCTTCGGTTGAAAAGCTGTTGTCCCCTATATGAAGCTCCAAATGGTTCTCTGAATATTTAAAGTCGTTCGAGGGAAAGGTGAAATAGCCGGATCGGTTTCTTGAACCATCGATGACCTGAATAAAGGAATGGGAATCCTCTGGAGAACTGCCTAAGGATATGCCGGGGATAAAGGCCATAATGTTTTGCCCGCCACCATCCACACATTTAAAATACCATCCCTCAAAGTAGCTGTTTTTTCGATTCTTTCCCTGATAAATTTCCGGATTAAAAAGCCGTTTCAGTCCATACATTTTCTAATCTCCACCCATGATAGTTGCTAATATTTTGCCGCTCTAATCAAAATTTAATCTTTTTCATAGCTACCCCTTATTAAAATGTTGTAGAATAAGCGTTGTATGCGTTACGAGTAAATCAAAGCTTGTTACTTCGTAATAAGAACCCCACCCGTTACCGAAATCAAAAATTTCGAACGGGTGCCCGGGAACCTTGTTACTTCGTAATAAGCGATGTATGCGTTACGGGTAAATCAAAGCTTGTTACTTCGTAATAAGCGTTGTATGCGTTACACCTGTAATTAACAGCATATTAGTATATGAAAATTGAGAGGAACCCATGAAAACATTATTGGTTGCCATCAACGCAAAATACGAGCATGAAGGTCTGGCTGTCTGGTGCTTGAAGGCTGCTTGCCAATATAAGGGATTTACTACCACTGTCCGGCAATATTCAATCAATGATTCTGATCAACGAATTTGGGCATCCCTTATGGAAGAGCATCCGGATGTCATTGCTTTTTCGTGCTACATTTGGAATCGCGAACTGATTTTGAAGCTCATCAGTGATCTAAAGAAGGCCAAGCCTGAATGTGTCATTATTGTGGGTGGGCCCGAGGTCAGCTATGAGGGTTCGGAAGTGGATTTCAGTGCCGCGGGGGCAGATTTTGTCGTCAAGGGAGAGGGAGAAGGGAAATTACCGGCTCTATTAGAAGCGTTAAGAGAAGGAGGGCTGTCCGGTGCTCATGCACTTCCTATCATTGAAAACCAATGTCAGGAGGAGCTGGGCTATCGTTCGCCTTTCGTACCCGAATACCTCAATCGGATCAAGGATCGGATTGCCTATATAGAATCCTCTCGGGGATGTCCCTATCGCTGTGCCTACTGCTTGTCATCGGAAAGTCAGGGGCTCGTTTTCTTTCCTCTTGAGGAGGTTAAGGCTGATATCGAAGACCTGGTGGCTTCCGGTGCCAGGGTGATTAAATTTGTAGATCGTTCCTTCAATGTGAATGAGAAGCATTCACTGGGCATTTGGGATTTTATTAAAAAATTCCCCAGAGAAAAAGTGACCTTTCACTTTGAGATCAATCCCGACCGCTTGACCCGGGACCAAATTGAAAGCCTCATGTCCATGCCGCCGGGATTAGTTCAGGTTGAGGCCGGTATCCAGTCTGTCAATCCCATGACCCTACAGGAAGTTTCCCGGGTTATGAATGTGGACCTGGCCCTCAAAAACATCAAAACCCTTGTGGACAGGGGCAATGTTCATGTCCATGCTGACCTGATTGCAGGGCTTCCCTATGAGAGCTTGGATTCTTTTAAAGAGTCCTTTAATCGGATCTACGAGACAAGACCCCATCATCTTCAATTAGGCTTTTTAAAGCTCATCCAGGGTACAAGGATCAGGAGGGAAGCGCAGAAACATGGTTACAAGTACCGGGACTATCCGCCCTACGAGGTTATTGAGAACCAGTATGTATCCTCCGATGACATGCTCCGTTTAAAAGGCGTGGAGGAAGTTTTGGACCGTACCTATAATTCAGGCCGGTTCAGCTTGACCTTGGATTATCTTCTGGACTACTTTCCCACACCCTTTGACCTTTACGAAGGCTTTGCCGCGTTTTTAAGGGGCCGGGACCAGTTGTACCAACCTGTTTCGGCGGCCAGACTTTTTGAGCTCGTGCGTGAATTTGCTCTAGGCCTATCGAAAATGGATGATTTAGCCCTTGATTCTTTTATTGCACTGGATTATGCTTGTTCTCTAAAAACTACCGTCATCCCCACATTTCTGGAGCATAGCCGGGTGAAGGCCATGGATAGCAAAACAATGCTGGAATCTGTTATGGAAGACGGTTGGAAGAAGGAATACAGAAAACGTTTTTTATTGCTGCAGGGATGTTTTCCATTTAAAAAGGGAGAAGGTTTCCGAGGTGAGGGGAATACAATAGTAGTGGATTTGACCCATATTGATCCGATAACCGGGAGAGTTGTTCCAAAGCCTATTTACCCAAACATGAAAACAGGGTAGAATAAACTATATGTACCTTTATCAATAAATGGTGGTGAATGGTTTGAAAATGTCAACAACAGGTAGAATTTTTTCCATACTGGCAGGAGTGGCGGTCTTTGCTCTTTTGCTTTTCGTGATTCGTTTGGCCTTACCCTATGCTCTGATTGCGGGGGTTTTGGGCTGGCTTGTGGTCATACTGTCTTTCTCGAAGAAGCAGGAGAAGGAGACCATTATCGCTGAGGGTATGACACGGTCGGATTTAGAGGATACCATAAAGAACGGGCGAAAATTGACCGCAGGTATGCGTCAGGCAACCCAAAGACTCTCCCAGCTCGAAATACGCCAGGAAGTAGAGGATCTGTGCCGTATTGCTGAATCCATGTTCGATATGCTGAAAAAAGATCCAAAGGATATTCGTATTGTAAAGCAGTTTATTACCTATTACTTGGAGCCTACCCACAAGATCATTGTAAAATATGCCGAACTGGCGACAGCCAGACCCATGCCGGCCGATGCAATCGAAACCCTTGAAAGAACTGAAAAATCCTTAAAGGGCATACGCACAACCTTTCTCCAGCAGAAGGATAAGATGTTATCCAATGATGTCATAGACCTGGATACCGAAATTAAGGTGTTCGAGACCCTTTCGAATAATATGGGGGATTTTTCCCCGAAGACTGATAAAAACACTTCATCCCAGTCAAGAAACGGGTTATAATAGGAAGGAATATTTTACAAAAACGTCAGGAAAGGTATGGTGGTGGAAATGGATGCACAGCTTCAATCAGCACCCGTAGCTCCCGCGCAATCAGCGGTTAACACTGCTGATTATGATGTAAACAAATGGAACGAGATGTCGCCGGAGGACAGACAAAAAGTTTTAGATATCGCAGCCCAGATCAATATCGCGGACTCCCAGAGCGTTATCCAATACGGCAATCTGGCTCAAAGTGATATATCTAAGTTTTCCGATGCCATGCTGGACCAGATTCGAGCCAAGGACAGCGGCGAGGTGGGGAGTGTACTTACCGACCTTCTTGTCAAGGTTCAGGATCTTAATATCGATGCCATTGACCCGAATCAGAAGGGCTTTTCATTATCAAAGATGTTCGGTGGTGTGAGAAAAGAAACGCAAAAGTTTATTGCTCGCTATGATAAGCTCAGCGTTCAAATTGAGAAGATTATTGACCAGCTTGACAGGGCCAAGCTCCAGCTTATCAGGGATATTACCACCCTTGATACCATGTATGTGAAGAACCTGGATTACTTAAAGCAGCTGGATGCCTATATTATGGCGGGCTCCCTAAAGCTGAAGGATCTCAACGACAAGGTGCTGCCCCAGCTTAAGGAAAAAGCCACCAAGTCCGGTGACGCCGTGGATGCGCAAAGGGTTAAGGATATGGCCGAGCTCATCTCCCGGTTTGAGAAAAAAATTCACGATCTCAAGCTGAGCCGTATGATTGCCATACAGACAGCTCCTCAGATCAGGCTGATACAGAATAACGACCAGACGCTGGTGGAAAAGATTCAAAGCTCCATCATGAATACCATCCCCCTCTGGAAGAACCAAATTGTTATTGCCATTACCATGCTGCGCCAGCAATCAGCTTTAAAGCTTCAGCAGGATGTGACCAATACCACTAATGATTTATTGGCCCGTAATTCCGAAATGCTCAAGACGAGCTCCATTGATATCGCCCGTGAGAATGAACGAGGGATTGTGGATATTGAAACCTTGAAGAAGGTCAATGAAGATCTTATCATCACCTTGGAAGAAACCTTGAAGATCCAGCAGGATGGCCGTGTCCGCAGGGCCCAAGCAGAGACTGAGCTAAAGTCCATGGAAGAGGATATCAGGAGAAAGCTTTTGGAGATTAAGGACAGGGTCTAGTCACCCGGATGGGTATAATGTTTGAATAGCAGCATTCAAAGGAAGCAGGGGAGAGGTTCTCTTGCTTCTTTTATGTAAAACAACAAGGGTTCCCTATGGAGGGTTTACATTTTGGAGAGTGCAGAAAGAGAAAAGCTTTTAAAGGGTGCCAAAACCGAAGAAGATCGGCTTTTTGTGGCAAAGCTTCTGGATAAAGCAGAGAGGGCTGACAGGGGCTATCTTACTTTTACACATTTTATGGACCCGCACCAAAGGGCCATTGCAAAACGGATTCTCCGCGATATAGGAAAGCCGGTCATTTTTGAGGGTGGCTATGCCGATGCGGAGCGGGTAGTAGGTTTATTTCTTCCTGATTATTTATCCTTCGACTATCCTGGGGATCATACATCGAACAGCCCCCCAACAGAGATTTTGAAGGAACTCAGAAGCAATCCTGAATATCCCCTTTCCTTGCTTCAGGTTGTTTACAAAAAGAACACTTATGCAAAGGAATTGACCCATAGAGACTATTTAGGCGCTCTTATGAATCTTGGTGTCAAGCGGGAAACCCTCGGGGATATTCTAATCCATGATGACTTTGCACAGGTTATTGTCCTTTCTGATGTGGCCCCATATCTGGAAAACAATCTGACTCAGGTCGGACGGGTGAGTGTTGAGGTTCAAAGCTCTGATTTGTCCCAGTTGCTCCTTCCACAGGTAAAGACCGAAGAGAAAACTGCTACAGTGGCCTCTCTTAGGCTGGATGCCATTGTAGCCGAAGGCTTTAAGCTCTCACGTTCGCAAGCCTCCGAATACATTGAGGCCGGGAAAGTCTACCTGCAATTTGAGGAGTGCACTAATGGTGCTAAGGCAGTGGAGGAGGGCAGTACCATCTCTTTAAGGGGTATGGGCAGAATCATACTGGATAAGGTCGGGGGTAATTCAAAGAAGAACAGAATTTTTGTCACTCTGAGAAGGATGGTGTAAGTGCTGTCAGTAAGGGGATGCTACGACGTTTACCAATATATGCAAGACATAGTCAGCGTTTTTATCTATAATATACTCAATACATGGTTTGGAGGAGGCGGCCGGAGAATAAACATGAAGCACAGAACCTATATCGCAATCGACTTAAAATCTTTCTACGCTTCGGTCGAGTGTATGGAACGAGGACTTGATCCGCTGACTACTAACCTTGTTGTCGCAGACGTAAGCCGCACCGAAAAAACCATCTGTCTCGCCGTCTCTCCCTCACTCAAGGCATACGGTATTCCTGGTAGGGCGAGGCTGTTTGAGGTAGTGCAGAAGGTCAAGGAAGCAAATGCGGCACGACTGCGTAAAGCACCAGGACGTACCTTTTCCGGCAGTTCTTACAATGATACTGAATTGAAATCCTCACCGGATCTCGCATTAGATTACATTACTGCTCCACCGAGGATGGCGCATTATATAGAGTACAGCACACAGATTTATAATATCTATTTGAAGTACGTCGCGCCTGAAGATATTCATGTCTACTCCATTGATGAGGTATTCCTTGATGCCACCAATTATCTGAACACCTACAATCTTTCAGCCCGTGAGCTTGTCACAAAAATGATTCTGGAAGTCCTTAAAACAACCGGCATTACAGCAACGGCAGGAATTGGCACAAACCTGTACCTGAGCAAGATTGCTATGGATATTCAAGCAAAGCACATACCGGCTGATACCAACGGTATGCGGATCGCCGAGCTGGACGAAATGAGCTACCGTACCTCCCTGTGGTCACATCAGCCTCTAACAGACTTTTGGCGCGTTGGAAAAGGATATGCCAAGAAACTGGAGAAACATGGCCTCTTTACAATGGGAGATATTGCAAGATGCTCTCTCGGTAAACCTACCGATTTCTACAATGAGGATTTACTGTACAAGCTGTTTGGCGTCAACGCTGAATTGCTGATTGACCATGCGTGGGGGTGGGAGCCATGCACAATTGCGGATATTAAAGCGTATAAGCCAAGCACAAACAGTATTGGATCGGGGCAGGTGCTGCACTGTCCTTATACTTTTGACAAAGCGAAGCTGATTGTGCGGGAAATGACTGATCTGCTGGTACTTAATCTGGTAGATAAAAGGCTTGTGACCGACCAGCTTGTTTTGACGGTTGGATATGATATCGATAATCTAAAAAACCCGGAGATAAAGAAATCATATCAGGGGGAAATCACCATTGACCACTACGGGCGCAACCTTCCGAAATCCGCGCATGGTTCAATAAATCTTGGCAGACAGACCTCCTCTGCAAAGCTAATCATGGATGCCGTTACAGAACTGTTTGAACGCATTGTTGAAAAAAATCTCTTGATTAGAAGAGTCAACATCACAGCGAATCATGTTGTTGATGAGGCAACTGTTCAAAAGACGGGTAACTTTGAACAGCTTGATCTTTTTACGGATTACGCGGCTGAACAGGCGAAAAAAGAAGATGAAGAAGCCGCGCTTGCACGAGAAAAAAAGATGCAGCAAGCGATGCTGGAGATAAAAAAGAAATACGGCAAGAACGCCATTCTAAAGGGTATGAATCTGGAGGAAGGTGCTACCACAGTAGACCGGAACAGGCAAATTGGAGGGCATAAGGCATGAAGAGGGCATATGATGACATTATCAATCTACCTCACCATGTCTCTCCGACACGTCCAAATTTGTCAGCTATTGACCGGGCAGCTCAGTTTTCTCCCTTCGCTGCACTGACCGGGTATGATACCGCCATCAAAGAAACCGCAAGACTGACTGGCGAAAGAGTAAAATTGGACGAATATATGAAAGCCGCTTTGAGCGATAGGCTGCAAATCATAGCAGATCGGATTAAAGAGCATCGTGAAATCATAATTACCTACTTTCAGCCGGATGCGAAGAAGAATGGCGGCACCTATGTTACTGCTATCAGTACGGCTAGAAAGATAGACGAATCTGAACGGGTTGTCGTTATGACCGATGGCACATCGATTCCCATTGATGAAATAATTAGCATAGATGGGCAGATATTCGAAACTATGTTGATGGATGAATAATGATGAAATCAGAATTTGTTGGAGTAAAGCCTTAGAATAAATCTGGGAGGGTTTGCGTGTTGCTGAAAGGAACGGTTTTAGATCATCTGTCTTTCCAGCCGTTGACCTAAACGGCTCAATATTTCATTTGTGATCGTTCCTGCCTGCTCTGCAAGGTCACAGGCTGTTATTTCCGCATTTCCGGACTTACCGATTACCACGGCCACATCGCCAGCTTTAACATCAGACATATTGGAAATATCAACCAACGTTTGATCCATGCAGATGCGTCCTATAATGGGAGCCTCAAGGCCGTTTATCAAGACCTTTCCATCCCCGCAGGACAAGGAACGTGGGATACCGTCGCCATAGCCAATGGTCAAAACTGCTATTTTTGTTTCTTGGGCTGCGACAAACTGCAAACCATATCCTGCAGTCTCTCCCTGGAACAAGTCTTTGACCAATGCAACCCTTGCCTTTACAGACAATACAGGCTTCAAAACGGCACTGCAGCTCTCCGTATCGGCTCGGTTGCTCAACATCCCGTAGAGTGCGATTCCTACTCGCGCATAGT
>JAEYPI010000088.1 GCA_023410885.1 Bacillota bacterium
GAGTCTGCATCACAGTCAGAATCTGAATCGGAGTCACTGTCGGAGTCTGAATCACTATCTGAGTCTGCATCGCAATCGGAATCCGAATCAGAGTCACTGTCGGAGTCGGAATCGCTATCGGAGTCTGCATCACAGTCAGAATCTGAATCGGAGTCACTGTCGGAGTCGGAATCACTATCCGAGTCGGAATCACAGTCTGCATCAGCATCTGATTCATCATAGGATACATGGCTAAGTACAAGTTTAGGGCCTTTATCACCGGGGCCTTTTTTTGCATCTACTATAACATAGGCGCTGATTATCTTATCGTGGATATCTGTTCCTACATAAAAATGCTGCACACTTTTATTGATTTTTGATGCTACTGCTGTTTTTTGACCACTCTTTTCAAATACAACATAAATAGTATAGGGTGGAGAATCTTTTTCTAAGCCGTTCAAAACAAAATGCCATACTACCGTGTCTGTTAATCCGCCATCATCGGATTCATTTTTAAAGTCTAAACTGCTTGCCCCTACATGGGGAGAATGCAAGTCCACCCTTACTTCAGAAGCTTCATTGCTTATAGTGATTTGTGCCCCATAATTAAAATCCGCAGCATGTATAATGGATGTAGCCATTCTGCTAGTCGCCATGGTAGCTATAAGACATGTAGTCGCGAGCTTTTTAAGCATTATCCCCTTTTTTTTCTGATTTCTTTCCCAATTCTTTCGTTTTTGCGTCAATCCTTTTGAAAGTTTTTTTGACAAGTTATCTCCTCCTCTCTTCGATTAAAAAAATAATAAAGTCAGCTTGCCTGCCCGAATGCGCTGCCCTAAGCGCATATGCGGATTTTGATTATTTCTCATTATATTCAGCAGGTGCCTGTGTCTTGCCTCAAAATACATAATTTTGCTTGCCTGTTTGGTCTTTTGATTTTCAACCAGCCGCAAGAAAATGAGGTATGATAGAAATGATTCATGTGTTTTTGAGAAATTCTTACTTTTCCTTCGTATTAATAGATGTAGCCGGTTATGATTCCAAGCCGAGAGGTGATGACATTTTCATGGATGAAGGACTTATTATTAAAGCCATCGATTCCAGGGATGGGCAGGCCATGGTACTCCTGATAGAGGAATATTCAAGATTGCTCTGGGCAATAGCGGGAGCCATTTTGAAAAATTCAGCCTCAGATGAGGATGTGGAGGAGTGCGTTTCAGATGTGTTTCTTCATCTCTGGTTGCATCCCAAAGACTTTGATTCCATGCGGGGCAACCTTAAGGGCTATCTTGCGTTACTCACAAAAAGTAAAGCCCTTGACAGACTTCGAAAAGTAAATCGAACAAATACGGTTTCCTTAGACGATGATCTTATCCTTGAGTCGGAAGACATACTTGCAAAAATGATTGCAAAAGAAGAGGAGACCCAACTCATACAAGCCGTTCGATCTCTTGAGGAACCTAATCGAGAGATCTTTATAAGACGGTTCTTTTTTGAACAGAAGCCCTCTGAGATCTCAAAGGCCCTATCCCTTCCGGTAAGACAGGTTGAGAACAGATTATACCGTTCAAAGCTGCGGTTGCAGCAATTGGCTATTAGTGAATAGAGGTGTTGACGATGGATAAGGACAGACTTTTCCTTAACTATTTGGAGAGCGGGGAAGAAGATATGGGCCATTATGCGAAGCCCTTTCATAAAGAAAATAGGGATGGGATAAGAGATAAATTTTTCGAGAAAGCAGGTGTGGGAGCACCATTCGAGCCCTATATTCAAAAGAAGAAGTCGAAAAAAGGCCTGTTTCGTCTATGGATTGCTGCAGCGCTTATATTTTGCCTTTTCACAGGTGCGGTTGCTTTCGGTGTTATTGACCTCACTTCCCTGATTGATCTTGTAGGAGGGCGTATAGGCACCCAACTTCAGCCCATTGGGCTAATCAGCGAACATGAGGGTATTCGTATGAAAACCCTGGCGGCTATGAATGATGATGATATGGTCTATATCTATCTGACATTGACGGATTTATGGGGAGAACGTATTGACGAGACCCTTGATATCTATGATTATTTCGTCAGCCAAGCCCCGGCTCTTAATTGCCAAGTCATTAACTATGATGAAAACAGTAAAACGGCAACTCTACGTATGTCGGGTAGTGGTGGAAAGGAGCTGACCGGTAGAAAAATAACGGTGAGCATCAATAGCTTTTTGTCAGGTGCTAAAAAAACAAAGGGCTTTGAGACAGGACTTGACCTTTATACGCTATTAGAAAACGGGGGAGATGCCACGATTGAGCGTGTAGGGTCCCATGAAATTTCAGGGGGATCGGGTGAGTTCACCATCGACAGAAAGCGGGAAGGGGAAGACTTTCTTTTGCTTAAACGAGATGAAAAGGCTATCAGCCTCCCGGGATTGGATTGGCTCACGCTTTCAAACATCGGTTTTGTCGAAGGAAAGCTCCATATTCAAATCAATCCAGACAGTGATATGGGGCGTTTCAACCATGGGAACTTTTATTTTGTTGACACAAATGGAGATTCGATTTATTGTACAAATACTGTTGCCTTCGGAAAGTATAAGCAGGGAGAAACCACCATCGGAGGTGATTATCTGGAGTATATTTTCGATATATCCACTGTTAATCAACTGGAAGGCTTAAAGCTCATGGCTTCATTCACCACCTATGATCAATATGTAGAGGGCCGTTGGGAAAATACCTTCACCCTTGAGGCCATCGCTGAAAGCAAAGAAGTGGATACTGATCTACCCTTGAAGCGGGGGAGCATTAAGAAAATAACCGTCTCTCCATTGGGCATTACCCTTAATTGCTTGGGGGATCCGGATATAAAACGGGATGGGGAGGGTGGCATTTTACCGGCTGATATTGAAATGACCCTTCAATATGAAGGAGGTAAATCGGTTGGACCTTACACTGTAATATGTCATATAGAGCCGGGGGAATTTAATATCAAATATCTCCCCCCTGATATCATCGATGTTGAAAAGGTGGAATCCATCACAGTAGACGGCGAAACCATCAAGATCAAGTGAGGTTATATGGCCTACGATCAAAGGACCTACACAAATACAAGCTGCACCAGCACCATATAAATGATTGTCCCTGCCCCTATACTTAGAAGGGTATTGTTTTTCCACAGGTGCAGCAGTACAACGCACAGGATGGCAAGTCCTTCCGGAATACCATAGGGGTTTGTCAGAAGGGATACGTTCTTTAAGCAATAAATGATCAGCAAACCCATGATGGAATAAGGAAGCACCTTTCCAAGATAAAGAATAGTGGAGGGTGTTTCCTTTTTGTCGGGGAACACAATGAAGGGGAGTATCCTTGTTAAAAGAGTCCCACCTGCTATGACGACTATTAGAATTACGGATTGCTCCGATGTGAGAATCATAGCTCCACCTCCTTCTCGATCGGCTTTTTAAGAAAGGTCAAAGCCACTATAATTGAGAGCATAGCAGGAATAATAAAATGCTCAGGTCCAAAGATCAACAGGCAAAGTACCGAAGCCCCTGTACCGATGATTGCGGGGGTATGGTGCTTTTGTGATTTCCACTGGTTGATAAAGATCACTACAAACAGGGCCGTCATGACAAAGTCAATACCCTTGGTATCAAAGGTAAACATGGAACCCAAAAGGGCACCGATAGCTGAGGCTGTTATCCAATAGACTTGGTTCAGAAGGGTCACAAAAAACATGAACCATCCTTTTTCCACATCTTTTGGAGGTTCTGCGGAACAAAGAATGGAGTAAGTTTCGTCGGTCAGGCCAAAAATAAGGTAGGGCTTTTTGTTGCCTGTACCCCTGAATTTACCCAGCATGGACAATCCGTAGAATAAATGCCGCGCGTTAACCATGAGGGTTATTAGAAAAGCGTTTAAGGGGTTGAAGGCCAAGGTCAAAAGATTGACTGTTACAAACTGCATGGAGCCCGCATAAATGAACAGACTCATTAAAACGGACCATCCAAAGGGATAACCCTTGCTGTCCATTAGTATGCCAAAAGCAATTCCCAGAAACAGATATCCCGTCATGACAGGAATGGTGTGAGGGAATGCAGCCTTTAAGGCTTTCGTCTTTTGATTCAAAGTATGTACCCTCCAATACAGAATGATTTGTGCTGTTTAGTGGTTGTATAGTAGAACGCACCACTAGGCCTTGGCCCATTATTTCTGCATAAAGCCATTTCGAGCCTTGTTTAGGCGATAGTCCGATTGTAACTGTCTAGTGAGGCTATTCTCACTGTTCTTTTTCTATTCTATAGGATAAAATAGAAGAAAGCATGTATTAGGATAGGAAAATATCATGAGCTTAAAGGATCAGGATTGGGTAAAATGCAAAAAATGTGGCTCTTACATTCCCGCAGAATGGCAGCGTTGTGGCCAATGCGGCTGCTCGGTACATGCTGCTCGTGGCAAGGGTAAGCCCATTAAGCTCGTAATAATCGTGCTCATCCTTATAGCCGGATATTTTTTCAAGGATAGAATCCTCATGTCAATCCAACTCATTTCTGATGGAATAGATTATGTATCAAGTCAGTGGGACAATGGAGAAGGTAATCATGCAGGACTTCAAAATACTGAGGGGACTATTGGGTATGAGCAAAATACCGGTAAATCCGCTGACCATAAAGGCGAAAATCGGATAGAAAGATCAGCCTATGATCGGATACACAAGGCCCTTCTCACGGGTGAGAATATGGTCATGATCCCTCCGGGAATTGAGTTTGAGCAGGTTTCTGCTATGATCGAAGAGATGACGACCGGTGACCCGAATATCCTTTTTTACACAAGCTGTACCTACCGCTCCGACGGACTTATTTCCTTTAAATATAGCAAACCTCAGGAGTTCATTAAAAAGGCCGGTGAGGAGCTTAGCCAGAAAGCGGATCAGATCATTTCAGAAGTGATTACGCCGGGAATGGCTGATTTTGAAAAAGAACTCGCCATTCACAATTATATCGTTAATCATTGCCGGTATGATGTAGAGAATGATGAAGTCGATCAGATTCCACCGGAATCCCACAACGCCTATGGGGTGCTGATTAATGAACAAGCAGTTTGCGAGGGCTATGCCAAGGCAATGAAGCTCTTATTGGACAGGGCGGGTGTAGAATCCTTGGTTATTGTGGGAAGCTCAAAGGCCCAATCCCATGCGTGGAATCTGGTGAAAATCGAGGGTGAGTATTATCATGTGGATGCCACATGGAACGACCCCGTTACTGAAACTGGTGAACAGATCCTTCAATATACTTATTTCAACCTGACGGATGAGGAGATTGGCGTTGATCATAGCTGGGAGATTGATCGCTATCCCAGTTGCTACAGTACGGCATACAATTATTTCATTTATCATCAACTGGTGGTTTCATCACCGGAAGAATTGATGGCTTTTCTGTTGAATGGTGCAAAAAACAGGAAATACCCCATAATGGTCAAAATTGCCGATTATTCCGATAAAAGCTATAATGTGCCGGAGCTTATCAGAGCTGTGGCCACAAAGCTGGGGTCAGGGGCTTCGTATTCGATCAATGATAATGGCATTGTGGAAGTTTGGTTTGGGGTATAGGGCCAAAAGAGTGGAAGTGCTCGGTAAGGGGTATTGATCTGAAAAATAAAAAAATATAGAGATAAGGGTGATAATGGTGACAAAAAAGATTTCGGATTCAATGGTAGAAATGCGGGAGTTGGTGCTCCCTAACGATACAAATCTTCTGGGAAACCTTTTGGGGGGACGACTCCTCCACTGGGTGGATATAGCAGGTGCCATGGCGGCCTCCCGCCATGCTCAGTCCATCGTGGCCACAGCAGTCATTGACAGCGTGGAATTTAACCACCCCGTTCGTGTGGGGGAAATGATCATCCTAAGGGCCCGTCTTACTTGGGTGGGCAGGACCTCAATGGAGGTCATGGTGGAGGTCTGCTCTGAAAATTATCTGTCAGGAGAGTCTAAATTCACCAATAGGGCCTATATAACTTTCGTCGCTCTGGACGAAAACAGCAAGCCTCGCCCTGTTCCGGGCTTGCTCCTTGAGACCGAGGAAGAGCGCCAGGAGTTTTTGCAAGCAACACAGCGTCGCGAAGCGCGATTGCTAAAACGAACCGATCCAAACTGTTTAAAATGTAAATAAGCAATTCTTAATCGTAAGAAAGTTTTAAGAAAAACATCGGCAAATTTGAAATAAGATTCCCCTATTCTAGATGAAGGTGAGGGAATCTCATTATAAACGAATTGACGGCAAAAGAAAAAGAGGTGGGAGATTGGAAACACCGTGTATTGTTGTTGTTGACGATGACAAAGAAATTGTGGGTGCCATAGCCATTTTACTGGAAAAAGAGGGCTATCGGGTTCTAAAGGCCTATGACGGCTTGATGGCTTTAGATTATCTTACCAGCCAAAGCATACAGCTTATCATTATGGATATTATGATGCCAAGGCTGGATGGACTTTCAGCCACCATGAAAATCAGGCAAATGAAGAATATTCCCATTATCCTTCTTTCTGCAAAATCGGAAGACAGCGACAAGATATTAGGTCTTTCCATGGGGGCCGATGACTATGTCACCAAGCCCTTTAATCCTATGGAGCTCATGGCTCGGGTCAAGGCTCAGCTGAGGCGCTATATGACCTTGGGAGATGTTAATTTTACAGAGAAAACAACCCTCCTTAAGACGGGCGACCTGTGCTACGATGTTGAAACCCGGGTGCTGACACTCTACGGGGAGCCGGTTAAGCTGACCGCCACCGAAACGAAAATTGTTGAGCTGCTCATCAGAAATGCGGGGCGTACCTTTCCCGCTGAGGAAATCTATGAGCGTGTGTGGGAGGCACCGGCCTATAGTGCTGAAAATACGGTAATGGTTCATATCCGTCGTATTCGTGAAAAAATTGAGATTAATCCCAAAGAACCTCAATATTTAAAGGTGGTGTGGGGAATTGGATACAAAATCGAAAAAGTCTAGGCCTTTTTTGGCATGGCTTTGTTTTTTCCTTGGTGTGAACCTTCTTTTCTCTCTAGCTTTGATGAGCATTATTTCCCTAGAAAGGGTAGTGGACAATTGGCAGGACTTTAAATCCACAGTGTTCCACGATTTCAAAGCGTCAAATCCTTTTAAGAGAGATATTGCTGAGCGTTTAGACAGACTTATATTATATGTAAGTGATGAATATAGTGACGAACAAGGCCAAAGTAGTCAGTTGTCGAGAATTCGAGAGTATGAGCATGAGGGTCAGAATCTGCTGTACTGGGCCAATAACACCAAGACTGGGAAGCAAATAACCAATGCAACTGAAAAACTGACCTTCAATGAAGAGGGCCAGCCTATTCTTCCCGAGGGCTATGACTACTTTTTATACTTTGATGGAAAGAACCTGAAAGGCCAAAATGATGGTTTGGCTTTTGATGTCTATGATCTTGACAAGGGCTATTTGGGTATATTGCCCCAGCAATATTTTAAAAAAGAACAAATGCACCCCCAATGGATACAGACCCAGGCACTTTTGATCGTAGCAGAGGAAATCGTTGATAATCCCTATTCATACAGCCCAATCTTTTCCTTATACCATAACAGTTTGATGATGAAAAGGCTTGTTACGGGGTTGGGCCTTCTTGGGCTTTTATGCATTATTCTTTTAATTCTATCGGTGATTATGCGAAGAGCTAAACGAGAATTTGACAGCAAAATAGCAAGAGTCATGGGATGGTTCTGGATTGAGGTCAAGCTGGTTTTGACAGTTTTTGCTCTGGGCATTGTGGGGCAGCTGATGTTTTCTAGTCGATCGTCTGCTGCCGATGCTGTTTCTATTATGTTCCTTATTATAGTTTTCATGATCTGCTGGTGGTTCTATTTCATTTTAGTGGATATGATTTATAACAAAAGGCAGTTTTTTACAAACAATATCATCACATGGCTTTTTAGGCAATATCGCGGCTTTGAAAGAGGAAAGCCCTTCCAGAAAGCTTTAATGATGAGGGCTTTTACCTTTATTGGAGTAGAGCTTGCCCTTGCTTTTCTGACAGTTCTTGTATTTATATGGGGCATTAATGGGAGGGGTAGCGGTATTCCGCAAACAATAGCGCTTGCTCTTTTAGTGGGACTGGCGATTTATCTGGTCTACCGCTATTTAAGACGATTTGGTAGAACGATCGGGGAGTTTGGGCAAATGATTGATCAAACGGAAAGGATGTCAAAGGGAGATTTTTCTTCACCCACAAACCTTTCATCGGACTCTGATATTTATGAAGCCTCGCAGAATCTCAATCTTATTCAGCAAGGGGTTATGAAAGCCACAGAGGATAGGCTCAAAAGTGAGCGAATGAAAATTGATTTGATCACCAATGTCTCCCATGACCTCAAAACACCCTTAACCTCCATTATCAGCTATGTGGAGCTCCTTTCAGGGGAGGCGGATTTACCGGACCATGTCAAGGACTATATCGCCATCCTTTCTAAGAAGTCAGACAGGCTCAAGAGCCTGATTCAGGATATATTTGATCTTTCAAAGGTTAGCAGCGGTGCAATAGATGTGGAGATGAAAAAATTAGATCTGCCAAAGCTCATCCAGCAAACCTTGGCCGACATGCAGGATGAAATTTCAGCAACGACCCTGACCTTTAAAACCCAATATTCTCAGGAGCCGATTTTTATCATGGGTGATGGCAAGAAGCTCTACCGTGTATTCCAAAACCTTTTGACCAATAGCTTTAAGTATGCTCTTGAAAACTCCAGAGTTTATGTGGATGTGTGGATGCAGGATAAGAAAGCTTTTGTTTCTCTCAAGAATATTGCCAATTACGAGATGAATTTTAAAGAGACAGAAATTCTGGAACGGTTTGTAAGAGGGGATGAGTCACGAACCACCGAGGGCTCGGGACTGGGGCTTGCCATTGCACAGGGTTATGTCCAGGCCATGGGAGGCGATTTTAAAATTAAGGTGGATGGGGATCTTTTTAAGGTTACCTTGCGTTTTCCTTTGGCGAACGAATAGCATGTCGAATATGCTTCTTCTCTATGTGATAGACTACAGCATATACAAAGCGTATAAAGATTTTTAATAATATTAACAAAGCACTTTGTCAATATCTGGTGTATTGGCAAAGTGCTTTTTATATAGTCTTACTTAAGCTCTCCCACGATGGGTCACATACTTTATACTTTTCTGAGTGCGTTTTCAAGGTCGGACAAAATACTGTCAATGCTCTCCAAGCCTATTGATATTCTTATCAGGCCATCGGGTATGCCTTGGAATTCTCTTGCAGGCCTGCCTGCTTCGGAAGAACCGAGAGGATAAACAAGGCTTTCAAAACCACCCCAGCTTGGGCCAACTTCAAAAACATTAAGATTCTTTGTAAACCTCGTGGTATTCTCATCCGATATATCCAGTACGAAGCTCATGACACCTGAAAATCCTCTCATTTGCTGTTTTGACAGGGCATAGCTTTCATGACTTGGCAGGCCCGGGTAATAAACTTTTTTGACCTTCGGGTGCTTGTCCAGATACTCTGCAACCTGCATGGCATTTGAGCTGTGCCGTTCCATACGCACCTCTAGTGTCCGTAAGCTCCGCGTGAGCAGCCATGCGGCAAAAGGATCTAGGCATGTACCGTGCAGAGAACGTTCCTTATGCCTGAGAGAATCTATCTGTGATTTACTTCCCATAGCAACGCCAGCCATGACATCGCTGTGACCTCCTATATATTTTGTTGCAGAGTGGATTACAATATCAATGCCAAACTCCAAGGGGTTTTGATAAAGCGGCGTTGCCCAAGTGTTGTCAATAACGGTTATAATTCCCCTTGCCTTGCAGAATTCAGCGATTTCCTTCAGATCTTGCACTTGAAAAATAAGCGAGGAAGGCGATTCTAGGTGCAGCACTTTAGTTTCCGGGCAGATTGCGTTTTCAAGCTCGTCTATGGATGCGTGTCTGACAAAGGAGCATTTCACGCCAAAATTCGTGAGAGTGGTGTTGATAAAGCTTGCGGCAGTGGGATATATGCTGTTTAATGCAATGAGATGATCACCGGACCGAAGCAGGGATGACAGCACAGAAGAGATGGCTCCCATACCAGAGGAAAAGACCAGGGCTGCTTCTGCCTTTTCAAGGGCGGCTAATTTTTTTTCGAGTATGTCTGTGGTCGGATTGCTTACACGAGTGTAAGAATAGCCGTGGTCGTGCTCCTTTGAAGTAAACAGGGTGTTTTGAAAAAGAGGCGGGACTATAGCACCGTGAAAGCTATCATAATCATCGCCCAGGTGTGCACAAATGTCACCTGCTGTAGTAAATTCCTTCATAGCAATCTCCTTTTATTGTGAATGCAGCAAGGGCTGGTCGTCTGCTCCGCAGACTGCTCGCCTATGCATCCTAGTTCCTGGACCCGTTCGCAATCTTTGATTGCGGAAGCGGGTGGGGTTCTTTTTATTGATATAGGCAATCTCATATATTTCCGTTACAGTCACGGCCAAAATAGGTATCCAGCTTTTGTTTGATTTCCTTGGGTATGAGGTGGGGGACCGGGAAAACAGCACTGTTACCGAGGCGGATTGCAAGGTCTTTTGCAAAATCAAAGGTCTTTTGGAGTGCGGCAGCACTCATTAGACCAGCAGTGTCATTGCGGGAATGACCGCCACAGCCTGTGCGGTACAGGCTTACCGCCGGAATGCCCGAATCTGCAAAGCTGCTGGAATCGCTGGGAAAGACATCATGGCGAATATTTACCCCATACCCTGATTCGCTGGCAAGAAAGGCAATGATATTACTAAGGCAGTTGTCGGCGGACACAACTGCATGGTGGGCGCCGATTAATTGTCCGGCAAGATCAATATTGATATTCAGTGCAATACGGTTCTTTTCTTCAGCACATAACTGGCTGACATAATGCTTACTTCCCACAAGGCCGATTTCTTCTGCACCGCACCATATGAAACGGCATGGACGCTTAAGAGGGTTTTGCTGGAAGTAACGGCACAGCGCCATAATAATGGCACTGCCGGAGGCATTGTCGTAGGCACCGTGGCTGAATGGAACGGTATCATAATGAGCGGTAAAGAGTATGTATTCATCCGTGTAGCTGCGACCGGGAAGCTCTGTCACAATGTTTTGAGACTGGGCCATAAATTCATCCTGCTCAAGAATGATTTTGCAGCGAACCGGGCTTTGCTCCAGAAGAACCAGGGCATCCCGGGCACGGATGGAAAGTCCGGGAATCTTAACAGGATTATCTCCCGTAAGGTGCCGCCCTTCACGCAGACGGCGTGTTTCCAGATCGGTTTTTTCCGGATTATCACAAAGATTGCCGGAAATAGCGATAAATCCCGCTACCCTTGATTCCACCATTTTTTTATAAACCTTGGCATCAGGATGGGTGTTGAGCAGGACGATGCAACCTTTGGCCATAGAAAGGTTGACATCCTCACCGTTTTCGGCATAGAAAAAGGGGGCTTCAATTCCCTCCGGTGGCGTACAGCCCGAAAGCCCATAACCGGTGACTTCGAAATGATAAGAGCATGAGGGCTCTATTAGGTGCAGGTCAGCCTTGTGAATGGTATACGCAGGAACCTCAAAGGTCTGCTGTTCCGCTTTGATGCCCAAAGCTTCTAGTCTCTGAACCAGAGTGCCAGCAGCCCTTTTTTCCTGTTCGCTACCGGTAATTCGTTCATAATCTAAATTCTGTACAAGCTCATAGGCATAATCGCCGTTTTTCATCGTAAAGCGTCCTCCCGTCATGTCATACGATATAAATATAATAGATTAAGTGAAAAGTGAAGAGTTAATTTCACCCGATCATTAGCCGATACCTAAACGAAAATGGGCTTCATGCTCTGACAGGCTCATTTTCCTTATTCTTATCGTTACACATACACCCCTATCGGGATTGTTGCTTAATTCAAGTCCGCAAGTATCGCCATAAAAAAGCTGTATGCGTTTTGACAGATTTTTAAGCCCGTAGCTTTGCTCAGGGCTGCCAGAGGAATTGCTTTCGAATTCATCAGTTAGCTCCTTAAGCCGCTCATTGCTTATACCAAAGCCATTGTCAATGACTTTTATATGTACATACCCATCATCATCCTGATTACAGCGTATGCATATACGGTTGTCCTGGCTGTGGATATCGAATCCGTGTACAATGTAATTTTCAATTACCGGCTGCATCAGGTTACGTATAATTCCAAAGTTGAGCAGGTTTGTATCAACGTCATAGCTGACTTGTATATTTTCCTTATCCGCCGATTGAATGAGAGAAAAATAGGAATGGCAGAATGCTATTTCATCCTGGATGGTTACAAAGCGTTTTTCTCCTATGAAGCTTCTGAAAATTTGGGACAGCTTTTTAATAACGTCGGCTGTTTCGATATCGCCGGTGTCATAAACACGTCCGCGTATAATTTCCAAAGAGTTGTATAAAAAATGGGGATCAAACTTTGACTGCAATTCGGCTAGCTCCGCTTCTTTTTGCTTTAGCCGGTACAGGTATTCATTTTCAATCAAAAATTCCAGCTTGGTGGCCATTTTGTTAATTGAGCGGGAAATGCTGCCCAGTTCTCCGGAATATTGATCTTCGGGCAGTCTGCTCTGGATGTTGCGGCCAATTTGCTGAAGGCCGGTTTTGATATCTTCCACCTGCTTAAAGATACGGGTTGTAAACAGGTAATAGAAAAATACTGCCAACATACTCAAGGCGATGCCAACCATCAGGATAGCCGGAGTCTTCTGATGGGCTCTTAAAAACAAGCTCAAGCGGGGGAAATAAAAAGAGGTGGTGTATCCTCTTCCAGTGAATCTGAGGGAGTGGCTGTAAAATCCTAGAACGGTTTCACGGCTCTTTTTTGCTTCGGAAGAGCCAATAGCTGAGGGATACATTCCTTCAGAATCATAAATAACATCCTGTGCTGTTGAAATAGTATATCGCGCTCTGTTTTTATCTTCTGAGGCTTTAATAATCTGATCGAATAGCCCTGATTGATATCCTACTAATATCGCACCTTCTCCCATTTCAGGGGAAATACCGCCGCAGAGAGCAAAGGTGAAATTTAACGATGAATGGCCGGGGAGAATTTTTGCGCCATATAGCTCCATCTGCTCCTTTTTATTCTCCAGCTCCGGCAAAAAGGGAAAATCCTCATCCATGTCTAAAAGTGTGGGCGAAGAGGTTGTACATATAACATTCTGATCCCTATTTGGGGAATATAGAGCTATCCACGTGATTCTGGTGTCTCTGTTCATGAGTTGACTTATAGCATTGTAAAGCCTTTCTCTTTTAAGCTTTTTTTCTATAGGAGATATATCACTATCCTTATTGGCATCGCCGGAAAAATAGGCGTACAGTTCCTGGTAAGTACTTTTGTTTGCAAAAACAGGCATATAAATCGACGAAAAATTCTTATCAATGCTCCTAAGTTCATTAGTAATATCATTCAGCGTGATTTTCGTCTGGGATAGTATTTCATTTTTTCTGTTCGTGTAAGTCATATATACAGCGGTTAAAACAAATAAAAGGATCAATAATAGAATAACCGTCAGAACATTGCGGAAAAATTGGTTCAAGGATGCATCCCGCTTTGTGGAAGACATATATTTCATAGTTGTAACCATCCTTATACAATTGTCATCCTAAGCGCCAGCGAAGGATCTTTTGGATACAAATCCAGCATCTTCATCGCGCTCGCTCCATTCAGAATGACAAGTCCCGAATGGAAGGTAATGTGGGCATCGCATACTACTTCTTTGCTGCGTCAGTTAACCTTGTTTGATGATATTTCACAGGTGATAGGCCTGTTTGTTTTCGAAAACATTTTATAAAATAACTCACATTTGAAAAACCCACTTTTTTAGCAATATCTGATATTTTGTTGTTGGTATTCTCAAGCAGCCATGCCGCATTTTTAATGCGTATTTGGCTGACATAATCGTTAAAGAATACACCGGTCTCATTTTTAAACAAGTAGCCCAGATATGCCGCATTCATGTCGAGTTTACTGCAAAATTCTTTTATTGAAACGGAAGCGGCATAGTTTTCCTGTATATATTGTATAGCCCGGTTTACCACAGGGCTCAAATTTCCGGTTTTGCTATGATATAATAGCCAGGTTTCGGTGATTAATTCCTCCAGCCACAAGGAGTATTCGTCTTTATTAAATATCCCTGACAGAGATCCGTGCTTACCCAAAAATGTTTCCTCAAGATGTGTAAGACTTCGCTCCGGTAAATACTCATGGGCTTTTGTCAATATAAGGGTTCCCACCTCGCTTACAAGATTGTGCAGCTCCTTTTGACTGCCGCCAAGTGCGAAAAGGTTTTCAAGAAGCAGCTTTCCGCCATCGACGGCGGATTTGGCAGTAGGCATATCAAGTAAGCCTTGCACCTTTTTTTGTGCTGCAGGACTCATACGGGAATTAAATGTTTCGCCAAAAGCGACAATAAGCTCATGTGAAAAAAGCGTTGCATATTGAAGTGTGCTCCGGGCAGCATTATAGCTTTTAGACAGCTCTGTATTTCCGAAAACAACAGAACCGATGGCAACGATAGCACCATTGTCGGAATCGGCGTGCTTTGCGGCTTCCTTCACTTGCTCCAATAGCGTACGGGATAATATTTCATGTGCCGCAAGAATCATAATATGATTATTATTATTACTATCAGGCAATGTGTATACAGAATAGCTCCCCTGAAGTATATCTTCATATTTTTTACAAATAACGGACATGTTCTTGTTTGGGTTTAATTGCCTTAATAAAATAATACAATAGTTCCTGGCGTAGGTATTTACATTCAGGACAGGTGTGCGTTGAACCAGCTCATCCTGGGAAATCGAGCCTGTAATCCAGCGTAAAAGGATGTTGTCGTGGAAAAGGTTTTGATCCATTTGCTTGCGTATGTCTATGTTTTCCAGGGACTTTTGTATCGAAGCAGTAAGCTCCTCCACGCTAAGGGGTTTTAAGAGATAGTTTTCTATTCCCAGAGTAAGGGCCGTACGTGCATATTCGAATTCTCCATAGGCGGACAAAAGAATACAACGAATATCAGGATAGTCTTTTCTAACGTTTTTAAGCAGGACGAGACCATCCATGCCGGGCATTTTTATGTCTGTTACAAGCAAGTGAATACTATGGCTCTTGAGAATATCAAGCGCTGCCTGACCATTTTGTGCTGTGAGTACTTTATTTATACCCAGCTCTTCCCAGGGCACCGTACTTTGGATGCTTTCGAGGATGGATTTTTCATCATCGACTAAAAGAACACTGTACATAGCACGCTCCAGATTATAGAATTTTTATTCCCTTTGAGCTCCAATCAGAATGGTAAATCAGACCTCAGACATGCGACGATTAAAAACTACTATAAGCTATATTATACAATATATTTTTCATTAAAGGGAGCGTAATGAATTCCAACAATAATTTTTGATATTACCTATAATTTTTTATATTAGCATCAGTTGTCGGTCTCAATTAGAGGTGGGGGCCTAATTATTCCAATAAGTAGCATAGCACTTCCTAACTGAAATTTTTATTATTACCTGAAATTATTTGCATATACATCATGGCTCAGAGAATTTAAAATGAGAGTGTAAGCTGGTTTGGCCAAGATACAGTATTATGTGAGGAGGATATAGATGGAAAATCAGCAAGGCACGATGATCATTCATAAAAAAACTGCTGAAAAACGCCTGTCGTCAAAAAAAGAGGGCGGAAAGCTTCTGCTTTTATTATTACCATGCTTAGCTATCGTTTTCATATTTAGTTATTTACCCTTATGGGGTTGGGGATATGCCTTTTTTGAATTCAAGCCCGGCAGATCTCTTTCTGAAAGCACTTTTGTGGGGCTGAAGAATTTTACCGTACTATTTACAAATCCTGTTATGCGTCAGCGATTATTCGAAGTGCTGCGCAACACTTTTGGAATTCACGGTTTAGGATACCTTTTCTCGCCGCTTCCCGCAATATTTGCAATCTTTCTAAACGAAATGCATTTACCGAAATTGCGCCGTTCCATTCAGACCCTAACGACCCTTCCACATTTTGTCAGTTGGGTTGTTATGTACTCTCTGGCGTTTGCCATGTTTGCTATAGACGGCGGATTTGTTAATAATGTGTTGCAAGCTACCGGAATTACCGATCAAGCCATAGATTTTCTGGGCAGTAAAGACAATGTTTGGATTACCCAAGTCTTATACCAGCAGTGGAAGGGCCTTGGCTGGGGAGCCATCATTTATCTTGCAGCAATTTCTGGAATTGATCCGGAGCTGTATGAGGCAGCTATGGTTGAGGGAGCGGGACGTATGCGCAGAATATGGCACATAACGGTTCCGCATCTGGTACCTACCTATTTTGTCCTATTGGTTATAGGAATAGGTAATTTCCTCAATACCGGAATGGAACAGTATATGGTATTCAGT
>JAEYPI010000112.1 GCA_023410885.1 Bacillota bacterium
CATTTGGCTTATAATAGAAATAAGTTTGCATAGTATCTGAAGCTCGATATGATTTAAAGGAGGACCTCAATTTGAGTATTAAAACAATGACCAGGTCTGCTGCAGACAACAAATACCTTCACCGTGATTTTCATGTTTCCACCGATATCGGTATCAACTATGTAGGGACACATTATGGTGATGAGGCTGTGGTTGAATATTTACACCGCTATGCCACCTCTTTCTTATCTCCCCTTGTAGACCAGATCAAAAAAGAGGGGCTATCTGCCTTGCAGCGTTATCTAGAAGATCTTTACATGCAGGAAGAAATGCCGGAAGTCTTACATACGGTATTAACCGATGGACTTTTAGAGGTTACCATTGACCGCTGCCCTGCTGTCACCTTTATGAGAGAAAGCGGCCATACCCCATCTAAATGGTATATAGAAACTGTAAATACGGTGTTTAAAACCGTGGCCGAGGCTGCCGGAATTCGTTTTGAGTTACTTTACTACAAAAGAGAGGATGGCGCCAGCAGCTATCGTTTCTCATTGTAATCGTTATTAAGGGAGGTTTTTTATTGTGATATCCTGCACACAGTTTATCCCAGCCTACAGCGAGCTTTTTACCTTTCTTGAGGAGCAGGGCGGTTATGAAGCCGTTGTGACGTACTGGGAACACATCTCGGATGAATATGTAACACCTCGACTTGGGGAACAGATCAATGATAAAGGGATTGCCGGCTGCTATGACTATTGGGCCCAAGCTCTAAATGAAGAAGCCGCAGATTTTACCATGACATTGGATGAGGACAAGGATATCTTCGAAATCAACATGCACCATTGTCCATCAAAGGGAAGGCTCATGGAGTACAAGCAAATTGTTCCTTACCATAAATACTGCATGCACTGTGATACACTGTATCGGAGAGTGGCTGAAAGATATGGCCTGAACTATGAGTTTGACTGCTCCAATTGCGATAAGGCCCAGTGCCGTATCCGCATCTCCAAATAATATAAGGTCCTTGTTGCGGTCACAAGAAAAAGAGGATGTCTACAACACCATACGGGTTATGTAGACATCCTCTTGTGCATTAAATAATTAAAGAACATCACTGGGGGGCGTATAGGGAAGACCTTGAGCATCGGCTACACCACGGCAGGTCACATATCCTTTGCTGGTATTTAAACCGCTTAATAAGGACGCATCCTTAAGCAAAGCATTTTTTACGCCTAAAGCTGCGATTTTCATGATATAGGGAAGGGTCACCCCCGTTAAAGCATATGTAGACGTTCTAGGGACAGCACCCGGGATATTGGCAACAGCATAATGAACAACACCATGTTTTTCGTAGGTGGGGTTTTCATGGGTGGTCGCATGATCCACAGTCTCCACCGAACCTCCTTGGTCTATGGCGATATCGACTAAAACCGACCCCTTCTTCATGCTTTTAACCATACTTTCGGTGACAACCTTGGGCGCTCTGGCTCCGGCCACCAAAACGGTGCTGATGAGAAGGTCGGCTTGCTTTACAGCCTCCGTCATGTTGTATTCATTACTGTATAGGGTAGAAATTCTGCCGTTGGAGAGCTCATCTATGACGTTTAAGCGCTCCTTCTTAATATCCAGAACCGTTACATGAGCACCCAGTCCCACAGCCATTCTGGCTGCATTAAAGCCTGCAATTCCACCGCCTGCAATCACCACGTTAGCGGCAGGTACACCGGGAACTCCTCCCAAGAGTACACCCAATCCACCATTGGTTTTTTGTAGAAGATTAGCACCTATCTGAACAGACATGCGGCCGGCTACTTCGCTCATCGGCGCGAGGAGGGGCAACGAGCCGTTTGGTAACTGCACTGTTTCATAGGCTATAGAGGTGACACCTGCTTCAATTAAACGCTTGACAAGAGGTCCATTGGGAGCAAGATGGAGATAGGTAAACAAAATCATTCCTTTTCTCAGTAAGGGATATTCGCTTTCCAGGGGCTCCTTGACTTTTAAAAGGAGATCGGACTCTGCAAATAGGGGCTCCGGTGTAGAAACAATTTCAGCACCGGCTGAAACGAAGTCCGCATCTGAAATACCGCTTCCTAATCCGGCTCCTGTTTCAACATGAATGCTGTGGCCAGCTTTTTTGAGAGCATAGGTGCCGGCAGGGGTGAGGGCTACCCTGAATTCATTGTTCTTAATCTCCTTGGGAACACCAATGATCATTTTCAATTCCTCCTGTATGCACATAGAAATTGGGTCGAAGTTTGGAGATGGCTCTAGTAAAGGAAAATATTCGCTAGACATTTCCTGTGTTTTTTTATTTAAAAAATATTATCATATTTTTTTGTTCTTGTGTACAGCTTTTTGTTGAGCAGTGTCAAGTTGGCTTATTTCCCTCGTTCCGGGAAGTTTATACTATTCGGATGGAGTTGGACATATAATGGGATTATGTCTCTTTAATCTTACACCGCAGGCTTTCAATCTAGTACGGCTTGGCAAAAGTTTGGTCTTTTCATACTAAGGATAAAATGAATGGAGGAACCCCCCATGGAAAATATTGCAGCACTTAAGAGCGAACGAAAGCCTATCAAGCAGCTTATATCCTATGTATCAAGCCTCACTTGGCCCCAGGTTGCCGCCTGGATTCTGTGCTTTACTTTTTCAAGAGCCAGCATTTTTGGTATTCTTAAGCCTTTCGCTATCAGTTTTTATATTTCTGTGGGTTTTACAGGAATCTCGAAGGTAGTTGCAATCCTGTCCATTCTTTTGGGTAATCTCCTATTCTCAAATATTTATGAAACCATCAGGCAGGTTTTAGCGCTAATTTTGTTTGAAGTCTTTTCCCATGTCGTTTTTCATATGATGAACCACAAAGAAAATTCACTTAGCCGATCAACGCTTATGGCTGTTCTCGTAGCGTTTACAGGTATACTAAGAGGTTTGGTACAAGGTCTTCACCTCTATGATCTGGTGGTGTCCCTCTTAGGAGCAGCTTTTGTATTTTCACTATCTATTATTTTCGCTCCGGCGTCGGAATCCTTTCAGTCCATCAAAAGAAAATTTCTCTTTAGCGGGCGAATGCTGGTGGCAAAAGCGGCACTATTATGTGCTGTAATTATCAGTTTGGAAGGGGTTGTTGTCTGGAACTTTGAAATCGGAACCATTCTTGCAGGCATTGTTGTCCTTATTATTGCAAGACGAAAAGGAGGAGCGGTGGGAGCTTGTGCAGGCGCTCTTATAGGCATGGTTATCGCCCTGTATGATCTACCTTCCTCCTTGGAAATTCCGGGTATGCTGGCACTCGCGGGAGCTGCCGCGGGTCTGCCGGTTAAAAGCAGAACGGCCTGTGTTTGCTTATGGACCTTTGTGGTTGTCTTTTTCTCAGGTCTTTCTATATTGGAAGGAAGCCTCATTATTAAATACTATGAAGCACTCGCTGCGGGAATTCTGTTTTTTTTAATTCCCCAATCCTTCTTGAATTTTCTAAGCGATGAAATGGCCGGTCTGAGAGGATGTGCCGAGGTTATGGCCGTCAATGATTCAGGCCAAACCCATGAGGCGGCTGATCGGTTGTTTGTATTGAGCAAGGCACTTTCTCGTATCTCAAGAAATATCGAGGAAACGCTTACTGAGGATGAAGATAATGAAAATGCAGTGGCCGAATGGATGATTGAGACCGTAGCCGAAAAGGTATGCAACCGGTGCAGCCTTTGCGAAAGATGTTGGGGAACCCATTTCTTAAAAACATATAAATTCATCGAAAAGACCATTTCTGATTTAAAAACCAATGATGCCGGGCAATTGGAAGTTCCGGCATGGTTTACCAATACCTGTACTAAATCAGACAAATTCATTGAGGTTTTGGGAACGGCTTATTCGCTATTTAAGGCAGAAAGCGTATGGCGGATTAAGCTCAACGAGAGCCGCCTGCTTCTTTCCAAGCAGGCCGCCATGGTCTCCAATGCCGTTATGTCAACCGCCCGGTGGCTCATGGAACCGCCGGGCAGAGATTATGAAATTGAAGGATTGCTTCTTGGCGTGGCGGGAAACAGGGGAATCCCTGTTACAAGCTTTCGTTATCATGATCAAAACGAATCCAGACCTTATCTAGAAGCTGTGTTTGAAGCGAAAAACAGACTTAATGCAAAGGAATTGGACGAAATTGTTCACGGGACCCTCAATAGTGGTCTGATCCGCATGGGTGAGAGCAGAAGGGATATCATGGGATATTCAGTAGTGCGCTATAGGCAGCGGCCTAAATTCAAAACGGCGACGGGGGTTGCGCGTACGAGTCGGGAAAGCAGTGCGGTATCAGGCGATAATTTTGCGTTCTTTATCTCAGGTGAAGGCTATCATATCAGTGCCATCAGTGATGGTGCCGGCAGCGGAAAACGAGCGGACCGCTACAGCCGAACGGTGATACAAATGTTTGAAAATCTTATGGAGGATGGCATAGAGCTTGGACTTGCCATAAGGCTCATGAATTTATATCTTAATTTAAGAGGAGAGAATGATCGACTGGCTACTCTGGACATTTGTGCCATTGATCTGACAAGCGGTGATACCTCCTTTTACAAATATGGCGCATCCGCGTCCTTTGTAAAAGGCCGACAGGGGGTAGAGGTGGTGAACATGGAGGATAAGGATTCGGGGAATCTTCCTGCCACCCATTACAAGCCCGCCGCTCTGACAGCGGGCGATTTTGCAATTTTAATTTCCGATGGTGTACTGGAAGCCTTTTCTGAGGAGGGGGAAGTCCTGGGGCTTCAACGGTTTATAGAAGGACTGGATACCACCAATGCCCAGCAATTGGCTGATGAGCTCCTTAGGGAGGCCATGGCCCGCGTAAAAGGCCACCAAGATGATATGACCATTTTGGTAACAAGACTTTGGTAAGCAATGATAACGGCTGTCAGGACGCACTCTTTGATGCAAGATAAAGCTCTCCTGCCTGATAAATACTGCCTGCGCCCATTGTAAGAATGAGGTCGCCCGGTGCTGCGTTCTCGGATAAGAATTTAACGATATCCTCAAACCGTGATATATAAACGGCGTTACCAGTATTTACATTGACTCTTTCTGTCAGGACACGGGCATTGATAAGGCCTGTGTCTTTTTCACGGGCAGCATAAATATCGGTTACAATAACGGTATCGGCCTGGGCAAAAGCCCGGGAAAAATCATCAAGCAGCTCAAAGGTGCGCGTATAGGTATGGGGTTGAAACACACAGATAAGCCGGCCGGTGGCCAGGGATCGTGCAGCACTTAAGGTAGCCTGGATCTCTGTTGGATGATGAGCATAGTCGTCCATGACTCTCACGCCATGAAGCGTTCCCTTATCCTCGAGCCGACGGTGTGTCCCCTTGAAGTGTCCAAGTCCTTTAATGATGGCGCTTTTTGAAATACCCAGGGCATTGCAGGCGCTAATTGCAGCCAGAGCATTGGAGACATTATGCAGGCCGGGAACAGAGAGTTGAATACTAGCCCACGGGGATTTTTGGTAAATGGCAGTAAAGCTGGCGTACCCTTGTTTGAAAGTGATATTTTCAGCTGTCCAATCCGCTTCGGGCGTATTAAGGCCATAGGTGATCATAGGTCTTGTCAATACCTTGGAAAGATTCTTAGATTGAGGGTCATCCAGGTTTAATACAACCAATCCAGGATTTCTGACATTGGCAATAAAGCCCTCAAAGGAACTTCTGATATGGTCAATATCTCGGAAATAATCCAAATGATCGGCGTCAATATTCAAAATAATAGCCAGTGAAGGGCGAAATTTCAAAAAACTATCCTTATACTCGCAGGCTTCAGCAATGAAGTAGGAGCTGTTTCCGATACGTGTGTTTCCTCCGATGAGATCAAGCATACCACCTACATGAATGGTAGGGTCCAATCCGGCCTCCAATGTAATGGACGACACCATAGAGGTTGTGGTCGTTTTGCCGTGAGTGCCTGAGACGGCAATGCATTCATTGAACTGATCCATGATGGCCCCTAAAAGATCAGCCCGTTCTATAATAGGAATACCCCGTTTTCTTGCTTCAACAAGCTCGGGATTATCTTGAGGAACTGCCGCTGTATAAACCACCAGGGTTTGGTTATCAATATTGCAGGCATCGTGAGAAGGGTAAATGATGGCCCCCATGCTCTTGAGCTTGTTGGTTATTTCGGACTCATGGAGGTCGGACCCGGTGATTTTCACATTTTTATGCATGAGTATTTCGGCAAGCCCGCTCATACTGATGCCCCCAATTCCCACCATGTGTACCGTCATATTATCTCTATCTAAAGAAAAGCTTTGTTCCATAACGCACTCTCCAATTCAATGTTTCAATTAGCATTATAATATAACACATGAAAGTCGTCTACAAGGCTTCCTTTCAGTTCTCCGGCAGTATGCTTTAGCAAACCGCTATTTCTGAATTCTTCCAGTTTTCCCAAAGATCAATACCCATAAATGTTTTACAAAGAAATTATATTCTGAGTATAGCCGTTTCTTGACTCATTTGATTACCTGTATATCTTTATATTGGAAAATATTAAAATTATTTTTTGAATAAAGAAGGAATTCTGGAATATTTGGCGAAATTATATTAACATATAAAAAATCTACATAGTTTTATCGGAAGGTGGGCTGCTAAGATGGAGATTACAGACATTAGAATTCGTAAGGTAGAAGCTGAAGGAAAAATGAGAGCAGTAGTGTCAGTTACTTTTGACAATGAATTTGTTGTCCATGACATCAAAATCATTGAAAGCCAAGGTGGGCTTTTTATCGCAATGCCAAGTCGAAAAACTCCTACAGGAGAATTTAGGGATATTGCGCACCCAATCAATGCTGACGCGAGAAACAAGGTTCAGAATGCCATATTAGAAAAGTATCAGTCAATGCTAGCCGAAGAAGAGGCTGCTGGTACAACAAGTAAGGAATAATTACATATTGATTCCAAAGTTTTAGGCACTTCATCATTAAGAAGTGCCTATTTTATTGTACTAAAATGTTTAAAATACCAATTGAAATACTGTGATAAACATGAGAGAATGGTTTTTGAAAAAGGTATCTTCAGGAGGATTGAATAAGCTCATGCAGGAACTGATTACGGTTATCCTTGCAACAGATGAAGGAGCAAGGATGAAATCAACCGTGACTAAGGTCGCACATCAGGTATGCGGACAATCTCTTCTCGCCTATGTCAGCACAGCAGTGACGCAAGCCGGAACAGACTCTCTGGTTTTGGTTACCGATGACAGGGCCAATGTGGAGAACCTTTTATCAAACGATACTCCCATTGTTGTACAGCAAAAGCTTGGTCAAGGCCACGCTGTTTTTCAGACAAAAGATATTTTATATGATAAAAAGGGCACAGTACTTATATTATACGGTGATATGCCCCTAATGACAGGGGATACGCTAAAGGCGGCCTATGAATGTCATTTAATGCAAGGTAACCAGATTACCCTTCTCACATCAGATATGGACGATCCTTTTGGGTGTGACCGAATTATGAGAGATCAAGCTGGTCAAGTGACCACCATAGTAGGACATGAAGCTGCTGACGATGAACAAAGGCTCATTCGAGAAATCAATTCAGGTGTTTATTTCTTTAATATTGAGGCCCTGTTAGGGGTTCTTTCCCAGATCGATGATACTGATCAGAAAAAATGCTCTCTTACCGATATTACCAAAAAAATGATTGCAAATAACCAAAAAGCCGGTGCTTATAAAGCTAAAGACCCTGCAGAAATGATGCGTGTTGATGACAGGATGCAGCTGGCTCAAGCCGAAAGCATCCTATTAAAACGCATTATTGAAAAGCATATGAAAAATGGGGTCACTTTTCATCTTCCTGAGACCTGTATGGTTCATGCAGATGTTCAAATTGGTAAGGACACGGTTATTCACCCCGGCACACAGTTGACGGGCCATACCATCATCGGTGAAGAATGCCAGGTAGGCCCTTATTCACGAATTGAAGACGGTGTACTTGGAAATGGTGTTGGATTTGCGAATTCTGTTATGACCCAATCCCAAATTGGCGATAACACAGAGGTCGGTCCATTTGCTTACATAAGGCCGGGCTCTAAGATTGGTAAGAACATTAAGCTAGGAGATTTTGTCGAGATTAAAAATTCCAACATAGGCGATAATACTAAAATCAGCCATCTTACCTACATTGGTGATGCTGATGTTGGGAAAAATGTTAATTTCGGTTGCGGTACAGTTATAGTTAATTATGATGGCAAAAAGAAACACAGGACCGTGGTGGGGGATCATGCATTTGTAGGTTGTAATGTTAATCTGGTTTCCCCTGTGGTAATTAAGGATTATGCTTATATTGCGGCTGGCTCAACCATAACCGACGAGGTGCCTGAATATGCCCTCGCCATTGCCAGAAGCCGTCAAACTGTTATTGAGGACTGGGTCAGAAAAAAAGGTCTGGATAAAAAATGATTTTTTAATTTAGATTATTTTTTGGAGGTTGTTTAGTCTTATGAATCTTCACGGTAAGGACATAAAGATTTTTGCCGGTAACTCAAACAAAGAACTGGCAGAAGAAATCGCAACAAAGGTGGGATTACCCCTTGGCGCATCAGTGGTCTCCAGCTTTTCTGATGGTGAGATTGCCATCAGCATCAACGAGGTGGTGAGAGGTTCGGATGTCTTTATCATCCAGTCCACCTGTACACCGGTCAATGATAATCTCATTGAACTGTTGATTCTGATTGATGCGCTTAAACGTGCTTCTGCCGGTCGTATAACTGCCGTCATGCCCTATTTCGGATATGCCAGGCAGGACAGAAAGGCCAAGGCCAGGGATCCTATCTCAGCAAAGCTTGTAGCCAATCTGATTACCACAGCAGGAGCGGACAGGGTGCTGACTATGGACCTTCATGCACCGCAGCTGCAAGGCTTCTTTGATATTCCGGTGGACCACCTTTTAGGAGCGCCCTTGCTAGCCCAGTACTTCATGAAGAAATTCGGCAATAGCGTTGATGATGTGGTTGTGGTATCACCCGACATCGGCAGTGTCGGACGATGCAGAAAGTTTGCTGAAAAGCTGGACGTGCCGCTGGCCATAATTGATAAACGTCGTCCGAAGGCTAATGTTTGTGAAATTATGAATATTATCGGTGATGTAAAAGGTAAGCGTGTCATTTTGGTTGATGACATGATTGATACAGGCGGAACCATTGTGAACGCGGCTAATGCCCTTTCTGATATAGGTGCAACTGAGGTCTATGCCTGTTGTACCCATGGGGTTCTGTCAGGGCCTGCCATCGATAGGATTCGTACCTCCGCTATCAAGCAGTTGATCACCTTAAATTCCATACCCCTGCCCAAGGAAAAGAAGATCAGCAAGATCATAACCCTTTCTGTTGCCGATGTTTTCGCGGAAGCCATTGAAAGAATTTATGGAGATATTTCAATTTCCACTCTCTTTACACAGCAGTAATTCATATTTCTTAGTGGTGATGAAAGCGGATATTTAACCCCAGGGTTCAATATCCGCTTTTAGATTACTGGTCTGTATCGTATGTGGGTTAAGAAGGAGTGTTATCATGTTTGTTTTGGCCGGATTAGGCAATATGGGTCCTCAATATGAACGTACCCGCCATAATGTGGGCTTTGATACCATAGATTTTCTTGCTGCTCAATATAGAATAAGTAATTTTAAATATAAGCACAAGGCCCTTGTCGCAGAGGGTATCCTACAAGGGCAGAAGGTGCTTCTCGTTAAGCCCCAGACCTATATGAACAACAGTGGAGAAGCCTTACGGGAAATACTGGATTATTATAAAGTACCCTCTCAGAATCTGGTGGTTGTTTACGACGATATTGATCTTGATGTAGGACGATTAAGAATCCGGGCCAAGGGAAGTGCAGGCACCCATAACGGCATGCGTTCAATCCTTACCCATCTTGGCACCGAGGACTTCCCCAGAATCCGCATTGGAATAGGAAAGCCTCCTGAAAAAATGGATTTGGCCGCCTATGTCCTAAGCCGTTTTTCAGAGGAGGAGCGCAAGCTTCTGAATGCTTCCATAGAGAGTGCTTCACTTGCGGCTGTCACGCTACTTTGTGCTTCTGTTGAGGTCGCCATGGGCAAGTATAATAAATAAGGTTATAAATAGAGGTGCATTCCAAAGGAATGCACCTCTATTTACGGGTCTAGGCTTGTGGTGCATTCCTTTGGAATGCACCTCTATTTACTTGCTTTTCTTGAAGTCAGAGGGTGTCATCCCATAGAAATTTTTAAAGGCCCTATTAAAGGTACGGTAGTTATCAAAGCCTGATGCAAAGGAGATTTCTGTTAGATCGGCTTTTCCGTTGGACATCAGATAAGCAGCGTGGCGGGTGCGCAGAGCATTTAAATAGCTGTTAAATCCGCATCCCAGAAAGGAATTAAAAAATCTGGACAAATAATCGCGATTGTAGCCGAAATGCTTTGCTAAAGAATCTATTGAGAGCGGATTAAGGTAATTTTGCTGCATATAGAGAAGAATTTTTCGGGCGAGGTCAGTGCCGCTGGCCGAAGGCTTATCAACAAGCGCAACACGGTTAAGAATCAAGCCTAAAATTGTATAAGCACATCCCTTGTTAATCAATTCATGACCGGGACTTTCCGAGCTTACAAGCTTTAAAATCATAGAATGGATTTGCCCCGTCTGCTCACATCCCTCGATAAACGGGGTAGAGAAAACCTTCGAACGAAGCATGGCTGTGTAGCTGTTCACCAGCTCAATGGGTATGATCACAACTATAATATCTGAGTTTTCAATATTGGTATAGCTGTGGATATCATAGCTGTTGGCTATGGACATGCAGCCTTTTGTCAATGTCTGGATTTGGCCGTTTATATTAATGCTAATGAACCCATCAACCACATAAGCCAGCTCAATATTGGAATGAAAATGGGGCTGGCATATATTATTTTTAATATTTAAAATGGCTATTTCGCTATCATATTCTCTGTGGAGTTCAAAAAAAGCACTCAAATTCGTCACCTGTTAATAGGGATCCGCACATCAGTTTTTGTCTACAAAATCTGGATTATTTACTATCGATATTAACAAAAAGAAATTATGATTGTCAATAAGGGCAGCCTTGGGGAAAGACAGGCTATAACAAGATGTACTGCAGTTAAGGGAGGTAGTGTTGTGAGTAAATTAAAAGCGGGCATTATCGGATGCGGCGGAATTGCAAATGGTAAGGAAATGCCAGCCATTAAACAAACCGGTCTTGTGGATATGGTAGCATTTTGCGACATTATACCAGAAAGAGCGGAAAAAGCTGTAAAAGACTTTGGGTCAGAAGGCTCAAAGATTTATGAGCATTACAGAGAGCTATTGAGAGATGAAAGCATTGATATTGTATATGTCTGTACGCCCAACCGTTCACACAGTGAAATTACAGTCGCGGCCTTGAACGCAGGCAAGCATGTGATGTGTGAAAAGCCCATGGCCATCAATACAGTTGAAGCAAAGAAAATGGTGGATGCGGCAAAAGCAAATAACAAGATACTGACCATCGGCTATCAAAACCGTTATCGCTCGGACTCAAGCTATCTGAAGGAAGAATGCAAGAACGGAACTCTGGGTGATATTTATTTTGCCAAGGCCAGGGCCATAAGGCGCAGGGCCGTACCAACCTGGGGTGTTTTTCTGAATGAATTTGAGCAAGGCGGAGGACCTCTTATCGATATTGGTACCCATGCTTTGGATCTCACGCTCTGGATGATGGACAATTACAAGCCTAAATATGCTGTCGGAACCGTTTACCACAAGCTAAACAACCAAACAAATACCGGCAACGCATGGGGAGATTGGAATAGAGAAGAATTTACAGTGGAGGATAGCGCCTTTGGGTTCGTGGTCATGGAAAATGGGGCAACCATCATGCTTGAGTCAAGTTGGGCCCTTAATTCATTAGAAAATCTTGAAGCTGCAACATTATTATGTGGAACGGCTGCAGGTGCGGATATGTTTGATGGCTTAAGAATCAATGGGGTCAAAAACGGGCGTCAATATGTGACCAAACCCGATTTCAAGGCCGGCAGCGTAGCCTTCTTTGAGGGCGCAAGTGATAAGCCTCAGGTCATTGAACAGCAGGTCTTCCTTAATGCTGTTTTGGGTAAGGGCGAGCTGACCGTCAAACCTGAGGAAGCCCTTGTGGTTACTCAGATACTGGAGGCCATTTATGAATCAGCCAAGACCGGAAAACCGGTGTATTTTTAATATGAATCCACAGGAGGTCGGAATCTATGAAATTAGGGGTTTTTTCAGTTTTACTTGCCAATCAAAGCCTGGATGAAGCATTGAAATATCTAAAAGAAATCGGTGTAGAAGCGGTTGAGATTGGCTGCGGTGGTTTTCCGGGAACCGCCCATTGCAACGCCATTGAAATGATCAAAGATAAAAGTCGTATAAAAGAATTCAATGAGACATTAAAGAAGCACGATATGATCTTGAGTGCCCTGTCGGTACATGGTAACCCCGTTCATCCTCAAAAGGAAATAGCTCAAAAATTCCATAACGAGTATGAAGCAGCAGTCCAACTGGCCGGTGAGCTCGGTATTGACACCATCGTCACCTTCTCAGGCTGTCCGGGTGACTGCGAGACGGCCAAATATCCGAACTGGGTGACATGCCCGTGGCCCGATGATTTTACAAAAATGCTGGAATGGCAGTGGAATGAAGTACTTATTCCATATTGGCAGAAAACGGCGGAGTTCACCGGGAAGTATGGCGTTAATAAGATTGCCCTTGAGATGCATCCCGGATTCTGCGTTTATAACCCCGGGACTTTACTCCGGCTTCGGGAAGCGGTTGGGGATAGGATTGGCGCTAATTTTGACCCCTCCCATCTGTTCTGGCAGGGAATGGATCCTGTAGCTGCTATCCGAGAGCTAAGGGGGGCCATCTATCATTTTCATGCCAAGGATACCAAGATCGATCTGTATAACACGAGTAAAAATGGTGTTCTGGATACCAGGCACTTTGCAAATGAGGCACAAAGGTCCTGGATATTCAGAACAGTTGGTTACGGACATGGTCAAGAGGTTTGGAGAGCGATTTGCAGCGAGCTGAGACTGGCCGGGTATGACCATGTGATGTCCATTGAACATGAAGATAGTCTCATGACTTCAAAAGAAGGCTTGGAAAAGGCTGCTGCATTTCTTAAAAATGTGATGATCACTGAGACAAAGCCTACCGGTATGTGGTGGGCTTAAAGAGAGAGAAATAGTTTTTGTGGTGCGATACCAGGGAGTATCGCACCCTGAATGCTAATATGGAGATTAAATATGCGTATAAAAACTGCAATTATTGGCTTTGGTGGTATGGGGGCCTACCATGCAAAGCAGATTAAGGGAATAAGCTCCTTACAGGTTGTCGGTGCCTATGACACTAAACCGGAGCGCAGGCAACAGGCCATCGATGAAGGGTATAAGGGGTATGCCTCTCTGGAGGATTGTCTTTCTGATGATACGGAGTTGGTAATCCTTGCAACACCCAATAACTTTCATAAGGAATTAGCCATTAAGATCATGAAGGCCGGAAAACATGTGATATGCGAAAAACCTGTTATGATGAATGCAGAAGAGCTCCAAGAGGTGCTTGAAGTAGCAAGGCTTGAGAAAAAGGTATTCACCGCTCACCAGAACAGACGTTGGGATAGGGACTTTTTGACCGTGAAAAAAGCATTGGATAGAAAGCTTATTGGAGAGCCTTTTTATATTGAATCCCGTGTTCAGGGCGCCAAGGGCATACCTGGTGACTGGAGATGTGTTAAGGACGCCGGAGGCGGCATGCTTCTTGATTGGGGTGTTCACCTTCTTGATCAGATTCTTTTGTTGGTTGAAAGCCCGATTACCGAGATATATGCCCACCTTTTGAGTGTCAAGTTTAAAGAAGTTGATGATAACTTCAAGGTTATGCTGAAATTTAAGAATAACCTGAGTGTCTTGATCGAGGTAGATACCTATACCTTTATACCCCTTCCCCGCTGGCATGTGAGCACCGACACCGGAACCCTAGTCGTCAATGGCTGGGATTGCTCGGGCAAAATTTTAAAAGCCAATCAAGTGGAATTCAAATGGGAGGAAAGCATTGTCTATACGAGTGCGGGTCCAACAAAAACCATGGCGCCCAGGCCCATAGAAACCATTGATGAAGTGGCCCTTCCTGAAGTAAATCCTGATTGCAGGAATTATTATGATAATGTGGCCAAGGCCATAAAAGGAGAAGAAGAGCCTCTTGTCACTCATAAGCAGATGCTTCGGGTCATGAAGGTCATAGATGCCATATTCAAATCCGCACATAATGGGATGTGTATAAAAGGAGAGTTTTAATATGAAACCTCAAATCGGATTACAATTATATTCTCTTCGGGAGAAGTGTAACGAAAATTTAGAGAATGTTTTAAAATCACTATCAGCATTTGGCTATGACGGTGTTGAGTTCTACTCCTTCTATGGTATTGAAGAAAGAGATATGAAGGGGCTACTCGAAAAATACAATCTAAAATCTATGGGAACCCATACCAATGCAGAGAAGCTCCAGAATGATCTGGAGGGGCTTATTCGCTATAACACCCTATTAGAAAGCCAATATGTGACTTTGGGCTACTACAATGGAGAAAGCAAAGAGGATTGGTTAAGGCTCAGCGAGCTTTTGGAGAAGACCGGAGAAAAATTGCGCAGTAATGGGCTGGATCTCATGTACCACAACCATGGTCATGAGTTTGAACCCCGGTTTAATGGTGAAATGGCCGAGGATATTATTCTGGAGAACACTTCCCCAGAAAATGTATCCCTCGAGCTGGACTGCTATTGGGTAAAATATGCGAATGTTGACCCTGATGCATATCTGAAAAAGAATCTCAGTCGGATTAAAACCATACACTTAAAGGACATGGATGCCAATGAAAGGAAAATGACTGAGGTGGGAACGGGAATCAATCATTGCGCTGGACTCTATCATATTTGCAGAGAAGCTGGCTTTAAGTGGGTCATCATCGAACAGGACCTCATTGAGATGGACCCCTTTGAAAGTGTTAAAATTTCAATAGACAATGTCAGAAGGTTTTAAGGCTCCTTAACTGGCATTATAGATGCGGTAGATGCCCCGGCCCGATTGTTTGGCCGAATACATGGCGGCGTCAGCCATTTTTCGTAAGTTGAGGACATCGGACGAGTGTTCGGGGTAGAGTGCTATACCTGCGCTTAAAAGCACCGGCATCATAACCTGGCCAATTATCCGGGGCCTGGCGAGCGTTGTAATAAGCTTATCTAAGGCTTCGGTAGCTTCTGATTTTCCTGCTTTCGGCATAAATACAAGGAACTCGTCACCGGCAATCCGTATTTTCGGAGCTTCCGGAGGCATGACGGATAGAAGGTCCTGTGCAAAGGATTTTAATAAAGCGTCCCCCGTGTCATGACCATAGGAATCATTGACAGTCTTGAGGTTGTCAATATCGAGAAAGATTAACGCACCGGTGTTACCATAGGTGGCCAAAGCCTGGGTGATACGGTCAGGGAAGGTTCTGGAGCTAAGGCAGCCCGTAAGAGGATCCCGTTCAATTTCACCGCGAAGCCGCTCATTGTCCTTTTTAAGATTGAAGAGCATGAGCTGGGCCTTGGTGAAGACCTGTTGACGGTGGAGGTTTTCTTCCTCCAATAGCCGCGTTACATCCTTAAATGATGTTAAAGCCTCAATCAGCATATCCTTGTCATGGGTGATTTGGCAAATCTCAGCCATGGTCAGGGCGACATTTCGCTTTAATATAGGATAGTCAAGGAGAATTGCGAGGCTATAGGCCTCCCGAATCGTTCTAAAGGCCTCATCCAAAAGGTTTTGGCTTAATAGGAGCTTGCTCATATCAATGCGAATCTGGACCAAATAATAATCATTGGTGGTTTTTTCAGCAAGGTTCAGAGCTTTTAACATAAGCGTGCTTGCTTCATCAAGCTCATTCTGATGCATGCGGACTTGGCCCAGTATATAATAGCTTTCACAGAGTACTGGAGTGTTTTCCTCTTTTTGCGCCTCTTCCAGGGCTTCCAATGCATAATACTCAGCCTCACCGATTTTATTCATTTGGTAAAAGGTATGGGCGAGGTTACGATAGATTATACATTTAGGGAAGATGGGCGATTCATTTTGCTGGCATTGATGAAGAATATTATAAAGGTATTCAATGGCCGTTTCGTAATCGCCTAATTCTGTTAATATACTACAGATATTGTTATAGACACGGCACTCTATATCGATGTATTTATTGGATTTTGAAAGCTCCAGCGCCTCTAGAAGATGATCCAGGCTTTTAGAGGTAATTCCAAGATTATAATAGGCTATACCAAATGAATTAGCTGTTCTTGCTATGCGTAAGGTATCTTTTATCGTTTGGGCAATAGAATAGCAAACATCAAGATGCTCTATGGCTTCTTCATTGTTGCTTGTAGACATCATAGAACGGGCGATGCGGAAATGGCTTTCAAAAATGCCGATATCATATTGAAGGGCCTTGGAAAGTTCCAGGGCTTTATACGCATATTCCAATTCTTTGCCTGTGTACTGGCTTGTTTGACGATCACATTCGTCCAACAATTCGTCGACAAATGTTCTTTCGTTTCCCATAATACTCACCATACCATTGTTTCAACCTGCTTTTACAGGAAGTGTCAATTACACGTAGGCATAAGATGAAGGATAATGATTTCGGTAACAGGTAAGGTTATTAATACGAAAGTATCAATAACTCGGTTCCCTGTTCGAATTCTTCGATTTCGGTAACAGGTGAGGTTATTAATACGAAAGTATCAATAACTCGGTTCCCTGTTCGAAATCTACGATTTCTCTTATGGGTCGAGGCTTGTTGTTCGTTCCTTTGGGAACGAACTCTTGTAACAGGTGAGGTTATTATAACATGCCAGAACAAGAAATCAAATACAAAAAAATAATTTCCTAACAAATAAAACTTAAGAATGAATGATAAAGATCATCCTGTAAATCCTAATATCCAATGAGTTACTTATGCTATTTTTCTGTTGCCGCTTTGATCTTTTACTAAGGAGCCCGGGTAATATTAAAGCGAAGTGTCTCGCATATAGGCTATAGGCCAGATGAGGCAGCCCATGGTGATTGGCACACAATCCCGATTGATTTTTAAAAACCTATCAAGTATAATAGGTATAATATTTTGGCGAAAGCATTAGTATGTACTTTGTATACATGACGGAATGCCTGAAAGGCTTTAGAAAAGTGGAGGATTGATTATGGGAGACAAGTTTGAAAAGGTCGGATTGACTTTTGATGATGTGCTTTTAGTACCGCAGTATTCTAAGCTGCTTCCTAAGGAAATTGACGTTTCGACCTATCTGACAAATGAAATAAGGCTTAATATACCCTTGGTCAGCGCAGCCATGGACACTGTCACCGAATCAAGACTCGCAATTGCTATTGCACGTGAGGGCGGCATCGGAATCATTCATAAAAATATGTCCATAGAACAACAAGCCACCGAAGTTGACCGGGTTAAGCGGTCTGAACATGGTGTTATCGTTGATCCTTTCTTTCTTTCTCCTGAGCATACCATTCATGAGGCCAATGAGCTTATGGCCAAATATAGAATTTCCGGTGTACCTATCACTGAAGAAGGGCGGCTTGTAGGTATTCTCACCAATCGAGACCTGCGTTTCCTCACGGATTATAGTCAAAAAATCGGCCAAGTCATGACAAAGGAGAATTTGGTGACAGCTTCTGTAGGTACAACCTTGATGGAAGCCAAGGAAATTCTTCGAAGGCATAAGGTGGAAAAGCTTCCCCTTGTGGATGAAAGAGGCTATTTAAAAGGACTTATTACGATTAAAGACATTGAAAAAACCATTCAGTACCCGCATTCAGCCAAGGATAAAAGGGGCAGACTGCTGGTAGGAGGAGCCGTTGGCGTCACCTCTGACATGATGGAAAGAGTCGAGGCTCTGGTCAATGCCAGTGTCGATGTCCTCGTGTTGGATTCTGCCCATGGTCATTCTCAAAATATATTAACCGGTGTTGCCTCCATTAAAAGTGCCTATCCCCATATGCAGGTCATTGCCGGTAATGTGGCAACAGCAGAGGGTACAAGGGATTTAATTAAGGCTGGTGCTGACGCTGTTAAAGTTGGAATTGGGCCCGGCTCAATCTGTACTACCCGTGTTGTAACCGGTATTGGCGTGCCACAAATTACTGCTATACATGATTGTGCCGAAGAGGCCAGGAAACATAATATTCCCATTATCGGAGATGGTGGTATCAAATACAGCGGTGATATCCCCAAGGGCATTGCGGCGGGAGCCAGTGCCATTATGATTGGCAACCTGTTTGCAGGAACTGAGGAGAGCCCAGGGGAATCCGAAATTTATCAGGGCAGACGCTTTAAGGTTTATAGAGGGATGGGCTCCATGAGTGCCATGAACAAGGGTAGTAAGGATCGCTACTTCCAGGAAGGAACAACCAAACTTGTTCCCGAAGGCGTAGAAGGCCGTGTTCCTTTCAAAGGCCCCCTGTCTGAGTCGGTATTCCAATTAGTAGAAGGTCTTAAGCATTCCATGGGCTACTGTGGTACCGCTACCATTGAGGACCTCAAAGCCAATGCCAAATTTATTAGAATAACCAATGCCGGTCTCAGGGAAAGCCATCCCCATGACATTAGCATTACGAAGGAAGCGCCTAATTACACCACCCAAATCTGATTTTTTATGAATTTGTTGTTATCATTTTGGAACACCCCCCGTATGATGTAGCAGGAATCCTACGTCGGGAGCCAAGATGAATATAGGACTCATTCTGCCTGCGACGAAGAAGAAAGAGCGTGGACCATTCTCCAAGCTTTATCAAGCCATTGGCTCCTTACTCTTTAACTCATTGTCTCTGGAAACCCACCGGATTGAGCTCATGGACGGACTTAATCTGGTGGCTTGTTCGTTGCCTTTTTATGAACCGGAAATATTGACCCATGAAGGGTTGAAAAAGAGAATACGAACAAGGCTGGATAAATTTTTGGAGGAGGAGAGGGTATGGCCTGTTCTGGAGCATCCTGAGGTTAGGGGAATCTATTTTGGGGCTGATAAGGATACGGAGCCAAGGCCCAATGACTTTTCCCATCCCGGTGAATACCGTTTTGATGAGGTGCTGCTGGAGGTCGCCGTCAATCGTTTCCCTGAAGTTTTAAAGCTTATTCAGGGGCTTGGGAATCTGAGTACCAGAGAAATCTCTGTCACGGGCGGATCTGCCCATTTGGAGCATGCCATATCCAGACTTATTACCCGAGTCAAGGCCATGAATCTTTTACTACCGGAAGGAACCCCTGATCCTGATGAAGCTGAGCAGGCCTTCGCCGAAACGGGTATTCCTGTACATATTACCACTGATCCGGAGGTTTTAAATCGAACCTCTCTGTGGCTTCGTTTTCCGGACGATCATGAGAGCTTCGATGCATTACCTGGAAGCTTCAAGGGTATGATTGTGGATTTTGGGGCAATGAAAATCATCGACACTAAAAATCAAAAAATATTCAGCATTGTCATAGAATTTTCAGACAAAATCAGGAGAAAAATAGGACACAGTATCCTCAGCGGCTGGGAGCGAGGTGTTTTGGAAGGTGTAGTCATCATGGTATGCGCAAACGCTTGGGAAATAAGCGTTGCAGAGACTTCGGTAAGGCTTGGAATGCGGCTTTCTTTTAAACCTTGACATCCAAAAAGCCGTACTCTATAATGTATCGTAATGCTAAATAAGGTATCACCGTCATCTTGGGGGCAGCGGAATACTAAAAAGGGGAGAAAAAAATGAGCAATAAGGAAGTCCTTCTTACTTATGAAGGCCTTAAAAAACTCGAGGAGGAGCTTGAGTTCCTCAAGGGAGAAAAAAGAAAAGAAATAGCAGAGAGAATCAAGCAAGCCCTAGCTTTCGGAGATATTTCAGAGAATTCGGAGTATGACGAAGCAAAAAATGAACAAGCACAGAACGAAGTTCGCATCATACAGCTTGAGGCTATGCTAAAGCATGCAACTGTTATCGATGAGGATGAAGTAGATACTAAAGTTGTAAACTTAGGTGCAAAAGTAAAAATCCGCGAACTTAAGTCCAAGGATGAATTCGATTTTCAGATTGTAGGTTCTACAGAAGCTGATCCTGCCTCTTCAAGAATTTCAAATGAATCTCCTGTCGGCAGTGCCCTGTTAGGCCATAAGGTGGGCGACACAGTAGATATTGATGTTCCTGGTGGCAAAACTAAGTATAAGATCATCGACATTCACAAGTAAGGGTGTAAATGTTCTTGTTTGTAGTAACAAAATATTGTATAATATTATTTCAATAACAATAACAGTTTACATACTAAAATGTAGACTGTTTTTTTTAGTACTTATTTAATTAAAGCCTTGTGCAGGGTTTATTGTACGCAAAATGTCATCAAATGGGTTCATTGGACCTTTAGGAGGATAAACATGTCTGAAAACATTGAAAACAATGGTGAACAACAAGAGCTGCTAGATCTGAATGAAATTATGAAGGTAAGACGGAACAAGCTTGCTGAGCTTCAGAATACAGGAGCTGATCCATTTAAGATCGTCAAATATGATGTTACCGATTCAACCGATACCATTATAACTCAATTCGAAAATTACGAGGGAAAAAAGGTATCCTTAGCCGGTAGGCTTATGAGTAAAAGGGGTATGGGCAAATCCTCCTTTTGCGATCTTCAGGACAGAGATGGAAGAATACAGCTCTATGTACGCATTAACGATCTGGGCGAAGAAGCTTATGAGAGCTTTAAGAAGCTGGATCTGGGAGATATCATTGGCATTAAGGGATTTGTTTTTAAAACCCGTATGGGAGAAATCTCCATACATGTTGAGGAGTATACGCTGCTTACAAAGTCATTAAGGCCGCTGCCTGAAAAATTCCACGGTCTTAAAGATCAGGACACACGCTATCGTCAGCGTTACCTCGACCTGATTGTAAACCCTGAGGTGAGGAAAACCTTCGTTACACGAAGCAAGGTTATATCCGCTATACGCAGGTATCTTGATGCAAGAGATTTCTTAGAGGTAGATACTCCAATTTTGAACACTATTCTTGGCGGTGCTACAGCGCGTCCCTTTATTACACATCACAATACACTGGATATTGATATGTATTTAAGAATTGCTCCGGAGCTTTACCTGAAGCGCCTTATTGTAGGTGGAATGGAGCGGGTTTACGAGCTTGGCCGTATGTTCCGTAATGAAGGAATGTCCATCAAGCATAATCCTGAATTCTCCATGATGGAAGTTTATCAGGCTTATACGGACTACCACGGTATGATGGAGCTTGCAGAGAATATGGTATCCTCAGTAGCTCAGGAAGTTCTTGGAACCACAAAGGTGATGTATCAGGGAGCTGAAATTGATTTAGCTCCGCCGTGGACAAGGCTGACCATGACCGATGCGGTATTGAAATATGCCGGAGTTGATTTCAATACCATTGCTACAGACGATGAGGCCCGCAAAGTCGCCAAGGAAAAGGGTCTTCATCTTGAAGGAAAGCCAGTCAGGGGTGAAATCCTCAATTTGTTCTTTGAGGAGTTTGTAGAGCCGAATCTTATTCAGCCTACCTTTATCCTTGATTATCCGGTCGAAGTCTCACCGCTGACCAAGCGTAAACCAAGTCAGCCCGAGTTGACGGAGCGCTTTGAGATTTTTATAACAGGCCGCGAATTCGGAAATGCCTACTCTGAGCTTAACGACCCCATTGATCAGAAGGAACGCTTTTTAGAGCAGGTTAAAAAGAGAGAAGCAGGCGATGAAGAAGCCAATATGATGGACGATGATTTTGTCACGGCCCTGGAACACGGTCTCCCGCCAACAGGCGGCTTAGGGATCGGCATAGATCGACTCATTATGCTGCTGACCGATTCCTCTTCCATAAGGGATGTATTACTATTCCCCACTATGAAGCCAAGGGAATAGGAAAGCTAGGAGGGTAGGTTGATGGACAGAAAAAGGGCTCTTGAGGTGCTAGGATTAGCAGATGAGGCTACACCTGATGAGATTTTAAACAGGGTGAGCATATTATTAAAAAAATTCAAGCATCTGAACAAGGACGAGCAAGGACATACGCTGACCGATATTGAGGAGGCCTATAAAACCCTGAGTGGTATATCCTATAAAGATGAGGCAGCGGAAAAAGAGAGAAATTATCGCAAAGCTCATCCTAATCCTATTTTTAAGCTTTTGAAGCTGGATGAGGAGAAGGCCCGCAACATTATCTATTATTATAAGTGGCATGTGGTCATTGGTCTTGTTGCCCTTATTATAGTGATTTCTACAGTTGTTTCCATTGTGAATAAGGTGGAACCTGATCTTAAAGTTATTGTGACAGGAGAGCTCTATTTGTCCGATACCCAGCCCTTGGAGGAACGCATTGAAACTGAAACCATCGCTACCGAGGTTTTAATCCAGAATATCTACATATCGGAAAGCAATGATCAGCAGATGCAGATGATGATGCAGCAGAAGTTTACCGTTGAGCTTACAGCCGGTGAGAATGACCTTTTCATCATGGATGAGGAAACCTATCGGAGCCTTGCCAAACAGGGTGCGTTTTTGGATATGGCAGAAGTTCTGAGCCCATCCGATCTTTCAGGCCTTTCGGATTCAGATATTGAGAGCTTAAAAGTAGCGATGGATTTAGAGGATGGTATTACATATGAGCCAAAGCTCTACGGCCTTAATGTGACAAATGCCCCCATATTGAAGGAAGCGGGTGTTATGGGCGAAAGCTTTATTATCGCTTTTGGGTATTCAGGGAAATTTCCAGAGCATGCAAAGGACTTAGTAAAGAAATTGCTGCAGTAAGAGTCTTGATTTTTTGGAGGGGTAAAAATGTTTGAGTTAAGTGTAGAAAGCAATGATAATCTAAAGTGTGTCATTGCTGTGAAGGGTGAAATTGATATTTTTTCCGCCCCTGGTTTTAAAGAAAGTCTATATGGTGCTATTGGCGAGAGGCATCAGGATGTTGTCTTGGATTGTACTGATCTAACCTATATTGACAGTATGGGCCTTGGCATACTGGTAGGGGCTCTCAAGCGTATCAAGGAGCACAATCATAGTATTGTCGTTAAGAATCCCAAGAGCACAGTAAGGAAGCTTTTTAAGATTACAGGACTGGACAAGGTGTTTATTATTGAGGAGGTTAAACCATGATGATGGCGGATACCGTTTCAATTCTGATCCCATTAAAGGCTGAATATGTCAGTATAGCCAGGCTTACGGCCTCCGGAATAGCAAACCATATTGGCTTTGATTATGACACCATTGAAGATATTAAAGTGGCTTTGTCGGAGGTCTTGGGAAAAATGATTGAAAAGTCTCCTTCAGATGATCGGGTTACTATTGATTTTGCTTTTCTAAAGGATGGTCTATCCATCAATTTTAAGCGCTCGGACTTTAATTTCTCAGATCTTTTTGACAATGATGACAACAGCTTTGCAATGGCCATCATCAGTACACTCATGGATGAAGTCGATCTTGATAAAAAAGATCATACTGTGATGACCATGGTAAAAAAGATTGGAAAGGCAGTTTGAGATGAGCAAAAGACCTGAGGCTCTCAAGGATAAGGAACAAACAGAAAAAGAGATTTTTGAAAAGTATTATCTGGATAGAGATATTGACACTCGTAATCAAATTGTTTCACGTTATTTATATCTTGCCGATATCATTTCAAAGAAATTTATCAACCGAGGTGTGGAATGCGACGACATCTATCAGGTGGCCTGCGTGGCACTTATTAATGCCGTTGAACGTTTCAACACCTCTGAAGAGGTTAAGTTTGTAAGCTTTGCCACACCCACTATAATAGGTGAGATAAAGCGGTATTTTAGAGATAAGGCCTCTGTAATCCGCATCCCAAGACGTATTTATGAGGTTTATCAAAAAGTGAATCAAGCGCGTGAATATCTCATGCAACAGTATAAACGCGTGCCGCGAATCGAAGAAATTGCCGAATACCTTAATATGAAAGAAGAGACGATTCTTGAGATTATAGAATCCTGGAATGTTTACAATATTCAATCCTTTGACCAGACTGTTTTTGATGAAGATGATCTGGAGCTTCACGAAACGGTTGGGGAGGAAGATGGGACCTTTGAGAAAATCAATAATCGTGATTTTCTGGAGAGGGCAATGGATAGCTTTAATCAGGTTGAAAAACAGTTTATCAAGCTCAGGTTCTTTGACAACAAGACGCAAAAGGAAATAGCCAATCACTTTCATGTCTCTCAAATGTACATATCCCGTTTAGAAAAAAAGACTCTGGAAAAGTTTCGTCTGATTTTAAAAAAGTAAAGGCGGGTATATATGGAGTAAGAGACATGGATTCGGGATAGCCCGGGCCCTTACGGAGGGTATATGTGTTTATGGAGATAGAAAATAGCCAAGGCATCAGGATATATAGTGAAGTCATTGAAAGTAATGCCTTTGAGGTCTGTAAAGAGGTTAGAACCATCCTGGACAGACTTCAGATGAAATCGGACATTAATACGGATCAGTGCTTTGATATCAAGGTTATTTTATGTGAGCTGCTCCAAAATGCGATCAAGCATGGCAATCAATGTGAAGGCCAAAAGAAGATTGGTGTAGATGTCTGGCTCCAGGATAACAGTCAAGTGCTGGGTATTACTATAAAAGATCAGGGTTGTGGCTTTGATCCATCAAGTACAATGGACTTAAAATTCACGCAAATTTCTGAGTGTAAGCCCATGAATTTGGATGAGTCGGGTAGAGGGCTGTTTATTGTACAAAACCTCTGTGACTGTATGGAGTTCAGTCCCCAGGGAAATACTGTTACTATTAAGAAGCGGCTTTAATAGTCATTGATGAGTGGGTGCGGGTCAGCGGGGTAACGGAACAGCGGATCAACGGATCAGTGGATCAGTGGATCAGTGGATCAGCGGATCAGCGGATTAGCGGGTAAGAAGGGAGGAGATCCCTTCTTTTTTAGTTCCATTAGTGTAAGGCATGGGATTCTTTTTATATAAGAAGTCTTAGTTTTTGCACAATAGTTACGAGAGCATGCTTCCATTGCTTATGAAGTATCTTTTTCCAATCTACATGTTTACTCGCCTTTTATATTACATAAGATTCTTTATAAAGATTTGTATAGAATAAGCTGTTTTGTAATTGCTACATAATATACGTACAGTTCCTAAACCTCGCTTTTCTTGCTCAACTGCAGGTTGCTTCTGCGGAATAAGCTGTTTTGTAATTGCTACATAATATACGTACAGTTCCTAAACCTCGCTTTTCTTGCTTCAACTGCAG
>JAEYPI010000142.1 GCA_023410885.1 Bacillota bacterium
GAGCAAGGAGAGCATTTCCCATGGGAAGTCATACGTTCTCTTGACGCTCATTTCTTCACCCATCACTGTGGCCGATTGTATGTCAAGGCCTGTGGCATCTACAGTGTAATAGCTGTCGAAAGCATAGCGTTCATAGGTATCTGCACTAACAACAAAACGGTCATGTTCCGGAAAATAAATCAAAATCTTAAATGTGCTTGGCGGATAGTAGGTCCATTTGAAAGCATCGGTATCAGAACAATCTGAATAGCAGCCAAGAAAAAAGAATCCATCTCCATCCGAATAGGTATTGAGCTTTTCCCAGATCTCCTCATTACCGTACCAGGTTTCATAATCATTGCTCTTGGACCATGGGCCGGTGGAAGCCCTGTCAGAAAGGAGTGTAACGTAATAGTTTTCCGCTTCCAGCCCCTTAAAGTTGACCACAACAGAGGGCTTGGGGCCGGTATCAGCCATAACCGTAACCGCGAACATGGGAAGAAGTAAAACAATAATGAGCACAAATAGCCCTAAACGCTTTTTCATAGCTACCTCCTAACCCTTACAAACCTTCTATGACTTTAGGTGGACGCATTGATAAAATCTATTACGATCCCTATGTGTGGGGTAATCATTCCTATCAAATTATATTATACAACACTTGCGTCTTTTAGGGGTCCGCATTTAATAAAACAATATGGTCCTAGGCTTCTTATTTTAATCAAAAAAAGAACTGCTACAAAACATTTCGTTTTTGCAACAGCCCTCTTTTCTATTATAAACTTAAGGAGTTTATGAATATTATGTTTATTAAAGCCTCTACCCCTCCCTTTTAACATATACCCAAAAGGGCAAGTCAATCAAAGGTCGCGCGATTATGGCTCTATCATCAGTTTTCTTTTACTTTCTGGAAACCTTTGCAAGCTGCATTTGATAGTTCCAAATGGTCTTCAAGAAAAAGTAAGTACCTACCACGACTGCTCCAAGAATTAATAAATCCATCATAATGCTCACTCCTTATAGAATGGTTTGTGTTTTTTTTATCAGTCTACGTTAATAGTTTAACACATATAGTTAAAATTTTAACATATGCGATATGCACAAATTTTAAGCTTTTTTCTTGTTATTATTGCTAAAATTTTCACAATAGACTATACCGTTGGGTTCTAAAGGGTCAATATCACCCCTTCACAGGTATAGTTATCTCATTAAAAGACAAGCTTCTTCCCCCCTAAATTACGGAAGCAATTTTCTCTTTTCTGGAACCGTAATATTCCCCGTTCATGCTGAGAAAAATGAAGGGACCCATCCGCGCAAGGCAGACTGTCCCCTATTGACTAGTAGAGACTAGGATTGTTAGATTTCATTGGGATATACTTGAACCGTTTAAATTCTCTTATTCCCATTTAAAATACTTGATGGCAATCCCCCCGCAGATCACAACGAGCGCAACCATGATGAAGAATGGCCACCATATAACCTCAATGGGTAAACCAAGCGAAGTCGCCTTCAATAGCTTGATTCCCTGCGTTAGAGGTAAAACATCCACAACCTTTTGTAGCCCGAAGGGCATGACCTCATAGGGCAAGGTCGCTCCGGAAAAAATCAGCATGGGAAAGTACAAGAGACTGGCGACGATACTGGCAACCTTCATGTTTGGAGAAATTCCGCCCACCATAATGCCAATGCTGAACATAGACAGCATGACCAAGAAATACGAGGCCATAAACATCCCCAAAGATCCGCTGAATTGGGTTCCAAAGATAAGTGTGGAAACGAGAAAAACCAAAACCAGCGAGGCCAAGGAGTATAGGGCATAAATACTTACCTGCACAGCTAAAAGGATGGTTGGACTGGTTGGCGTTACCTTAAATCGCTTCAGAATTTTTTTCTGGCGATAATCAGAAATGACCAGCGGAAGACCCATGACACCCCCCGCACAAATTGCAATGGTGGATAAGGCACCGAAGGATTGCGCCAGAAATGAATACCCTGCCCCTTCAAAAGCAGGCTTACTGCCGTAGAGGATACCAAGGATCACAGCCACAAGGACGGGCATGCATAGCGCAAAAATAATCATATCCATGCCCCTAAAGGATAGCTTAAGCTCTGTTTTGAGCAGTGTAATATACTTCTTCATTATCTGTTTCCTCCTCTCCTGTATACCACAGATAGGCATCCTCTAATTTTTCATAGGGACTTTGCGCAATAGCCGCCTGAACTGTCCCAGAAAAAATAAAGCCGCCATCCTTGAGAATACTGATTCTGTCACATAGCATTTCTACTTCATCCATGAAATGAGAGGTCAGAAAAATCGTCAAGCCCTGTGCCTTCAGCTCAAGCATGCTTTTCCACACACTTCTGCGAGCCTTCGTATCCAAACCAGTTGTAAGCTCATCCAGAAAGACCACCTTGGGGTTAGGGATGAGCGCTAGAACGATAAAGAGACGTTGCTTTTGACCACCCGATAATTCGTTTACAAAAGCGTTTTTCTTGTCCGTCAGCTCAAATTGCTTTAGTAAATTTTCGACATTCCCAGGCTTTTTGTAAAGACAGGCCGTTTCCTCGCAAAGCTCCATCACTTTAATTTTATCGGGGTAATGGGATTCTTGAAATTGTACGCCGACCTGCTCGAATAGCTGTTTTCGGTTTTTCCATGGATCTAAGCCCAAAATTGAAGCCTTCCCCGAATCCGCTTTTCTCGTACCTAAGATGCACTCAAGGGTGGTGGTTTTTCCCACACCGTTGGCACCCAGCAATGCATATACCTCGCCTGCAGCAACCGAGATGTTGATATTTTCGATCACTTTTTTGTCGCCATAAGACTTACTCAACCCAGAAACTTGGATGGTTTCATCCATATCTTGATCCTCCTATTTTTAAGGTGTTTCAAGATTATCATTATTTCAGGGTATGGTGTGTAAGTGTAGGCTTTTATTCCATCATACGTTTCATTTTTTCAATTTGCTCAGCTACAAATCGTGCATTTTCGCGTGCTTCAGCTAAAGAGGTCAGGAGCTTATCACAAGCCGTAATAATATCATCATCATTTTGAGGGGTGTCAATGGCCACACGAATATCAATCTCCGGGTCAACGGATAAGGCCCGTAGCATGCGCAATATGGCCGAAAGAGAGTAATTGGCGCACCGCAGGGATCGAATAATTTTCAATCGCTGTATATCGGTTTGTGTATAAATTCGATACGCATTTGAACTTCGTTTCGCGGTCAGCAGACCATTCAGCTCCCAGTTTCGCAGGGTGTCTATTGTGACATGGAGCAAATCGGCTGTCTCTTTTCTGGTGAGTACTGAGGAAGCTTCTGCTAATTCTGTATCTCTGCCAGACAATATCCGTCGCGTAATTTTAATCGCTTCCTCAGCATGCTTCTGTTCTGTATCTACTAGTGCAATATATTCTTGGGTGAGTTGGGCAGCCTTTTCATAATCTCCCAAAGCAGAAATCTTAATAATATTGACAGCCTGCTTGCGCAGACCATTTTGCAGCACTTCTACCCGAAGTGCTGCCCGAGCCAGCTTAAATTGTTCTATATGCAAATCGGTAAAAACACGGTATCCATTACTTAGCCTTTCAGGCTTAGGTATCAAACCGCAGCTTTCATAAAGGCGAACCGTGTTTACATGTATCCCCATCATTTTGGCTATATCAACCGTTTTGTACGTGTTCATTCACAATACACCTCCATGGTTTTTATAGCACAACTTCAAACTCTGGTGTTATAATGTAGGGTTTTGAGGAAACGGCACGATTACGTATTATCACTATTCATCTTCCTCGTAAATACGAAGATGGAAATCACCATAATAACCACTGCGTATCCAATAACCCACCACAAATGCGGGAAAATCGAAGCAACATCACCTGAAAGCGCAGCCCGCCCAGCTTTAACAGCATGAACAAAGGGAAGTAAATAGGCGATATCTTTAAATGCACCGCCTACCAAATCAAGGTCAAACCATGTACCGGAAAGCCATGCACTAAAATTGGTAAGCAAGGCACCACAGACTCCGCCCACTTGTTTATCATTAAACAAGCTACCGCAGAGTAAGCCGATAGCAATAAATAAAACGGCAGCCGGAATAAGCACCAAAAGGGTTAGCAGTACATTGACGCTCACAGTCAAGCCCATAAAAAAGGCCACAATAAAGCACACCATAATTTGAATGAGGGCCATGGGCAGTAACGGGAGCGTATAGCCAAATATAAAATCAGTAGCGGTAAGCGGAGAAGCAAAAAGACGAAGCATAAAGGAGCTGGTCCTGTCCTTGGCAATGAGCATACCCGAAAAAAGTGAAATAAAGGAAAGCCCAAAAACCGCAATACCTGGCGTAAGATGACCAATGGCAAAGAGCTCAACAGGAATATTGGATTGTATGGCTGATAAGAGCAGCAGTAAAATAACAGGAAAACCAATACCAAAGGCTAAATTAAGCCGGTCTCTGATTATTTCCTTAGTGTTTCTTGAAGCAAAAGCCAAGGTTTTCATATGGATTGTCCCCCTTCCCCTGCAAGTGCAATAAATGCATCTTCAAATTTTGAAGTGTTGGTTTTCGACATCAGTTCTGATGCGGTACCCACAGCCCTGAGCTCACCCTTGGCCATGATGCCAATACGGTCTGATAGGGCCTCAGCCTCTTCTAAATAGTGGGTTGTCAAAATCATGGTGACTTTGCCCTTAAGGCGTTGAATCATTCCCCACAAATCTCTCCTGGCAAGGACATCAAGCCCCAGCGTAGGCTCGTCAAGAAATAAAATTTTAGGTTCTGAAATCAATGCCATTGCAATACTAAGCCGCCTTTGCCAACCGCCTGATAAGGTTTTCGACTTGTCCTTTGCAATTTCGGATAATCCAAAGGAGGAAATCGTTTCTTCGGCTTTTTTCTCAGCTTGTCTCTTGTCACTGCCGTATATCCCAGCAATAAGTATAAGATTTTCTCGGACAGTAAGATTAGGCGCTATGGCCGTTTCCTGTGGAGAAACATTAATCATCCCTTTTACCTGAGCTGGATTTGAAATGACACTACTGCCTAAAATCACAGCATCGCCATCCGATGGTTTTGTTAAGCAGGACAGCATTTTAATGGTGGTGGATTTCCCTGCACCGTTTACACCCAATAAAGCGAATAGTTCTCCCTGCCCAATTGTTAAGTTGAGAGCATTGACAACAACTTTTTCCTTGTATTTTTTGGTGAGATTAGTTGTTTGTATGGCGATCATTCCTCTTCCTCCTCATCTTTAGTGATTTTTTTGATATTCTTTGCAAACATTAAGTTGTTTTGCTCACTATGGTCAGAGTATTTTTCTTTACCATTTCCGCTGAGAATGGCATCTGCAATTTTGCTAAAAAAGCTCATTCTTTCAATGGCAATACCCTTTTCAGAATCAGCAAGTAAAATCAATGTATCACCAGGCTCAATCCCAAACATATCCCGCACTTCCTTGGGAATGACAATCTGCCCTTTGGGCCCCACTTTAACCGAGCTCATATGTTTATTTTCTTTCCTGAACTTACCTTTCATTTTAGCCTCCATTCAGTACTAAAAGTTATATTTGTATAACTAATTATACTTTTAATACTACTTTTTTTCAAGTTGATATCTCATTAAATTCTTATAAAGAAAGTCCAAATTAAAAATACATCATGTATTCGGGCTCGGTTTATAATGAGTTTGAATTGGTGATAAAGGCTCTACTTGAGGTGATAGGTCATGTCCATATTCTTGTTATTCTTAGAAGCACGGCACATTGACCTCGTTGTACTAGATATCATAATCTGTGAAAGGGTATAAAATGCAGTGCCGAATTTTACTTCACATGGCTTTCAGACGATCTGGCCATTGTGCAATCAGCGTTGGTCATTCTTTTGGTCAGCTTGCTCAAAGGTGTTGAATCAGGGCTGGCAAGCCTGAGGGATTTTACGCGTTCCATCCATTTTGCGAATAAACTATATAAACGTTTCCCAGCATACCGGCTTTTTGAGTGAACCTTTTCTTTGACAGCGGTCCTGTAGATAAGAAGAGGTGACACATCT
>JAEYPI010000208.1 GCA_023410885.1 Bacillota bacterium
GAATTAAAGCGTATGGGTGAAGTTTGGAAAATGGCCTCGACAATCATTAAGGGGGATAGAAGCAAATGAACAAAACAGTATTTCGATGCTTTTTTGATTTTCTGGATGGACAGGAAAAATGGTTGAACAGCATGGCTGAGCAAGGTTATCGTCTAAAGAAATGCGGGAGGATGACCTATACTTTTGATGATTGCAATCCAAATGAATATGAATATGCTGTAGAGTTCGTTGGGGATAAAGCCCATTCAAAAGCAAAGGATTACCGCAGCTATCTTGAAAGCATGGGTTTTCGCACTTTTACCAAAAACATCAACCTTAATTTTTCCTATGGAAAGGTAAGATGGCGGCCATACGCAAAGGGTATGGGGCAGATTGCGACCTCTCCCGGCGGGTTCAACAAAGAACTTTTGATTTTAGAAAAAAAGAGAGATGAAAAGCCATTTGAATTACACACAGATGTGTGTGATAAACTGGACACTTACAAGACGGTTAGCCAAACCTACGCCTGGTCTGTTCTTTTAATGCTTGGGTTATTTGCTATGACATTCATTCCTAATGTATCCTCAATGCCAATAACTATGATATGGGTACTCAGAGCTATTATTTTATTTTTGAGTGTTCTATTTGTTATCCCAACAATTAAGTATTCATCATTGGTTAGCCAATTAAAAGAAAAAAGTAAAATCTTTGAATAAACAACATACCAATATTATCTTTACATGGCCAATTAATGGCATACAATAAAGGTGTATTCCCACCGGAATGCACCACATGCCTCGACCCATAAAAAAAACCGTCTAGAATGTTTATTCCAAACGGTTTTTTTGGTGATCGAGTGTGAGCATTGTTTAGTGTAAATGGAATAGTTCACCAAATACTTTAGCTTGAGATACCATTGCTATCAATAAACGTACAGCACATCTTTTTATGTACCACATGACTATCGGAAACCATTTTGCCCTGCTTTCCACCATAAGGGTTCTAGCCACTGCGGGTATTGGGTGCCTACAGTGGCAGCATGTTACAATGTTAGCTTACGGAGTGGTATTGAAAACCGTACTATTGATTACCCATGAGCTATTACTAATCCCCACCTGATACACTGGGTCACTGCCACCTGTTTCATTGACCAGGACATAATAGCGATAATTGGAATCTACAGCCATACTCTGAATTTCAAACTTGGATTTTTCGCTGGGGTTAAAATCATTAAATGTTCTTATTGTTTCTTCGCTTATTGTATACGCCTTGCTACCGCTTGTCATGGTCAATTTTACCGCAACAATTTTATTTCCTTGTTGGTTTTCATTGGATAGACATATCTGCAAATACTCCGTGTCCGGTTTAAATGCTATCCCCTGTAGGATATTAGGTTCGGTTTCACTGGTTGTGCTACTGTTGGGGTTTGGCACGGTAATACTCCCAACGGTGATAAACTTATTGTCCGTATCTCGGAAATAGGCAATTTTAAAGATAAGATTTGCCTTATTGTTGCCGCTTGTACCAATGACAAATAATTGCCTGTTGTTACTGTCCTTTTTATAGGTTGCAATATTCCATGCTTTTGAATCATCATCTAAGGTGTAAGCTTTATCATATTGGTATACATTATTTCCGTTAATATCAACATATCTTTTCAATCTATAAATTTTATTGGAGTCGTAAGATGCTACATAAATATGATTATTGTAATATGCCAAATCGTTGGCATGCTCCAAATTGGCAAAGGCAGAAACATATTCTCCATTTTTATACAAATTGGTGATTCCTGTTGTGCCATCAATCTGAGTGGTGTAAATTGCATTATTATCATCTGTGTCAATACAGATACCTTCTGCGGTTGGCGTAGCTGGTCCTGTCGCCTCCCCCTCTGTAATGGTATTAAAAACTGTATTATTGATTAGCCATGAATTGCCGCTGAATCCCACGTAATACACAGGATCGTAGCCACCTACTTCGTTGACCAGGACATAATACCGATAATTAGAGTCTACTGCCATACCCTCAATTTCAAATTTTGGTTTTACGCTGGGGTCAAAATCGTTAAATGTTCTGATTGTTTCTTCACTTGTTGTATATGCTTTGCTACCACTTGTCATGGTCAATTTTACAGCAACAATTTTATTTCCTTGTTGATTTTTATTGGATAGACATATTTGCAAATATTCTGTGTCCGGTTTGAATACTATCCCCTGTAAGATATTGGGCTCAGTTTCACTGGTTGTGCTACTGTTGGGGTTTTGTGCAGTGAAATTTGCAACGGTAATAAACTTATTATCCGTATCTCGGAAATAGGCAATTTTAAAGGTAAGATTTGCCTGATTATTACCGCTAGTTCCAATAACAAATAATTGCCTGTTGCTACTGTCTTTTTTATAGGTTGCGATATTCCAGACTGATGAATTATCATCTAATGTGTAAGCTTTATCATATTGATAAACATCATTGTATCGTTTTAGCCGATAAATTTTGTTAGAACTGTAAGATGCTACATAAATATGGTTATTGTAATACGCCAAATCATTGGCATGCTCCAAATTGGCAAAGGTAGAAACATATTCTCCGTTTTTATACAAATTAGTAATTCCTGTTGTGCCATTAATCTGGGTGGTGTAAATTGCATTATTATCATCTGTGTCAATACAGATACCTTCTGCGGTTGGCGTTGATGGTACTGGAGTGGCATATGCCACAGTTACGTTTATCAGGTTCAATGGAATCATACCTATTACAATTACGTAAGCAAGCAGTCTGGACAGAATAGTTTTTTTCATTTTTGATTCCTCCAAATTATTAATTTCGGAAAAAAAGCACAAGGTGTTTTCAGCTGTGAAGTGTAAAACTGCCCAAACAATAAAGGATGGTAGATATCAACAGTAGCTCCTGACGGAGCAAAACGCTCCGTCAGTGCCACGTGTTGGGGAGAGCCCCACCAAGATGTAAAACAGCGCAGGCAATGCAATCTGGTTTCCATTATTTATCTAAAGGAAAGTGCGTTTGCATCTGCTCCTGAGAAAATCCGAAAATCTGTCAAAGTCTGCATTCAGTACAAGGTCTTCCGGAAATGATATTTCTTCCAACATGCGCAGCGCATCATCGAAATCCCCTACTTGATAGCTGCTGTGAGCATCTGAGCCCACCACCACAGGGACTTTGTACTTCATGCACAGCAAAGCAATTTTACGACAATTCTCATTGCTTTTGGCGCGCGCCGAAAAAGAATGTGAGTTGATTTCTATTAATGTACCAGTTTCTTTGCAAGCTCTTACCACTTGTTCATAATCGAATTCAAACCGTCCGTCTCCCATATGTCCAAGGACATCAACCATGGGATTATGCAACACGTTAAGCCATGCCCGCATGTAGCTTTCGGGGCACCCAGGGGTCATAGACTCTTTATGCATTGATCCAATGACCCATTCCAAGTCCGCAAGGATTGAATCAGGCAAATCAAGTGCACCGGAATCATTTAGAATATTAACTTCACAGCCGCGCAACAGATAAACTCCTGCTATGGAATCAGGCAGATTGGTCTGGCAGGAAAAGTAATTATCGCAAGGGGCGCCAGGCAAAATACCAGTGTGATCCGTACTTGCCAAAAAGCGCAGTCCCTTTTCTTTGGCCTCCATTGCGTTTTCAGCGATTGTTCCGTATGCATGACCGGAAGCTACTGTGTGAGTGTGGGTATCTGCTATAATTTTCATGATAAAACGCTTCCTCGTTGAAATTTTATTGGACAGTTCTGTTATAGATCGCAATCGCTTCGTTTGTTTTTTCCTTAATCACAGCAATCGCCTGCTCCGGTGTATAGTCTTTTTCAATCATTCTGGTCACTTCAGCAGCTACGATGGATCTAAACTGGTCAACAACGCCAAAGATTGCACCACCGCTCCGTGTAGCCTGACGGAATTGGTCTAGGATTTTCTTTGTGCCTGGATTTTCTTTTTCAATATAATTTTTATATTCAGGATTATTCAAGACCTCATCATTAATGGGCAGGTAGCCGGTTGCCAGAACAAAGAGAGCCTGCTGTTCCGGCGTTGCATAGAATTTGACAAAATCAACGACTCCGGCAGCCTTTTCATCCTGTCCACGGTCAACCACCCAGATAGCAGCTCCGGAAGGATATGGCACGCCTGTGGATCCCTCAAATGAAGGCAGTGGTGCCTGACCAAGTGTAAACAGACCGCCCGCCGTGTCCTTCATAACACCGTAATTACCAACCGTAGTAATAATCATAGCAACGTTTCCGGAGCAGAATTCTTTGCGGGCCTCTCCGGCATTTGCTTCAATATAGGCGTAGGGCTGTGTGTAAAAATTCTTCAGAACACCGAGCACGTTTAACAATGAACCGTCTTCAGTGGAACTAAGCTTAGTCACGCGACCGGTTCTGCCGTTGTTAAAGTCTGTCAGATAGGCCCCGCTCATAGATACCATCTGCTCAACATGCCAAGCGTCGTTTACGATACACGCACCGTATTTGGCGGCCCCAGAATCCACAATTTTTTTGCACGCCTTATTGAAGCTGTCAAAATTTGCAAGGTCGGTTTCCGGATCCACTCCCGCTTTCTTGAGGGCTTCAATGTTGTATGTAACACCGGGAACCGTGATACTGAAGGGGAATGCAAACATTCCTTTGTCGTTTTTGTACGCATCCATCACGTTCTGCTGATAGCCGGATATGTCAAGAACTCCGGAATCAATGAACTGCTGAACGGGAAAATAAGCATTTGTATCCATAATCTTCTGTGTACCAATTTCATTGACCATGATTACGTCAGGACGCTGGTCGTCGGGTGAGCTAATAAACTTCAGCAAGGAATCCGTGTAGTTGCCCTGATATTCGGCGGTCATGACATATTTGCTTTGGCTTGCATTAAAATTTTCTACCAGTGCCAGCACAGCGTCGCCAGAGGCACCACCTAAAGAATACCAAAAGCTCAGGGGAATGGGTTCAGCTGGTGTGGAATCTGCGTTTGGTGAGGGGGATTCTAAGTTCAGGACTTTGCCGGAACCCGGCTGAGAGCTTGTACTTTGCGGTGCGACCGCACTCTGACCACAGGCGGTCAGAAGCAAAGAGGCCATGAGGACTACGACGAGTACTTTACGAAACATTTTCATCGGGTTTCCTTCTTTCTTTATACTATAATATTTATAATACTAATTGCTTTGCTGCGAATAGCATTGCTGCATTTCTTACTAGCAAGCTTTATTCGCCAATGCGGGTTGCATCGTAACCAATTAGTGTTATCCGATCTGACAACAACAATTCTGTAGAGCACGTATCACGTGCGATAAAACCATAGTTAACCATTATCTTAAATTATGGTGAAATTTAGACAAGTGCTTATCCTTTTACTGCACCGGCAGTCAAACCCTTGACCAAATACTTATGGCCTATCACAAAGATTAGGGCCGGAATAATTAAAAAGATAACGGCACCAGCCAACAAATCTCCTATCTTTCCTGCTTCACCCGTTGTCAGAATACTCATTCCAATCTGCACGGTTCGCATATTGGCTGTATTTGTAACAAGCAATGGCCATAAATAGTGATTATAGGTGCCGATAAAGGTGTTGATGGAAAGCGCAACGATGCTTGGTATAGAAATTGGCATGAGAATTTTAAACAGAAATCGCATTTGACCGCACCCGTCTATATCAGCTGCCTCTTTCAGTTCCTTTGGCACGGTCATAAACGACTGCCGCATCAAGAATACACCCATACCGGCCACAAGATAGGGCAACACAAGCGCTAAGTAGGTATCATTGAGCTTCAGCGAGCAGATGGTCAAGAAGTTTGCGATAATAATTGTGTCACCCGGAATCATCATGGTTACCAAAATTACTGCAAACAGAAATTCCCTGCCTTTAAATTTGAAAAAGACGAAGGCGTATGCGGCAAAACAGGATGTCAAAATTTGTGCGAAAATGACAACGATACAGCTTACCAATGTATTAAAAATATATCTGAATACTGGAAAGCTATTCATAACGTCTTTATAATACTCGAAGGTGATGTAGCTTGGGATAAACTTTGGCGGGTAAACTGCAATATCTGCCGGAGGCATTATGCTAATTATTATAGCGTACAGCAGCGGTGAAAAAATAACAAATCCAATGAATAGCTTAACGGCATCAACAAGAAATCTTCTTAACATCAACGTACCTTTTAAAGAGCTACGCGATGTAAAACCACGCAGGACATCAAAACCATATTTGTTCAATTGTAGTGCACCACCTTTTTTTCCACCAAGAACTGAATGCGAGTGATAAGGAAAATAATCACAAATAGAGCCAGTGACTGCACACAGGCACTTTCAAAACGGTTTTCCACCAATGCAGAGAGATAAATCGAATAAACCAGTACATTGGTTGAGAAGTTTGGTCCTCCCGCCGTCAGAATTTTAATTTGTCCGAAGGATTGGAAGGAGTTTACGATGGAAAGGAAGATAACAAAAAATATCTGGGGCGATGCCATGGGTAGTACCACGTTGAAAAGCCTCTGAAAGTAGTTGGCACCATCGATGCGGGCGCTTTCAATGAGTTCAACAGGCACATTGCGGAATCCTGTCAGCAAAAATATGAAATTTACGCCGATACGAAGCCACACGGTAACAATGGCAACAGAAAACAGAGCTACTTTAGGATCTTTGAGCCAATTGATGTCTTGTTTTAGAAGCCAGTTGAGCACACCGCTTCCCTGGCTCATCAGCACCATCCATATAGCTGCCGCCGGAACAGAGGCAACAGCCATGGGCAGGGAATACATTACCTCGTACGCTCTGCTAAATCGGCCCTTTTCATTTGCGATAAGTGCGAGAATCGCTCCAATCAGGACGGAGAAAATACCCACCAGCGCCGCAAACTTAAAGCTAACCAACAGACTGTTTTGAAAGCCCGAGCTTTTAAAGATTCTTTGAAAATTTTCAAGCCCGACAAATGTTTTTGGGTTCCCCTTTAAATCTGTAAGAAAAAGGGAAAGGAAGATAGTTCTTAGAAAGGGATAATAGGAAAAAGTCGCAAATAATAATAAGGAAGGAAATAGCAGTAAGTAAGGAAGCAATGTGTTCTTCTTTTTGGTACATGCTTGTGTTTGCAAAAAATCACCTCATTTTGTATGAACTTCTCATGCTTTCTTAAACTTCTTCATCTACTCAACAGAACCCAACTCACTTCTGATTTTCAAAGCAGCGCGGGGATCATTGCAAACCACAAGCGTAACACCGCAGTCTACCGCCCGACGCATAGATTCCTCATCGTCGGTGCCCCAGCACCAGACTTGAAGCCCTTTTTCCTTAAAATACTGCACCTTTTCCTTGTGGATATCCCGTATATTCAGACAGATGGCATCCATAGCGGAATAGGTTCCTTTGTCACCTTCATCAAAATGGGACATCCCATAAAATCCCATAGGTGCTCCCTCTGAAAATAGACCATGCTTGTGGATATGGGCTGTCACGCGGCCATCCAAGCTGTTAAATACGCATCGCTCGGCATATTCATATTTTTTAACAATATCCAAAACAATCTCTGTTGCTTGGAGAACATGCTCGCCGTGTTTCAAATCCACATTCAGCAAAATATTGGGGTAATCGCGCATAAAATCGCAAAACTCCGCAAAGGAAGGAATCGGAAGTCCTTCAAATTGTGTGTCTCGCTTTATTCCAGCATCCAGTGTCTTTAGCTCTTCCAAGGTGAAATCTGAAACCAATCCGCTTCCACTGGTAGTTCTGTCCAGGGTATCGTCATGGCATAAAACAGGGATGAGATCCTTCGATAGGGCGATATCAATTTCAATCATATCTACCCCTAGTTCAATACTCTTCTGAATGGATAATAATGTGTTTTCAGGATATTTGGCCATATAGCCTCGATGTCCAGCAACCAAAAGTCTTTGTTTTTTCACAGCATCTCTGATTTGCACGATGTTTACCTCATTTTTATTTATTTGTCTCAGTCAGCAACTAATGCTTCATAAAACAGCCCTGGTATAAAAACGATGATCCGGCTTTCATGCAAGTTTGATAAAAACGTTTACGAAAACGTTTTTATTTTAAACTGCTAAATGCTTAATTCTAATTTTCTTTCTTGCACCCTCCATTTTTATTATTTTTTATTATTGCATCACCTGCGACAAGAATAAGTTGTGGCCCTTTCTTGTTTGTTGCCGGTGGTAGCCATATTCAATGTCCCTTGTCTTCAAAACATACATAAATTCCCGTAAAAATCAGCTATACGCTGGGCTTAATAGGATGACCTTGCAGTTAAATAAGGTTCCAATTGAATCTGCCGCTCCTCTTGCTCAGGATTTTGCAAGATATCCAGCATTAGCCTTGCAATTGCCACACCCATATCGCCAACAGTTTCGCGTATACTTGTCAGAGGCGGCTGAATGATTTCCCCCCACTCTGCCGCTTCAAAGCCGATGACAGCCATAGATTCTGGAATTGCAATTTGCTGCTGGTTAAGATATTTTATCACCCCAATAGACATTCTGCTGTTTGCAACAATAACCGCTGTAATATCAGTTTCTTTTATCAGACGCTCTATGGCATGATAGCCACTCTCCACCGTTGTCTCTGTTATGATGATGTAGTCTTCACGAACAGGAAGCCCATGCTTTTCAATGGCTTCCCTATACCCCTTCACTCTGTCGTGGGTTGTGGAAAAGCGGATTGTTCCGAGAATGCACCCTATCTTTTCATGGCCTGCAAGAATCAGTTCCTCCGTCGCACGCTGAAAAATATTATGCAAGTCAAAGAAAACGCCACTATAATTTTTCATGTTGGGTCTACGATCGGCAAATACAATGGGACATGGTCTGTCCATTTTGAGCTCAGAGTAGTCAAAATCCGGGCTAGCCGGAGCAATGATCATCCCATCCACAGCCCATGAGTTCAGCTTGTTGATGCTCTCAATTTCTCTGGTCAAATCATCCCTTGAGTGGCAAAGGATGATATTATAGCCATATTCATTTAATTCCATTTCGATGTAATTTACTAGATTGGAGAAAAATGGGTTAATAATGTCAGGAATAATGACACCAATAGTATGGGTTTTATTTTGGCGCAACGCCTTTGCAATATTGTTGGACTTATAGTTTGTCTCCGCCAGTGCGTCCATAACCCTTTGTGTAACTTCATCACTAACAAAACGAGTTTTATTTAGAACATGCGATACTGTGGCAATTGAAACATTTGCTTTGTGAGCAACATCTTTAATACTAAGACGCTGACTTTTCATTTTCAGAATACTCCTCCCCACAAAACATTTTTTGAGAAATACGTTTACGTAAACGTTTTTCTGACTTTACAATTTATAGTATATGACTTTACATTACTTGTCAATATAATTTTAAAAATTTTGAAAATATTTTGTGCGATTGTAAATATTGGATAAGGTTACGATTAAAAAGCGGCAGCAGGGATATTCTATCCTGCCGCCGCTTTTTAATTCTAATGACCCGCCGTTAATAAACCGCTTCATTATTCTGATTATGGTTGTTATTTTGCGATTGTCTCTATAAATCTTTGAAGAATGGCTGCTGTCTGGCAGCGTTCGGCGTTACTGTCGGCGGCAAGCTTCTTACCGTCGCCTAAGATCAGTCCTTTGCCATTGGCCCAGGCTATGGCTTCCTTTGCCCAATCCGCGATGGCGTCTGCATCCTCAAATGCGGATAAATTAGCTCCACCGGTCACGTTATATCCCTTGTATTGAGCATATCGGAACATAATGGCCGCCATCTGCTGACGGGTGAGGACGTCCAGAGGACCAAACCTGTCGTTGCCGTAGCCGCTTATAATTTTGTTCTCAGAGGCCCAAATCACCGCTTTTGCATAGTATGTGTCATCATTCACATCGCTGAAGCTGTTGGCCGCTGTAACTTCGGGAGAGCCTTCCAGCCGATATAGGATGGTTACCAGCATGGCGCGATTTGTAGCGTCATGGGGACTGAACTTCATGGGTGCGGTGCTTGTTCCTAGCATCAAACCATTCTTATAAACATATTCAACATTTTTATAGAACCAGTCGGTTTCCTTTAAATCAGTAAAGGGGTTTACCCAAGCCGTATCCTGTCCCACGACATACAGGGAAAGGTGATTAAGATCAAAGCTGACTTCACCGTCCTCGAAGGTACAGGAGAGCTTTTCAAGTTCTCCCTTGTCATTGAGATACCACACTGCCACCGGTTGGGGTCCGTTGTAAGAAACTTTTACCGTTAGGGTTCCGTCAAAGCTGCTGATTTTCTTCGTGCCGGATAGGATGTTGATATCCAGCACCAGGTCGCCGCTCTTAACGGCTTGTTTTTGCTCATTTGTGAGGGAGGTCTCAGCCACTTGCTTTAGCTCCAGCTTCAGGCTGCCGCCTTGGGCCTGCTCAACTACGGAAGCTGCCGCATCTTCGTTGAGGGTGATGCTTCCTGCGGGAAGCTTGACAGTAATGTCCAGGCCAGCTGTACTCATGGCTGATACAGCCGTTTTGGGAAGCTCTGCTGATGTAATGCCGCTCACCTTGGACAGGTCGATGACCGCTTCGCCGCCCTTGCTGTTGGCGATGATCTCGTCTATCTTAGCATCAGGCAATGCAAGGGATGCCGTGCCGCCGGAGGCTGTGTAATTTACCTGTGTTGAACCATTAGCTGGGATAGTGGGCTGTACAGGGGCGCCACCGCCACCAGAGGGACTTCCGCTGTCGTCAGAACCTCCGTTGTAGTTCCAGTTGGCCGTAACCGTTACATTGTTTGCAGGCATGGTAAAGGTTGCCGAAGCACTGTCGGGATTCGCAAGGGTTACACCGCTTGCAGTCCAGCCGGCAAAGCTGTAATTGCTACGGCTGCCAGCGGCAATCGTAACCGTCGTGCCCTTCGCATAGTCACCCTCGCCGGTGGTTCCTGCATAGCTACCGTTTACGGTAACAGTGTAGGTTGCGCCCATATTCAAAGTATACATTTTGTCAGTGCCGTTATATCTCCTGGATTCTTTCAGTCCCTCGGGATAGGTTATGCCACTGCCTTCACGCAAACCGATAGCACCATATATGCCCTTTGTGTTATCGACAGTAATTTTGCCGGCCAGGTTTTCAAGATTGATACCGGTTTTTGTCGTATTACCTATGTCTTCTTCTATGGCATATGAGCAATTGTTGCCTCCCATAAATATCGCATCTCCTGATGTGGAAATCGTCAGACCTCCATTAAAGACTAGGCCTGCTCCGCCCAATTCGCTTGCTACAGCATCCCCGCCGATAAATGTGGGAGAGGCGGTACCCGATATGGTTGCACTATCTGATAAATAGACGCCCTCACCTGCAAGTGAACCACTTTCATTGTCCGAGGCGGAGCCTCCTTTAAATAATGGGGTGCCGGCTGTTACCTCCAAACAACCTGCCATGGCGCCGTAAGCATTAAAATATTCTCCCCGTCCATCGGTGCCGATAAATTGGGGACTTCCGTCAGAGGAGATGTGTAGGGTTCCTTGTACATATGCGCCGCCGACGCCGAAACCATCATAGGAACCGCCTAAGAATTTGGGGCTGCCGGAGGTTATGATGAGATCGAGATCATCTTTCTTCATTCCATCCATACTCCAAACATTCACACCTTCGGAACCTTTGCCGTTGCCGCCTTGGAAGGTGGGACTGCCGCCGTCCAGTGTGAGACTGCCATCCTCCATCAATACGGCTGGGTAGCTAGAACCATCTCCGACAGCATCACCGGCGGTGATTGTCGTTGTGTCACTGGCGGTGATGGTCAAGTCGCCAACGCTGTATATACCTGCCTTACCATTACTGCTCGAGTTTTCCGAATCCTTACCTTTCACCGTTACTGCACCTAAAGTTTTGAGCCTGCTTTCCTCACTTATACTTATAAAAGTGATTGCATGCGAGGTATTCGACCCATTAATCGTTACATTCTTTAAAGTAAGGTTTATTTTTTCAGAAAAATACAAACGTCCGTTAATCGTATGACCATTGCCGTCTATGGTAAGGTTCGACAGAGCATCGCTCCTGTAAAGATCACCGGTCACCTCTTCGCCCAGGATAATGGTATCTCCGTCATTTAACGCCGCGCCGTTATCGACAATCAAAGCTTCCCAGTCCGCCTGATCTATAGTGAGGGGTGATCTAATTAAAGATGCATAATCGCTAAGAGCTGACTTATATGCCTCCGCGCTGCCTTCGGGCACATAGATATCGGTCAGATTTTTGCAGCTGGTAAAAATACCGCTCCCCACCGTCGGAGGTATATTACCCAAGAAGGTTACGCTTTTAATTCCTGACCAATAAAAAGCCTCATCGCCGATGTTATTCACGGTAGATGGAATAGTCACAGTTCCTAATTTCAATGAGGCGTAAAAAGCAGATTCATCAATTTTTGTTACCGTATCGGGTATGCTAAAGGATGTTTCGGTTTTTCCTCGCATATATTTTATCAATGTAGTTTTATCCTTATTATAAAGGACGCTGTCTTCCGATGCGTAGTGTTCATTAGCAGGATCTACAGCAAAATCAGCTAACTGCTCGGCATTGAAAGAGTTTAAGCCGATAGAATCCACCAATGGGCCTATCCAAAGGCTTTCAAGGCTGTGGCAATCGCTAAAAGCCCACCTTCCTATGGTCTTCAGCGAAGTGGGAAGATTGATGTTTTTTAAATTGATACATTCGGAAAAAGCTTCATTTCCTATGGTCTCCAGTGAGGAGCTCGCTGGAATAGTAACTGTCTCTAAACTTGAGCAATTCTTAAAGGCTAGCATGCCTATAGTAACTACAGAATCCCTGATATTAATACTCTCTAAGCCAGCGCTTTGAAAAGCGCTTTCTCCTATGGTCACCACATTGGCGGTGTCCATTGTTTTAATTTTGTTATTCGCGTAAAAAGCTCTTTCTCCGATGTTCACCACTGAATCCGGGATGGTGTAGGAATCCCCTGTTTGTCCCATGGGGTAGAGGAATAAGGTCTTTTTATCCTTGCTGTATAAAACGCCGTCTTCCGCTGAAAAATTAGGATTAGCCTCATCTACCGTAAAATCTGTTAGTTCTTCACAATAAAGAAAAGCATCTTCTCCTATTACTTCCACAGATTCCGGCAGATGTATGCCCGTCATTTTTAAGTTTCTAAAGGCTTCGTCTCCGATGGTTTTTACGGAACTACCCAGTGTGATATTGACCAGAGTGGTACAAAATTCAAAAGCCTTTTCACTAACAGTTTCTACGGAATTGCTTATGATGACATCTGTAAGCTCATCGCACCAGCTAAAGGCCTCTTTTCCAATCTCCGTTACAGTATAATCTATGCCGCCATTGGATACCGTTTCCGCTACGGTAAGCGTATCCGTTGGTTCACTACCATCGGGGTATCCCACAAGAGCCACAGTTCCGGTCTTGGCACCTGTGTCCTCAGTCAAAACCTTATACTTAAGGTTGTCGACAGCGAACTCACCACCTTCTGCGGCAAACGCTACCGTCGGCAGCATGGTCACCACCATGCACACCATCAGAAGCAGACTGATGATTTGTTTCCATGTTCGTTTCATTTTTCTCATTACCTCCTCATTCTTTGCTTGGCTGTACGGACAGCCATTTCAAAATATCGGTGAGAGCGATCCGCGGGCCGTCCCGCCAGAATACGCTGTCTCCGTCTGTTTGGGGACGGGGTAAGGTCTCCAGCGCCTGCAGGCTGTCGTAGTCGATGTTGTATTGGGGCAGACGCCGGGTATCGAACAGAATAAGGTGCCCGTTATTCAGCTCAATGTCCAGCGTCTGTCCGTCCAGAATATCCACCCGGGTTATTTGCAGCATACATAATCACCTCTTTTCGTACTTTCGCCGCTGCGCCCTTATACTTTCTGCACCCTTTCATCGTAGCGGAAGATTTCTCCTATGTGTGCACGGTAAAGAAATCTTTACCGATTTTATGAATTTTTTGCTTATAATCTATAAATTACGGTAAAAAACGGATCGAAGAAGGGCGAGCTCCTGGAACAAACCATGCCTTTGCTCATTTAGAATGAGACGGATGTGCTGAAAATCAAATTCTTCAGCGAGCTTCGGAAAAAGCAAACGCCCCCATCATCCTCCTGACCTGCAGGAATGAAAATGGGAGCGTGGTAAAGGATTATTGAAGATTATATTAGATAGGCAGAAGAATCCATGCCGGATGAAAATTTAAAATTGAAGGTTCTGATATCAAAAAGTATAAAGAAAAACCTTGAAAACGCAATGTTTCCAAGGTTTTCCTGGTGATCCACCGGAGACTCGAACTCCGGACACCTTGATTAAAAGTCAAGTGCTCTACCGCCTGAGCTAGTGGATCATATTTGGCTGGGATGGCAGGACTCGAACCTACGAATACCAGAGTCAAAGCCTGGTGCCTTACCAACTTGGCGACATCCCACCATTAAAAGACGCAAAAACAATTATAATGAGGATTCCGCCCTTTGTCAAGCAATATCCGATGAAAAAATTATTTTTCAGTCATTTGCCCAAACAATGCCAAAACCCGGTATTCACATAAGAAAAGCCAGCTTTCGAAGCTGGAAACCGGGCTTTTCCTCAGTTTCCAACCTCTATTCATCTGACTTTAAATGGGGTGAATAATGGGAGTTGAACCCATGGCCTCCAGGGCCACAACCTGGCGCTCTAACCAACTGAGCTATACCCACCACGCTTCTTTCTTCAATAAAAACCCTTTTGTTACTGGGAACCGCAAGCAATATTTGATTGCGTAAGAGCCTAAAGGTAACAGGTGAGGTTTTTTTAAAGACAAACTATATTCTAAGGAGATTTGAGGCTTTTGTCAAGCATAATATTTTGTAAATCCGCATTTATTCACGCATAAGAAGCGGCACACCTTCATTCATAAGGGTTACAGGGTTTATATAAATCCCGTTCACGGAGGCTGAAAAGTGCAAATGCGGACTGGTCGAAAAGCCTGTGGAGCCCACTGTACCTATTTTATCCCCCTGGGAAACCCAATCTCCTGTTTTAACCGAAAGCTCATTCATATGGTAATACCAGGTTTTGAGGCCAAACCCATGCTCAATAATAACCGTATTACCCGTCCCTATCAAGAATTTGGCCAATAGAATGCGTCCGCTGTTGGAGGCCTTAACAGGGACTCCTGTGTCCTGTCCCAGGTCCAGTCCATTGTGCCGGTATGAGGTTTTTGAATTGTTGACATAACGGCTTTTTCCAAAATCAGCTTCGGTTAATCGCCCCTTCTCCACGGGCATAAGGAATTTTCCCTTCCAGTAAGGTTCTGGATCGGATACAGGCTTCAACGGGTTAATCACTTCCTCAACCTCTTGAGCACTTTTTTCGTTACGTGTCGCAGCCGCTACTTTTGTATCAATGGTCAAATATTGTGTGGTAAAGGCTTTTTCATTCACTTTGAGGGCATAGGAATGCTCCTGTTCCCCCACCATCACTTTTATCTGGTAGACCTTGCCCATCTCATTGTAATAGCTGACAGGAAGCAGCATCATATGCT
>JAEYPI010000223.1 GCA_023410885.1 Bacillota bacterium
CGTATGCACGGTAGGGGTGCTAACTGAAGTGCCTGTCATGTTAATGCTTGTCGGTATTGTCAATAAAACACGAGGGTGGTTTTCTAGTGCTCACTCAAACGCCAATCCATTACTTTAAAGGAGAGAATGAAAATGAAAGCAATGTTTATTTATGAGCCTGCATTATGCTGTGAAACGGGTGTATGTGGTGTCAGTGTTGATACCGAGCTGCTCCGTATTTCTACCGTTGTTAAGAACCTGAAAAAGAAAGGCTTTACTATTCAAAGGTATAATCTGAACAACTACCCCCAGGAGTTTGTCAACAATTCTGAAATCAATAGGCTTATTATGGGAGAAGGCGTGGAGGCACTTCCTGCAACGGTTGTAGATGGGAAAATAGTAAAAACAAAGGCATACCCGACCAACGAGGAAATAGCCGCCTTTTTAAACATTCAAGTAAGTGATTTCACGGAAGAAAAAAGAAAAGCCGGAGGTTGCTGCTGTAAAGGGGGATGCTGTTGATGCAGTCCTTTGAGGTCAATCATCTTGAGCTTACAAAATACCTATTCTTTACAGGCAAGGGTGGTGTGGGGAAGACCTCGGTAGCCTGTGCCACAGCGGTTACATTAGCTGACAGCGGTAAAAAGGTGCTGCTTGTAAGCACCGACCCTGCATCCAATTTACAGGATGTTTTTAATACTGCGCTTACCAACAAAGGTGTGCCCATTCAGGGTGTTTCAGGGCTTGTGGTGGCCAATCTTGATCCGATACAGGCTGCCGCTGAGTACAGAGAAAGTGTGGTTGCACCCTACAGAGGCAAACTCCCTGCAAGCGTGATTGCCAACATGGAGGAGCAGCTATCCGGGTCGTGTACTGTGGAGATCGCCGCTTTTAATGAGTTTTCCAACATCATCACCGACGAAAAGGTGCAGGAAGAGTACGACCATATCCTTTTCGATACGGCCCCGACAGGCCATACCTTACGGATGTTACAGCTACCATCCGCATGGAGTAACTTTATCAGCGAGAGTACACACGGAGCCTCCTGCCTCGGTCAGCTTTCAGGCTTAGAGGATAAAAAAGAAATATACAAGAACGCAGTCAAAACCTTGTCTGACGACAAATTGACAACGCTCGTCCTTGTATCCCGCCCTGAAAGCGCACCACTTAAGGAAGCAGAACGGGCCTCCCGTGAGCTTTCTGATATAGGTATTCATCATCAGATATTAGTGATTAACGGCATATTGACCACCTTTGATGACAGCGTTTCCAAAAGCCTCTATTATAAACAGCAGAAGGCTCTTGTGGAGATTCCAGCAGGACTAGAATCCCTTCCTCTATACAGCATTCCGCTGCGCGCATACAACATTACGGGTGTGGAAAATGTGCGTAATCTCCTTGTAAAAGATAATCTAGTGATGTTTGGCGAAATGCTAAGGGCGGGCAATGGACCAAGGCTGAGCAAGGTCATAGAGGACATCTATAATAGTGATAAAAAGGTCGTGTTCACAATGGGTAAAGGTGGTGTGGGCAAGACCTCCATTGCCGCTGCTATCGCTTTAGGTTTGTCGGCCAAGGGGAAAAGGGTTCATTTGACAACCACCGATCCCGCTGCACACTTAAAATTCGTACTGGATAAAGACAGTGGCATCACCATGAGCCATATCGATGAAAAAGCGGAATTGAAGCGCTATCAAGAAGAAGTGCTTGAAAAAGCACGAGCAATCATGTCCCAGGAGGATGTCGCCTATGTGGAGGAGGATCTGCGTTCCCCCTGCACACAGGAAATAGCCGTCTTCTATGCTTTTGCCGAAATTGTCGATAGGGTATTTAAAGAAGGTGAGTGTGACGATGAGATTATTGTCATTGATACCGCCCCCACAGGCCATACCCTTTTATTACTTGACGCCACCCAAAGCTATCATCGTGAAGTAAAGCGTACACAGGGCACTGTGCCGGAATCTGTCAAAAAGCTGCTTCCACGGCTTCGCAATGCCAATGAAACCGAGGTCATTATTGTAACCCTTGCGGAAGCAACGCCTGTTTATGAAGCTCTTCGATTAGATGAAGACCTAAAGCGGGCAGGGATAGCCACAAAATGGTGGGTGATTAATTCGTCCTTATACGCAACTGAAACGACTAATCCGCTCTTAAAGGCAAAAGCAAGCCATGAGATTGAATGGATTAACAAAGTAAACGCGCAATCTCGGGGGCATTTTGCACTTATTAAGTGGAGCGCAGAAGATATAAAAGGCGATAAGCTGCTTTTTACTTAAAATATGAAACGATAGATAGGAAACATTATGACAAGGATTGCATTTATTTGTGTTCATAATTCCTGCCGCTCCCAAATAGCGGAAGCACTCTGCAAGCACCTTGCCGGGGATGAGTTTGAGTGCTATTCAGCCGGCACCGAAAAAAAGCCTAAAATCAATACTGATGCGGTACAGCTGATGAAACAGCTTTACGGCATTGATATGGAGAAAACGCAGTATTCAAAGCTATTATCCGATATCCCTCCCGTGGATATTGTGATTACAATGGGCTGTAATGTGGACTGTCCCTTTTTACCCTGCAAACACCGTGAGGATTGGGGACTTGACGACCCTACCGGAAAAGAGGATGAGTATTTTATAAAGATCATTAAAAAGATCGAACAGAAGATTCTAAACCTAAAACGGAGTTTTTCTTCCTCAAGAATTGTTTAAAGGTAAGCTGCAATTGGTGTTTGCCGGCATCTGCACTTGCTTCTTTCCAGGAACTCTGGTACAATATTATCGTTTTATGAAAAGACGTAGGCTGTCTGAAGATGGCTGTTAATGGGAATTTTGCGTTTCGTAGCTGTAATGATTGCCGTGAAGGTGATTCTGCTTCTTGTAGGGGGCGGGACGCTTCGCGGTTTTTTATTGTAGCTTAAACAAGGCTTTAAGAGAACTTTGAAGGAACAAAGTTCAAAGCTATAAACTATACACCCTTGCATAAAAGAAGACAAGGAGAGCGTAAATCAAATCATGAAATACAGCAAAGCAATTACCCTGCTGCTTGCGGCCTTAATGTTACTTGCAGTTTCCACTGGATGCGCACAGTCAAGCAATCGCTCAACCAAAGAAGCTGCAAGGCAAATAAGAAGAAATAACAGTTAGTTGGTTGTTGCCATTGGCGAGGAACCCACCAACGGATTCGACGCAACGACTGGTAGCCATGGCTCCTTAACAAGACTTTTTTTCTCCACGCTTTTCAAAAGGGATAATGCATTGGGCTGGGAGGGAGACCTTGCAACTGGATACACTGTTTCTGAAGATAAGCGCATATGGACGATAACCCTGAGAGACAATGCAAGGTTTACTGATGGTACGCCTGTCACGGCGCAGGATGTGGCCTATACCTATTTAACCGCGAAGGCATCAGGCAGCGATATTGACCTTACCATGATTGAAAAGGTGGAAGCCCTTGATGATAAAACGGTCGCCTTTACGCTTTTAAGAGCCTACTCTCCTTTTATAGAGAAAATGGCGTACCTTGGAATTATACCGGAACACGCCCATGACGAAAACTTCAAAGACGCACCCATTGGCTCGGGCCCGTACAAGCTAGTGCAGTGGGATAAAGGGCAACAGATTATCGCTGCTGCCAACGAGGATTATTATGGCGAAGCGCCAAAGATCAAGCAGCTTACGGTCGTGTTCCTTGGAACAGACACCGCCTTTGCCGCAGTGGAAAACGGAACGGTGGATGTTGCGCAGATCAATGGAACACTGGCGCAAAAAACGGTTGGAGGAACGACTATTATTGATATTCCCAGCATTGAGTGCTATGGTGTGGCCTTTCCCATGGTTCCCAACGAAGGGAAAAGAGCAGCAGATGGTGCGGTTATAGGTAACAATGTCACCTCTGATATCACGATTAGAAAAGCCCTTAACAAGGCCATTGACAGGCAAAAAATTGTGGACGGTGTTCTAAACGGTTATGGTACAGTATCAACAACCGGTCTGGAAAAGATGCCTTGGCTAAATACCGAGACTGTGTTGGAACCCAATGAATACAACGATATTGAGGGTGCGAAGGCTCTTCTTGCTGCAGGTGGCTGGACTGATACCGACGGAGACGGGATTGTCGAAAAGAACGGCATAAAAGCTGAGTTTAAGCTTCTTTATACCGACGGAATATACAGACAGGAAATGGCTCTTGAATTCATTAACGTTGCTTCTCAGATCGGTATTAAAATTGAACTGATAAAAACCACATGGGATACTATTCTTCCGGATATCCATCAAGAAGCTGTGTTCTTCGGCTTCGGCTCCGGCGATCCTTCCGAGCTCTATAACCTGTACTATGGCGGTATCGCAGGTGGTGTGGTGGCGTGGGATAATGCGGGTTGCTACAATAATCCGGATTGCGATGGGCAGATCGAGGCCGCCCTTGAGGCCTCTGACGAGGAAGAAGCGCTGAAGTATTGGCAGGCCATGCAGAAGTTTGCATCTGCCAAGGGCGATGCGCCCTATTGCTGGCTGGCCAACGCCAATCATGTTTATATGGCGGCAGACGGCTTTTCCTTTGGAAACCCGGTCGTTCAACCCCATGGTGGCAGAATTTTTGACAATGTAATGGAATGGGCGTGGAATTAAAAGATGAAGTCAGGTAACAGCATAGGAAGTTATATTGGGAAAAAGCTTATAAAGCTCGCCGTTTTGATGATCGTCGTTACCATCTTAACCTTCGTTTTGATGGAGCTGTCACCCATTGATCCTGTCACCGCTTATGTAGGCGCAAGCACAAAGGTCGGCGCTGAACAAAGGGCGCTCATTGCCGAACAGTGGGGGCTGAACAAGCCTCCGCTGGAACGTTTTATGGCGTGGGCCGGCAATATGCTCCAAGGGAATTGGGGAGAGTCCCTCATCTATCGCAGACCTGTGATGGAGGTCATTGGTCAAAAATTCCAGACCTCCCTTGTACTCATGGCAATTGCATGGATACTGTCCGGCATTTTAGGCTTTTGTCTTGGTATATTAGCGGGTATCAAACAAGGAAAGCTTGCCGACAAGCTGATCAGTGGATATTGCCATGTTTTAATTTCAACGCCGACCTTTTGGCTGGGTATCGTATTTATCATGATTTTCTCAGTACGCTTAAACTGGTTTCCGGTGGGTCTTAGTGTGCCAATCGGCGTACTTGCGAAGGATATTAGCTTTGCAGATAAGGTGCTTCACATGATAATGCCCGCGCTAACTTTGTCTTTTGTCGGTATTGCGAGTATTTGTATGCATACCCGGGAAAAAGTGATAGAAGTGATGAGCTCGGACTATGTCCTGTTTGCGAAAGCGAGAGGGGAACGC
>JAEYPI010000029.1 GCA_023410885.1 Bacillota bacterium
GTCAAGAACCGTCCCCAACTTGCCCCCCAACCAACAGTCAAGGAGGTAATTATGTCCGACATTAAGAAAATAGAGGTTATGGAGAACATCCATGACGAAAATGAAAGAATTGCAGAGGGCATTAACAAGGACCTCACCCAAAGAGGAATTTTCTGTGTTAATATCATGGGGGCTCCGGGTGCGGGCAAGACCTCTTGTATAATTAACCTTATCAAGCATTTGCACCAATTTACTCCTTTTGTGATTGAAGGGGACATCGAATCGGATTTGGACACCCGGACATTGATTGGGCTGGGTATCAAAACAGTCCAGATCAATACAGGCGGGGCCTGCCATTTGGATGCTCCCCTGATAAAAGGTGCGGTGTCTTCGTTAGAGCCCGATCAGAAGGGTCTTTTATTTATTGAGAACATCGGCAACCTGGTTTGCCCGGCTGAATTTGTCATTGGGGAGCATATTAAAATTTTGGTGGCCACTGTCACCGAGGGCAGTGACAAGCCCTATAAATATCCTCTGGCCTTTGAAAAGGCTCATGGGCTGATTTTGAACAAGGTGGACCTCATGCCCTATCTGGACTTTGACATCGACTTTTTTACAAAGGGATTCAGGGCCCTTAATCCCGAGGCACCCCTCTTTATGGTGTCCGGTAAAACGGGGGAGGGCTTTAAGGAAATGGCCCAATGGCTTGAAAAAAAGGCCTCGGAAGTGCTAAGTAAATAGACTATACGACAGTAACGTTTTAGTAGTGCCTGTAGAGTGAGTTAAAGTGCACCGCCTCATCAAGTATTGCCGAAATGAAAGATATCAAATGGACGATGTTAGAGCGTACAAACGGATAACCCTTTATGGATTGGTTCAGGGAATAGGCTTCAGACCCAGTGTGGTACGTCTTGCCCAAAAATGGGGTATTGAAGGAGTAGTCTGCAATTTCGGTGGTGGCGTCAGAGTTCTGGCTTCAGCACCCGCTTCTTTAGCTGAGGGCTTTAGCCGTCAACTTCAAAATGAGCCGCCGCCTCTTTCTGAAATTTTGCATATCAACGTTGACTGTCTTGACGCCAATCAATATCAAAAGGAACTTAAGGCCTTAAGTTCAAAATCATTGCCAGATCACAACATGAGCATCGTAGGGGTAATGAGAGTTGATGATCAGTGCGAGAGTCAGCATTCGTTAATTTCGAATAATAACAAAAAGGGTCCAGGAGAACCGTCCCCTTGCAACACAGGGGAACCGTCCCCTTGTGCTGCTTTTCGCATTGTTGAGAGCAGGGATGAAGGGGAAGGCTTGGTTATTCTCCCGGCCGATCTTCCGGTCTGCGATTCCTGTTTATCCGAGATGAAAAATGCTTCAGACAGACGTTTTGGGCATCCCCTCATTAGCTGTACCCATTGCGGACCTCGTTACAGTATCATTCAAAAAGCGCCTTATGACCGGTGCAATACAGCTATGGAGGCTTTTGACTTCTGCCCTGAGTGCCTGGCGGAATATACGACGCCTGAAAGCCGACGTTTTCATGCCCAGACGGTTTCATGTCATCATTGCGGGCCCCAATTAAGGCTAAAAGTGCCGGAAGCTCATGAGTCCGGGAAGGATACTGGTTATAGCAAGGGCTGGACGGGTGAAGAGGCCCTGCAAAAGACTATCGGGCTCATTAAAGCCGGTGGTGTGGTGGCTGTTAAAGGAATTGGCGGGTATCATTTTCTTACCAGCCCCTATAAAGATTCGGCAGTTAAAGGCTTGAGAGAGTTGAAGGAAAGGGAGCAGAAGCCCTTTGCCGTCTGCTTCCCAAGCTTGGAAGCCATTAAGTCCTATGCACAGGTTTCGCCTCAGGAGGAAGCACTTCTTCTCTCCAAGGCCAGGCCCATTGTCCTCTTGGAGCAAAAACAACCTTTTGAGGCAGAGCCTTTTTCATCCTTGGTTTTGCAGAATAGCCGCTATATCGGAGCTTTCCTGCCTTACACTCCCATACTGGTGCGTTTATGTGAAAGCCTTGGCCCCCTTGTGGCCACAAGCGCCAATTTGAGCGATGCGCCTATTATCAACCGGGAGGAAGGTCTTGCATTCTTCGAAAATGTCATGCTTTCCGGCATTCTCACCCATGATCGTGAGATCGTCATCAGCCAGGATGATTCCGTTGCCTGGGTGGTTGCCGAAAGGCCCCAGATCATCCGAAGAGCCAGGGGCTACACGCCTCTTCCCCTCTATGTACTCCCTTTCGAAAATCAAATGGAGCAAAGGGTGCTGGCCCTGGGAGGGGAGCTTAAAAGCACCTTCTGCCTTCAAAAAGGCCCCTTTGCTTATGTAAGCCAGTATCTTGGCGACCTGGGGAGCTCCGAGGCGTTTAGAATATATAAGGATAACCTCGTCCATATGGAATCTCTTATGAAGATAGAGCCTACCCTGGTGGCATGCGACCTTCACCCCGACTATGCAACTACCCGTCTGGCCCAAGAACTGGGGTTACCCATTATCAAGGTACAACATCACCACGCGCATATTGCTTCGGTCATGGCCGAAAAGGGTCTTAAAGGGCCAGTTTTGGGGGTATCCTTTGATGGTACCGGATATGGCAGTGATGGGACCATCTGGGGTGGGGAGTTTCTTATCTGCGAAAAGGGTGAGTTCAAGCGAGCTGCTTATTTAAAGCCCGTTCCTCTCCTTATGGGGGATGATTCCATGAAGGATTGCCGCAAAACCGCTACAGCTTATCTTCACGCTACGGGTCTTCAAAAGGCCATCAATGACACTCGCTATTCTGTCATCCGAGGAGCTCTGGAACACGGGATCAATACAATTCTTTCCTCAAGCATGGGGCGTCTTTTTGATGCGGTCAGTAGTATGCTGGGGCTCGCCGATTGGAATCGATATGAGGCTGAAGGTGCCATTCTTTTAGAGAACGCGGCCTATCGGGCCTTAAAAAGGGACCATGGCAGATCCTGTCCATCTCTGGCATTTGATATAATAGAAGAAGAGGAAAGTCTTGTTCTCGATTCTGAGCCCTTAGTAAAAACAATTATGAGTGCTTTGATAAAAGATCCATCAGGGGAAAATCTAACAGAAGCCCTTGCATTAAGTTTTCATCGGGCATTATGCTCCGGGGCTGTGGAGGTTTTAACAAAGCTGCAGGCCAGAACAGGTATACAGGATGTGGTTTTGAGCGGAGGCGTTTTCCAGAACAGAATTTTAGCCGAAAGTACCACATTGGCCCTCGAGAATCAAGGCTTTAAAGTTTACCTGCCCTCCATGATTCCATCTAATGACGGGGGTATTAGTCTGGGTCAGGCCTTTATTGCTATGAACAAATTTAATGAGATAGGATGATTTAAATGTGTGTTGCATTACCCGGAATAGTCCGTGAAATAGAGGGAGATATGGCCAAGGTTGATTTCAAAGGGAATATCGTCAAGGTCAATTTGGGTTTGGTGAATGCTAAAGTTGGCGACTATGTACTTGTTCATGCCGGTTGTGCCATTGAGATCATGAAAAAAGACAGCGCAGAAGAGCTTATGGACATTTTGGAAGAACTTGAGGCGACGATTTATGGCGAAGATTGAGGAAGTCATTGGTTATCTAAAAAATTATAGGGGTAAAGCCATCTCCATTATGGAGGTTTGCGGTACCCACACTTCGGCCATTATGAAAAATGGGATAAGGGAGCATCTGTCACCCCAAATTCGACTGGTCTCTGGACCGGGTTGCCCTGTCTGCGTTACACCAGCGGGCTATATGGATATGGCAACCCAGATTGCCCTTTCAGAAAACCATGTGCTGGTGACCTTTGGAGATATGATGAAGGTGCCGGGAAACCGAATGGATCTCTATGAGGCCCGTTCCAGGGGAGGCCGTGTCAAGATGGTGTACTCGCCTTTGTCCATTTTGGAGCTTGCCCGGGAAAATCCGCACATAGTTTATGTGATGGCGGCTGTGGGCTTTGAAACAACGGCACCCGTCTATGCTTTGCTCGTCCGGAAAGCACAGGAGGAAGGGTTACATAATATCAAGCTGCTTACCGCCATTAAGACCGTGGGCCCTGCCATGGAGGTCATCTTACAGGAAGGGACTATTGACGGCTTTATTTGCCCCGGACATGTGAGTGCTATAACAGGCCTCTCTCTATATGAATCCCTTCAAAAGCGATATAATAAGCCTTTTACCGTAACAGGGTTTGAGGGAAACCAAATCCTGGCTGCCATCTACGATGTGGTGCGCCAGATTGAAACGGGAACGTCCAAGGTTCATAATCTATATCCCAGTGTTGTAGTCGAAGAGGGAAATACCAGAGCGAGGGCCCTTGTGAACGAAGTGTTTGCCCCTTGCGATGCATGGTGGCGAGGGCTTGGGCTCATTAAGAATTCGGGACTCTGCTTAAAGCCCTCGTATGAAGCTTTTAATACCTCTTGTGAAACGATTAAGGATGAAGCAATTCCCACTAAGGGGTGTCGCTGTTCGGATGTGATCACGGGTAGGATTAATCCGGATGAGTGCCCCATGTTCGGGAAAGCCTGCACGCCGTCAAAGCCCCAGGGAGCCTGTATGGTTTCAAGCGAGGGAGCCTGCGGGATTTGGTTAACGGGTCGAGGTATGTTGAGCGATCAAACTGATCCCACTCTGTATAGCGCTAAGGAGGGCTTATCATGAGAATTAACATGTCCCATGGCAGTGGTGGCAAGGCCACCAGTGAGCTCATAAAGGATGTTTTCTCAAAGAGGTTGGGCAATGAGACCCTAAACCGGATGGAGGATGCAGCAGTCCTTTCTCTTGACAACTCCTATAGTCGTATCGCGTATACGACTGATTCCTTCGTGGTCACCCCCCTTATTTTCAAGGGAGGGGATATCGGGAGACTCTCGGTGTGTGGTACGGTCAATGACCTCTTGTCCATGGGTGCAACTCCCCGAGCCCTAACGGCCGGCTTTATCATTGAAGAAGGTCTGGAGCTAGAGGTGTTGGAGCATATCGTGGTTTCCATGGCTGATGCACTGCTTGAAGCCGGGACTCAAATTGTTGCAGCCGATACCAAGGTGATTGAAGGACGTGGGGGGCTCTATATCAATACCTCGGGCATTGGTATTATCCCTGAGGGCATGAACATTAATCCTTCCCTATTATTGCCCGGGGACGATATTCTAATTTCCGGCACCTTGGGTGATCATCATGCCTGCATATTAAGCCATCGCATGGAAATAGAAAACGAAATCAAGAGTGATGCCGCACCTTTAGGGGTTATGGTTCAAGCCCTGTTACAAAACAATATTAGAGTAAGGGCTATGCGTGATGTAACCCGTGGGGGGCTGGCGACAGTACTCAATGAGCTCTGTGATTCTTCCTCGGTTTCAGCTCTTATCAAGCATCGGGAACTCCCTGTAAGTGAAAGTGTTCAGGGACTTTGCGGCATTTTGGGCCTCGACCCGCTTTATATGGGCAATGAGGGAAAGCTGTTGGTGATTGTCCATCCCGAGGACACAAAAAAAGCACTGGAACTGATCCGAAGTGCTCCCTATGGGGAAAATGCAGTCTATATCGGTACTGTTAAGCAGGGCCGTGGTGTGCATATGACGACTGAAACGGGGGGTACCCGTACTGTAAACGTACTTTACGGGGAAGGCTTGCCGAGAATCTGCTAAATGGGCCGAGTCATGTTGTACGCAATGCGCACTCTAGTAACGGGTCAAGGCATGTTGTACGCAATGCGTACTCTAGTAACGGGTCGAGGCATGTTGTGCGCAATGCGCACTTAGATCAAAGTGTCTTGAGCTCATTATCCCGGGTGCAATAGGTGACCATGGCGGTTTCAGTCAGGATCTCTTCACTATTTCCCTTTATCTCCAGCCTGACTTTGGGATAAATCCGTTTTTTGGCATGGACAGCGCCTTCACCGGGTGTTTTAAGGTATTCAGTAAGACTTTTAAAGGTATATTCAAGCTCTTTGATAGCATCCTTTAGATCGTTAAATTGGCCTATTAATTCGCTATAATGGCCTTTCTGTTCATTGGTGAGCTGGTTTGAACTGGAATAAAGCTGAAGATTCTGCTTGATCTGGTTAAGCCTAGCTTTTTTATCATCAAGCCTTGCTATGGTTTTATCCAGATCGTTTCTCAATTTGTTGCGATCAAAGCCACGGACACGGATAATGGTACGTGTTTCTGCCCGGTTGCCAATCTCTGCGGCTGAGACTTGAATTTCAGCGTCTATATGTCCGCCGGTGATTCTTCCCCTCGGAGACTCAACAATGACTTGTTTGGCGTGCACATTGGCGTTCATACAGTAGAACCCGACATAGACGCTTCCTTCGCATTCCACCGTAATATCGGATAAAAACTTGACATAGAGGTTTTTTTTGCAGCGAACCAGAGCCTTATTCTTACCGGTTATACCACCCTTGATATAAATATTGCCTTCACGGCTGGTAATCTTTTCTGCAGCTCCAACGCCATATTCACCGAGAATTTCAACATCCTTGTTGGCCACAACGCTGAAATTATCGGCTACTGTTCCTTTTACAGATAAAAAGCCGTTGAAATCAATATTGCCGGTGGAAAAATCAATATCTCCTTTGATTTCTAGAAAGTCATAAACACCGATGCTATCACCTTTATAGTACACCGCACCATTCTTTTTTGCATAAATAGTGGTAATGTCATCCTTGTAGTTTTCCAGTACTGAAACCCGATCATAGAGAAGGGGAACATTGTGTCCGGGAATTGGAGGGATTTCTTTGCCGGTTACAGTCTTTCCTGGGCTGCCGGGTGTAGGGTCTTTTCGCTCACCTAGCCAATCCCCCTCTTGAACACGGTTTATGAGATTTAACTCATAATGGTTGACATTGCCTGATTCTACGATTTGAGGCTGGGGGGCGGTTATTTCATAGAGCTTGATTTCAGCATCCTTACCCTTAATAGCGGCAAGTCCTTCTGCGATAACGTACTCAACACCTGATCTTAAAACACCGGCCAGAAGATTAGTCTTTATACCATACACGATACCTGCTTTGTTTAACGTATCAAAAATTTCTTTAACAAGATTAACACGGTTATGGGAGGAGAGCTCCTCCTCAGATACATAGAGGGTCATATAGGCTTTCAAGGCATCATCGGTAATACTGACCAATACCCGATCCCGTTCTTCACCAAAGGCTTCCGGACCTGACGGGGTATTCATCAAAACATTCTTGATTGCGGTGAAACTTGTAATTTTAACATTTGGAAGTGAGTCTCTTAAAATCATATTGAACATTTCCAAGGTAAGACCTTTTTTGATGGATTTAACATAGAAAAGTCGGTCCACTTGGGAGATTTCAATAAACTCATTTTTATAAAGCAGTAATGCCATAGAATAAAAACCCCTCACCCCATAGAATCATTTATACACTATAATCTATCTGGTTAGTTTTTCAAAACCGAACATTGAAGCGTTACATGTTATAATAGGAAAAGCATGTAACACTTTATTTATCGGAAGGAATGTCAAAATGTATGAGTGGAGAGCCAGAAATGGCGGTATAGAGGTTATAGGCGTTAAACATTTTGACCCCATTCATACCTTTGAATGTGGGCAATGCTTTCGCTGGAACCGCCTGGACAATGGGTGCTGGGCCGGTGTGGCTAACGGCCTTGCGGTAGAGCTCCAATGGGATGGCAAGAATATGTTCTTTCATCACACAAGTGAGGAACAATTTTTAAAGGTATGGTATTCCTATTTTGATCTGGGAAGGGATTATGGAGCTATTAAGGACAGGCTCTCGGAAAAGGATCCCATCATGACTGAGGCCATTGAATTTGGACAGGGGATCAGGCTGTTGAAACAGGACTTCCAGGAGATGCTGATATCTTTTCTCATTTCCCAGAATAATGGGATTCCTCGAATACGCAAGATTATTGAAAGCCTTTCTCAAGCCTATGGAGAGCCTGTTGACCATCCCCGCGGGCCCTATTATTCCTTTCCCAATGCAGAAAAGCTTGCGGGCCTTGGCTTGGAGGATCTTAAGGTCATAAGGGCAGGCTATCGGGATAAATATATCCATAAAGCCTCATGCCAGATTTTAAATCAAGAAGTGGATATGGCGATGATTCTGGGGGAAGATACACAAAAATCGCGGGAAGAAATGCAGAAGCTTTATGGGGTAGGGGAAAAGGTAGCAGATTGCATTCTGCTATTCAGCGGTACCCGTTATGATATCTTTCCTGTTGATCGGTGGGTCAAAAGGGTCATGGCTCAGCTTTATCTAGGCTATGAAGCCGATTATAATGAGATTTACAGATATGCTCTTGATCGCTACGGCAACCTTGCGGGTTTTGCCCAGCAATATCTATTTTATTATGCCAGGGAAAAGAAGATAGGGCTTTGATCTTACGAGATTTATAAATTTTAAAAAGAGCAAAAAAAACGAGCTGATTTTCAATCAACTCGTTTTTTGGTGACCCCAAGGGGATTCGAACCCCTGTTACAGCCGTGAAAGGGCCGTGTCTTGACCACTTGACCATGGGGCCATTTTGGTAGCGGCGGTAGGAATTGAACCAACGACACTGCGGGTATGAACCGCATGCTCTAGCCATCTGAGCTACGCCGCCACATCTTTCATCACGCACTGCCTCGTGACGCTATTACATAATAACAGAGACAGAATGGCTGGTCAAGTACTTTTTTGAAAAAAAGACGACAAACAATGACAACTTCCTTGATTAATTTTTTCCAGTTGTGTTATCCTATAAACATTAGTAGATATGAGGATTTAAGTTGATTTGGGGGATTAAGATGAAAGAGAGAATATATTCCATTCCCATTAATGAAGCTTTCGATCAGGATACGGAGTGTCCGCTCTGTATTTGCGAGCGTAAATTGGAAAGTGATGCTCTCGAATATCATCTTGGCCCTGCCATGATGGAGCCGGATAGTCGGATTGAAACCAATCGGACAGGTTTTTGTGGGTACCATTTTGCAAAGCTCTATAACCTCCATCAGAACAGACTGCCCTTGGGGTTGGTCATTGATACCCATATGGTGGAGCAGATTGGAGCGATTGAGGCTATTTATAAGAAGCAAGAGCACGCGATAAAAAAAGAAAGCGAAAAGGGCCTTTTGGATTCTGCCATGGACAGCCTTAAAGGCAGGAAAACTGTGTCGTCAAAGATTGTAGAAGAGCTTATAAAAAAGCTTTCGGAGCTTCAGGATAGTTGTGCGGTGTGCGACAGAATGAACGGTAATATGGACAAGCTCATTGATAACACCCTTTACCTCTATAGTAAAGAGCCGGAATTTAAGGAGAAGTTTTATGCTTCAAAGGGCTTCTGCCTTAAACACTTTAATATGCTCCTTAAAAAGGCCCAGGATGAGTTTTCACCTGCTCGTTTGGCAGAGCTGTTAACGGGGCTGCTGCCGTTGGAGATGGAGGCTCTGAAACGGGTTCAGGGAGATGTGAACCATTTCACCAAGATGTTTGATTACCGCAATCAGGGAGCGGATTGGAAGAATTCAAAGGATGCTGTGCCCAGAAGTATTGAAAAGCTGGTGGGGCCCTGTGAGCTTAAACGATAACTAAGAGACAGACCTTAAGGAGAAAACAATGAAGAAAGAACGTTATACCTATCAGGATTTATTGGATATTATAGCGCGGCTACGGGCACCCGATGGTTGTCCATGGGACCGGGAGCAGGACCATAAAACTCTTAAACGTTATCTTATAGAAGAATCTTATGAGGTGCTGGAGGCCATTGATGAAGAAAGCCCCCATAAGCTTTGCGACGAGCTGGGGGATCTGCTCCTGCAGGTGGTGCTCCATTCCCAGATTGCAAAAGAAAACAATCAATTTGATATGAATGATGTTATCCACGGCGTAAGTGCCAAAATGATCAACCGCCATCGGCATGTCTTTGGTGAAGAAGAAGCCCAGACCCCTGATGAGGTGATGAAGATTTGGGAAAAGGTCAAAAAGGATGAAAAGGGTCATGAGACCCAGACCCAGGTTTTAAAAGATGTTCCGGGCAATCTTCCGGCACTCATGCGAAGCTTCAAGGTACAACAGAAGGCGGCTCAGGTTGGTTTTGACTGGGATGATGTAGGAGATGCGCTATTAAAGGTAAAAGAGGAAGTTAATGAGCTGGAAGAGGCGTATCGTATAGGTGAAGCCGCTCATGTAGAAGAAGAACTCGGGGATTTGCTCTTTGCGGTGGTTAATGTATCACGTTTTCTTAAGGTTCAACCGGAGTTAGCGCTCACGGCCACAGTGAAGAAGTTCATCCGGCGGTTTGAGTTTGTGGAGACCAAGGCCCTTGAACAGGGAAGACAATTGAAGGAGATGTCCCTAAAGGAGATGGATGCCTTGTGGGATGAGGCTAAAGCGCTGGAGAACAAAGAAAAAGGAGAGGGTTAAATGCGTATTGATAAATTCTTAAAGGTCAGCCGCATTATAAAAAGGCGTACACTTGCCAATGAGGCTTGTTCCAAGGAAAAGGTGACCATTAACGGGCGAACGGCCAAGCCCGGCAGTGAGGTTAATGTCGGTGATGTGGTAGAGATTCGATTTGGAGAAAATCTTACCCGGTTTAAGATTCTTAGAGTGACCGAGCATGTGAAAAAAGAAGAAAGCGCTGAGATGTATGAGCTCCTGTGAAAACAGGAGCTTTTTTAATGAGGTGGGGAGCGGGCCAAAAGGGGTCTTTTGCTTAATTGGTACGAAAGAGTTGTTTGCTGCAGTAACTCGTGTTGACTTAATTAGCACAAAGAGGTTGTTATCTTCAGATAGCGCGTACAGTTCCGGTTTCTCGCGGCCCTTGCTTCGCCATAACATATTTCTGCGAAATATGTTACTCTTCTTCTCCATTAGCTTTGAATTAATATAAATATAGTCAGTTCCGGTTTCTCGCGTCCCTTGCTTCAGCCATAACATATTTCTGTGAAATATGTTACTCTTCAGCCCCACCTCGATTTGATTCAAATTAATGTGTTTAAGGTTAGTTCCATAACCTTGCGTCCCTTGCTTCAGCCATAACATATTTCTTCGCAATATGTTACTCTTCAGCCCCACCTCGATTTGATTCAAATTAATGTGTTTAAGGTTAGTTCCATAACCTCGCGTTCCTTGCTTCGCCATAACATATTTCTTCGCAATATGTTACTCTTCAGCCCTAGGTTGATTTGCTTAAACAGCGTTCTAGTTAGTAAGGCTTGTGCATAAAATTCATCGGCGGAACTTTTGTACTTATATTTGAGTTTGCTTAAGTAATCCAGCAAAGAGGAGGTGCTGTTATGCCTGAAGAACGTAAGGCTTTTGAACAGCGTGCACAAAATATTATTTTGAAGGACAGAAGACGCCTGATGGTATCGGGAGTGAGACATGTGGAAAGCTTTAATGAGGACTGTATCGTTCTGGATACCGAATTGGGTATTTTAGTGGTCAGGGGTGTGGGTATGCACATCAATAAGCTTAATGTAGAAACATCCGAGCTTGATGTGGAAGGAGATATAGGTGCTTGCGAATACTTGGACAATGGTCCGCCGCAAAGAAAAGGAGGCTTCTTCTCGGGGCTTTTCAGATAGAGAGGCTTAGGCTATGCAAAATGACGTAATGTATGAATTGACAGTTTTTGGTGGAGCAGGAGCGGCCGGAGTTCTGCTAGCCTTTTTATATGATCTCTTTCGACTGAAGCGCCGTGTGGTGAGGACCAAGGCCGCTTTAGTTCATATTGAAGATATCCTGTATTGGCTCTTTGCTGCCATCATTCTTTTTTTGTCCTCCTATGTGTTAAGCAGCGGCGAAACCCGTGCTTATTTTTATATGGGCTCATTCCTCGGCGGAGTTCTTTATCTGGGCCTTCTTAGCCATCCCGTACTCTGGATCTTGACCACCGTCATTAGGATTCTCCTCTGGCCCTTTTTAGAGATTTTGAAGTTTTTGAGGCCTGTTTTTCGTATTATTCTGCTTTTCTTAGGCAAAGTGAAGGGAAAAATCAAACACCGTATGGCTTTGGAGGGTTATCGCATTCGAGTGGACCTTTTTCGACTTCGGAACACCTTTACTAAAAAGTAATGCAAGGCAACCCTAAGCAAAGGGTTGTCCTACATAGCAACTGATGAGGTAGCTGAAACATAGATATAATTAAGGTTTTAGCTACTTTTTTATATCGGCCTAGTAAATTTTATTATTAGATATTGACAGTCGATTTTGGATATATTATTATAACGTTATAACCAGTTCAAATCTCGCGCTATTTGCATCTACTCGTTATAACGTTATAATAATATAATCATGAAGAGAAAGATTGAATGGCTTTGGTCATTGCTTTAGGGGTACATAAATGCTAGATTATTCTTCACCACTTACGCTGCAATATCAACTGAGGAGCCGGCTGCTTGAGCAGATTGAAAACGGAACTTGGCCGCCGGACCATCAGATTCCCAGTGAAAGGGAACTCTGTGATACATATGGAGTAAGCCGGATTACTGTGCGTGAAGTGGTAAAGGACTTGGTTCAGGAAGGATATCTGATTAAAAAGCAAGGGAAAGGTACCTTTGTGTCTCTTCCTAAATTTGAAGAGCGACTTACAAGCTATTATAGCCTGTCTCAGGAAATTGAAGAAAAGGGTCTAAAATCAGAATTTCAGATTATTGATTTCAAGAAATGCATCCCCCCGCTTTTTCTGAAGCAGAAGTTTGGGTTATCTGATACTGAGAGCGTTTATGAAATTATACGCCTGAGACTGATTGGTGAGAAGTTATTTGCTTGGGAAAAAGCCGTGGTACCTTGCTCAATTTTGGAGGGGGCAACAAAAGAGCAAATATCAGCAAAAGGCTTATACCCTACCATCTCACACTGCTCAGGTCTAGTGGCCGATGAGGCGGAAGAGGACTTTGAGGCGGCCAATTGTCCTGATGAAATCGCACAGCTTTTAAAACTCAAAAAAAATACAGCAGTATTGCACTTAACCAGATATACAATAGCTCAGGGTAGATATATTGAATATTGTGAAAGCTATATCCATGGCGAAAGATATAAGTACAAGCATATCTTGAGGAAAAAGGCATTGTAAGGAAAATTAAATAATGATTTACGTTTTTTTGAGGTCCTGGTAAAAGATGTAGCCAAGGCTCTATTTTGTTGAGCCTTAAGAAAGATCGTGAACAGTCAACTTTGAGCTACATTATCTTTACAGTATAAAATCTGGTCGTAAAAACAGCGCTGTCGACCGGTTTTAGATATTAAGATTTAGGAGGAATTTTCATGAAAAGAAAATCGTCGATCCTTTCTCTTGTATTGGCTATCGTGATGATTTTTGGAGTGCTCTCCGGTTGCGGAAACACAATCCAGGTACAACCCTCAAATCAGCCTTCTTCCAGCCCATCCCAATCATCTAATGCTACACCTGAAAGCACAGCTCCCTCTTATTTGAATGACTCAGCAACATTTCCAATTGTCAAAGAGCCCCTTACATTGACAGCCATGGTTTTATTGAGCCCCGCTCAGCCTACCGAATGGAATGATATTTTAGTTTGGCAGGAATATGAGAAAATGACAGGCATCCATATTGAATGGGAAGCCTATACCAGTGCGGATATCGTGGAAAAAAGAAATCTTGCATTGGCCAGTGATACCTTGCCGGACATGTTCTTCAGAACAAAATTACCCGACAATGACATCGCCAAATATGGTGCAGAAGGCTCCTTTATAAAGCTTAATGATTTAATTGACCAATACGCCCCAAACTTTAAAGCTATTATGGAGCAATATCCCGATGTTAAAAAGGGTATTCCCTTGGCTGACGGAACCATTTATGCCCTACCCAACTTGACCGATTCACCCAGTATTGAAATTTATCGTAAGCTGTTTATTAACCAAAAATGGCTCAAGGAAGTGGGAATGTCCTCACCTACCACCACCGACGAGCTCTATAACGTTCTAAAAGCCTTTAGAACCAAGGACCCCAATAAGAACAGCAAGGAGGATGAAATTCCTTTGACAGCCGACAGTATTGCCGAATTGCTTCAGGTCTTTATAGGAGCCTTCGGACTTTCTAACCAGGGGACGGGTAACGCTAATTGGGATCTTGATCCTGCAAGCGGTGATTTGAGATTCTATCCTGCTTCCCAAGGCTACAAGGACATGCTGACATACCTTAACAGGCTTTATTCTGAAAAGCTTCTCGAGCAAGAGATTTTTACAACCAGTGGTAAAGACATTCTGGCAAAGAATGAGCAGGAGCTCATTGGAAGCTTCTCCTTTGCAAATGTATCCTCACGTGCCAACAGCAATGCAGCTGACTTCGCAGGCCTTACTACAGCATTGGCCGGTCCCAGCGGGGAACGTGTCTATACCAGCGCAAGGGGGCATATCGGTTCACGTGGTGCTTTCCTCATTACCAAGTCGAATAAGTATCCTGAGGCAACTATGCGTTGGGTGGATTACTTCTACAGCGAAGAAGGCACAAAGATGCTTTATCTGGGTAAGGAAGGGGTTTCCTATGCAAAGAAGGCAGACGGCAGCTTCGACTTCCTGCCTGAGATTGTGAATAATATTCCCGAAGGATCTTCCTTCGACCAGGTTGTTTCTAAGTATGTTCCTTATGCAGGCGGTTCATTGCCCACCATCATATATGAGGATTTCTTCAAGGGCGGCGAGACCCAGCCCGTACCCAAGGCCGCTTCTCAGGCACTGGCTCCTTATCTTCCTAAAGAGCTCTGGGCTCCCTTCACCTTTACCGCTGAGGAATTGGAAAGAAAGGTAGTCCTTGAAACAGATATTATCGGTCTGGTTGACCAGCGTACAGCAGAGTTTATCCAGGGCAAGGTTTCCCTCAGCGAGTTTGATAATTATGTTAAGCAGCTTGAGCAAATGGGTCTCAGCGAACTCAAGGAAATCTATAACGCTGCTTATTCCCGGTATAAAAATAACTAGTTCTTTACATATCCAAGAGTCTTAACAGGTGTGAGGTCCTGATTTATGGGCTTCACACCTATTCTGAAAAAATACGCCGTTTAGCCGGCAAGGGAGTGTTTCGATGACATCAGGTAAAATAAAAAATACCGTAGCATCAGGTAGAATACCCCGTTCGATCAGAAAGAATTGGGACTTGTACTTATTGATATTGCCGGTAGTAGCGTATTTTATTATTCTGAAGTATCTGCCCATGTATGGAATACAGATTGCTTTTAAGGATTTTTCTGCCTCAAAGGGTATATGGGGCAGTGATTGGGTTGGCTTTAAGCATTTTTTTCGCTTCTTTAACAACTATCAGTTCGGGACATTAATCAAAAATACGGTTGGAATCAGCCTTTACAACTTGGCTTTTGCATTTCCGGCGCCGATTCTGTTCGCCCTGATGCTTAATGAGGTCAGAAGTAAATGGTTCAAGAAAAGTGTTCAATCCATTACGTTCGCACCCCACTTTTTATCGACTGTGGTGGTTGTGGGAATGGTCATGGCTTTTCTATCTCCTTCGTCGGGCTTGATTAATAATTTCATTCGTTTGTTTGGCGGTGAAACCCAGTACTTTATGACCGATCCTGCAGCATTTAGGCCCATATATGTTTTTTCAGACATATGGCAGCATATGGGGTTTAATTCTGTTATCTACATTGCAGCGTTAGCAGGAATCGATATTCAGCTTTATGAGGCTGCCACAATTGACGGGGCCAACAAATTTCAGCGTTTGATTTATGTAACCATCCCCTGCCTGATACCCACAGCAATCATCATGCTGATTCGCCAGTTTGGTTCCATTATGGACGTGGGCTTTGAAAAAGTATTTTTACTGCAAAATGATCTGAATCGCTCAGCTTCAAGTGTTATCTCCACCTACGTTTATGAGACGGGTCTGCTTGGTGCGCAATTCAGCTTTTCGGCAGCAGTGGGTCTTTTTAATGCGGTAATCAATTTTGGAATGATCATTATTGTCAACAGAATTGCCCGGAAGCTTAGTGACACCAGTCTGTGGTAAGGGAGGAGATCGTTATGGAAAAGGCAATTAAGACCACCTGGGATGATCGTATCTTCAATTTTTTAGTCTATTCGATTCTAACTGTCATTTTGATCATCACCCTCTATCCTTTGATTTATGTTGTCAGCGCATCATTTAGCGATCCCCTTTCCATTATCAAAGGTGAGGTTTGGCTATTACCTAAAAACGTAAACCTAAATGCCTATAAAAAGGTTTTTCAGAATGCCGACATTATGACAGGCTATCGCAATTCGATCCTTTACACGGGGATGGGAACCTTGGTGAATCTCATCATGACTGTTATGGCCGCCTATCCCTTGTCACGTAAGGACTTTAGGGGACGCAATGTACTGGCACTGTTCTTTTCGTTTACCCTTTTCTTCAACGGCGGGCTTATTCCAACCTATTTGGTGTATAAACAGACCCTTGGCTTGTACAACAATATTTGGACCATGATTATACCCAATGCCATTAACGTATGGAATTTAATCATTATGCGTACATACTTTTCCACGACCATACCTTGGGAAATTCAAGAGGCTGCCCATATTGACGGCTGCAGTAATGTAGGAACGCTGACCCGCATAGTCTTACCGCTTTCCAAGCCCATTCTGGCTGTTATGTTCATGTACTACGGTGTTGATCATTGGAACTCTTATTTCAGGGCTTTGATTTATCTTAATGATCGATGGAGATTACCCCTTCAGATGGTTATCCGCACTATATTAATTCAAGAAAACATGGGTGAAATGGCAGGGAGCGAAGGAGAAAGCTTGGTACAGCAGCTTTTGCTTATTGAAGGTATGCGATATGCCGTCATTGTGGTTTCCAGTATCCCCATGTTGCTGTTATATCCTTTCTTACAGAAGTATTTTGTAAAGGGCGTCATGATGGGAGCTGTAAAAGGCTGATATACGATAAGGGATGGGATAATTAAATGGGCCAAAATAGTGCAATCAAATCTACGGAAAAAGAAGTTTTATTAAGCAGAGGAAAGACAGCCACTGCAGAATCCTATATCTCGGGTTTTGAAGCTCAAAAGGCCCTTGATCATGAGGATGAGACCTATTGGGCGGCGTCCTCCCATTATACATGGTGGAAAATTGATTTGGAGCAGAATGCTGCAGTCGCGCGGCTTGTCATCAAAAACGGAGCAATTCCTGAATGCACCTACCGCTATTTTATTGAGTACAGCGAGGATAATCTCAACTGGACACTGGCTGTGGAGAAAAAGGATAACCGTAAGGCCGTTGTTGACGGTGATACATACACGGTGAATTTCATTGCCCGATATATCCGCGTAACCATGACCTATTGTTCCATTGGTGAAACCGTACGCATACAGGATTTTAGGGTCTATGGCCACTCGATTCAGAGCATTGAGGTTGAAGTACCACAAAGAATTGCGCCCCATAAAATCCTTGCGGACAGCTATGATGACGCCCGGGGCTTTACCGTGTCAGAGGCAAAGGATATAGATACTGAAGGCACAGTGAAAGCTATGCTGGGGGATACCACAGGCCAGTATCTGATGTATAAAAATATGGACTTCTCAGACATTGGGGTCAATCAATTGAGAGGCTACTTTGGCTTCACCGACAAAGATAAAGCCAAGCGTATCACATTGGAGGTAAGGCTGGACGGTCTTCAGGGTGAGAAAATTGGAGAACTGGTTCTCTTCAGACAATATACACCTTGGTCCGAACTGGCCGGAAAGCTTGAGCGTTCTGACAAAATGCCGCTATCTGGTGTTCATGATGTTTATTTGGTCATTACACAGGCTGAAGCACCTCAAAAGCTGATGATTTATTGGCTGGCCTTTGTAAAGAAGTCCCCGCTTCCTGTGCCAAAGCCCCTTACTGCCCCACTGCCCCCACCGGAGAAGGGCGAGTATAATATCTATTTTGGCAACCTACATAGCCACACCTGTCTGTCCGATGGTACAGGAACACCGGAGGAAGCATACGACTATGCCCGCTATACGGCTAACCTGGACTTTCTGGCAATTACTGAGCACAGCAATTTATACGACAACTTCTTTGATTGGGATAAAAGCCGCAAGTGGGCTGATATTAAGAGAATTGCAGATGAAAAGACGGAAGAGAATGCCTTCTTAGCCCTTATCGGTTCAGAAACAACTTGGTATAACCAATTTGGTCATATGAACACTTATAATCTGGAATTCTTCCTGAATGCCTATGAGCTGGAATACAACCATATTCCCAATTATTATGACACACTGAAGCAATATCCCGATGGTATTAATCAGTGGAATCATCCCTGGTCATGCGGTGATCGCCGTTTGGACGGCTTTGAGCCCTATGATTCAGAGCTTGATAGGGTGCTTTACTTACTTGAAATAGAATCGGAGCAGTTGGGGGGACTGTCCTATTATATAAAAGCCCTTGACAAAGGCTGGCATGTGGCACCATTAGGCAGTCAGGATAACCACAATAAGCAATGGGGGACCGAAAGCAACCTCAGGACGGCTATTTTAGTTGAAAAGCTTACCACAGCGCATTTCTTTGATGCGGTAAGACATTATCGGGTTTATTTCACCACGGCCATCCATATGAAGGTTTGGTTTAAAGTGAATGGTGCCATTATGGGCTCGACTATTAAAAAGACGAACCTACTGCATTTCCATATTAAGGCCATCAATCTTTCAACAGACAGCCCCATTGTAAAAGCCGAGGTGATTGGTAAGGGCGGACGGGTGAAGCATACCATTCTTAATTCAAGCCATCATATGGAATGTGATTTTTCTATCCCCTGCGAGGACCGCTACTATTTCATGAAAATCTATCAACAGGACGCTGAATATGCTGCCACAGCGCCTATTTGGATTGAAGCTGACTAGGTCTGAAAAATAGTGCTCTAAAAAGAGTATATTAGGAGGGAATCCAATGAAAATCTTAAACCGGAAAAAGTCCTTAATTTTATCCCTGGTTTTAGTGCTAGCCCTTACATTTGGATTATTTCCTCAAGTTCCGGTGACGGCCGAGACGATAAGCACCATCAGCAGTGCACAGGATTTGGAGAAAATTCGTAATAATCCTTCCGGAAACTTTATTCTCACAGCCGATATTGTGCTCTCAGGTGCTTTTACCCCTATCAGTACCTTTAGCGGAACACTGGATGGCAACGGACATCGCATCTCCGGCTTGTCCATCACCGCTACTGCCAGCCAGCCCAAAGTAGCTTTTATTGTGAATAATCTAGGCACAATCGAAAAGCTGGGCTTCGTCGATGTCTCCATAACCGGCCTTAGTGCCAACTCAACCTACTGGGCGGCAGGTATAACCGCAACAAACCGGGGCATTATCAGAGAATGCTATGTAACGGGAGCCATTTCAGGTGCCTATCGGAGTGGGGGTATCGTTGTAACCAACAGAAGCACTGTCGCTAACTGCTATTCTACTGCAGCTGTAAGCGCCAAATATGAGTGCGGATCACTGGTGGCCGTTTCAGAAGCCGACTCGGTCATTGAATCAAGCTATGCCGTGCCCCAAGTATATTCCGAAATGAATAATACCGGGGGAATTTCTGCCTACGGATATACAGGGGCGGTCATCAAGAATAACGCGTTGCTTGCAGGAACCGTGGCCAATGGCTCGGGCAGTAATGTGGCCAGAATTTTGGGCCGACTAAACGGAACACCCACACTTACGAACAATATTGCGTCAACCAATGCCCTTGTTCAAGGAACCTCTGTTTCAGGGGGGCTATTGAATAATAATCAGGGTCTCGGTGTGACCGATGGGCTTTTGGCGGCTCAAGCCCAATACATGGAGGTTCTCGGCTGGAATTTCACAACGACGTGGAAAATGAGTACCGCTTTGGGACGCCCCATTTTAAGGAATGTACCCGAGTCTGCCGCTACGGAAATTCGGACGGCATCGGATCTCAATTTAATCCGTAACAATCCCGCGGGGGATTTTATTCTGAAAGCGGATATTACACTTTCGGGTGAGTTTACCCCCATCAGCACTTTCAGCGGTACCCTGGATGGCAATGGCCATCAAATCTCCGGCTTGATCATTACCGGTTCAACCAGTCAACCCAAGGCCGCTTTTATCGTGGATCACTCGGGTACAATTGAAAAGCTGGGCTTCGTTAATGTTTCTATTACCGGACAAAGCAACAATTCGACCTATTGGGCCGGAGGAATTGCCGGAACCAACAGGGGTGTTATCAGCGAATGCTATGTAACAGGCTCCGTCACAGGCGGTTATCGCAGCGCCGGACTTGTGGTTACCAATCGGGGTCTCATTACCGATAGTTACTGCACGGCTTCAGTGAGCGCCAAGTACGAATGCGGCGCTTTGGTGGCGGTGTCGGAAGCTACCGCTACCATTGATTCATGCTATGCCATTCCTGATGTGTATTCTGAGATGAATAATACCGGCGGAATTACCGCCTATGGCTATACCGGAGCAGTGATTCGGAATAACGCGCTGTTTTCAGGCTCAGTAACCAATGGCAGCGGCACCAATATTGCCAGAATTCTGGGCCGCCTGAACGGTACCCCCACCTTCCAAAACAACATTGCTTCAGTCAATGCCCTTGTTCAAGGCCAATCTGTTACTGGGGGGCTTCTGGATAATAATCAGGGTTTGACGGTGACACAAGCCGCCTTGCAAAAAAGCGGAACCTTTGAAGATGATTTAGGATGGGATTTTTACACCACCTGGAAAATGAGTGCAGCCCTGGGACGTCCCATTCTGAGAAATGTGCCGGAAGCAAAACCCACTGAAATCTGGACGGTGTCCGATCTTAACCTTATCCGCAGCAACCCCTCGGGAGACTTTATCCTCATGTCGGATATAGCCCTTTCAGAAGAGTTCACGCCTATTAGCACCTTCAGCGGCACCCTTGATGGCAATGGCTATATTATATCGGGCCTTACCCTTACAGCCTCTACTAGCAAGCAAAAGGTTGCCTTTGTCCTGCAAAATTCTGGGATCATTGAAAGGCTCGGCCTTTCCAGGGTACAGGTTTCGGGAATCAGTGATAATCAAGACTGTTGGGCCGGTGGTATTGCGGCTGTAAACAGCGGTATTATCCGCGAATGCTATGTGACGGGATCAGTTATGGGGGGCTATCGCAGCGCCGGTATTGCTGTTCACAATCAGAATCTTATTAAAAACTGCTATTCCATTGTCATTACAAGGGCCAGAGCGGAATGTGGAGGCATTGCCGCCGTGTCCGAAAGTAATTCGGTGGTCGATTCCTGTTATGCTGTCCCCAATGCCTATAGTACTGTCTATAATACCGGTGGTTTGGTTGGCTATGGCTATACCGGCACAGTGGTCAAAAACAACGTCGTCCTCGCGGGAAACATCGGTAATGGTGATAATGTACGTTTGGCCAGAATCCTCGGACGTCCGTCCGGGACGCCTACTTTCATCAACAATATAGCGTCTGAGAATGCACTTGTGCAAGGTGCATTGGTTACCGGGGGGCTTCTGAATAACAATCAGGGCTTATCAGTTTCAGACAGTGATTTAGCGTTAAGGTCAACCTATGAAGAGGATTTAGGCTGGGATTTTTCTGCCGCTTGGGAGTTCAATGCCAACAGGGGTCGCCCTGTTCTTCAAAATCTGCCCTATATCACGCCCTCGGATGAAAACCAGTTTATCTGGGTGGTGCAAAGGGATGTATCAGTTCAGCTTTCGTCCGGTATTGTCCATAGACAGATGGATTTTCTGGATGCCAACGGTAATCTCCAAAAGGCTAATATTATCAGTGTGGACCTTAGCCTTCCCCAAAACAAAATTATTGTAGGAACAAAGGATAATGTCATTCCGCCCACCGATGCAAACGGCAATTATATTCGTACTGTGGATGCTGAGGGCCATGATGTAATAAAAGCATCGGTTGACGTACAAGCCTCAACCACAAAAGCTCTTGGGAAAAATGTCATAGCCGGTGTTAACGGAGAGTTTTATACGGAAAATGGGCCGGAGGGGTATATGATAAAGGATGGCTCTTCCATTATCAATGGTGTGCGTGTTCCAGGTGTGGATGGAAAGGATTATCCTTTCCATGGCTTCTTTGGTATCCGGGATGATGGCACTGCTGTGATCGGTAACTATGGCAGTGACTGGCAGAGTGAAAAGGATAACCTTTTCCAGGCCTCGGGCGGTCAATTCTGGATGGTTAAGGATGGCGTGGTACAGGATTTCTCAGGTCAGATCATATCGGACCCCGAAAATGCCAACTATGACGATCAAACCTATTACAGGCATAAAGACCGTCATCCGAGAACGGCAGTGGGTATTAAAGCGGATGGCTCAGTCTTCTTTGTAGTGGTTGACGGTCGTGGCGCCAATGGTTCGGTAGGCGTCTATATCGAAGAACTGGGTCAATACATGAAGGAGCTTGGTGCTTATCAAGCCCTCAATATGGATGGAGGCGGTTCATCCACGGCCGTAACCTATAATGGGTCACAAGGGGCCTATGAGATTAAGAATACACCCATCAATAAAGTGAACGGGGTCAATACACCCGGTGTCCCTAGGGATGTTTTCTCTTCTATATTGATTACTGTTGAATAGGCCCTATATTGATGTATATGAGATTTTAAGAGTGTCCCTCCAATTTTGGGGAGGGCACTCTTTATTGTGAATACAACAAGGTTCCCGGGACTCGCTCGCAATCTTTGATTGAGCAAGCGGGTGGGGTTCTTATCAATTAAAAATGTCTGGAGTAGCTTTTCATTGATGGAAAGAGAGTGGTTTTTATTATGAGGATTTCAGCACATTTAGGGCACGTAATGGGTAAAGACAAAACTATTTTTGAAATGATGGACCTGCTTTATGATGCCGGTTTCAGGATATTGGATTTCACGGCCTGCGATTTTTTGGAGTCCTATATGCAATACGGTGAAACTGAATTGTTTAGCGATAATTGGAAGGATTGGATATTGCAGATCAAGGCATACGCCGATAACAGGGGGATAATGTTCAATCAAAGCCATCAACTCATATATAATTATTTTAATGATGACCAACAAACCCATTTGCTTAATAATATGTTTGACAGGGTAACTGAGGCGACGGCTTTACTGGGTGCTCCCATTTCAGTTGTTCATCCTGTTATACCGCCTGGCTGCACCTATGATATTGAGCAATGTAAAGAAAAGAATGCCGCATTTATTAGGGAGAAGGCAAAAATAGCCCAGGGCTACGGTATTAGCTTCGCTGTTGAAAATATGTTTAACTCGATCCAGCCGGATGGCTCAACAAAATGGAGATATTGCAATACGCCGGTCCAGCTTGTTGATCTTGTCAATACCATAAACATGCCAAATGTAGGTTTTTGCTTTGATGTGGGACATGCACACTGCATGCGTGAAAACATCTATGATTCAATAATGAAATATGGGGACAGACTATTAGCCCTGCATATCCACGATAATGACACCTTTGGCGATCAGCATAATATGATGTTTACAGGCTCTGTTGATTGGGAGGCCTTTACGAAGGGCTTGGCAGACTGTCAATACAAGGGTGATTTTACTCTTGAATCCGATAAAGCCGTTATTTCTCTGCCAAGAGCACTACAGCCACACATGCTGGAACAGTTACACCGAGTGAGTCAATGGATAGTGGCAAGCTTTGAGAACCATGTCAAAAGTAACGCAATGAATAAACTGTTTACAGGGGATATCCAATAAATAGGTCAAAAGTCTCTGTTACTTGAACGGGTAATGTGGTATAATCTAAAATACTACGCTTATACATATGAAAAAGGGTGACCAAGGATGTCTGTACAAAAGAGTAAAAAGGGTTGGTGGATGACGCCGCTCGTAGCATTATTGCTAGTTTACGCGGCTTTTACCTTCACGTCCCAATCCGAAGAGCTCTACATGATAAACCTAGAAATCAAGCAACTTGAGCAAAAAATTCAAAAAGAAGAGGAAATCAAGAAGAATCTTTTAGAACAAAAAGACGAGATTTCAAGTGATGATAGCATCGAAAAGATTGCAAGAGAAAAATTGGGCATGGTACGGGACGGAGAGCGTGTTTTTGTAGATAGTAACAAATAGCCTTCGTTGAATGCGTTATGAATAGAGAATGAACAGAAAACTCGGGTTTCCCCGAGTTTTTTTAACTTGTCAGACTGTGCTTCTACAATCTCAATTCCTTGATGATTGCCTTCAAAGAATCCGCTGATTTTGTAAGAAGAAGCTGCTCTTCCCGGGTAATGGGCACTTCGATAATCTTATTGACGCCGTTTCGATCTACAAGGGTAGGTACGCTGATGGCCACATCCGAAAGACCATACTGGCCTTCCAAAATACTTGAAACGGTCAGAATGGAATGCTCATCCCGCATAATGGCCTCGCTGATGCGTTGGACGGCTAAAGCCACTGCAAAATATGTGGCGCCTTTGGCATTGATAATCTCATAAGCAGAGTTTTTTACCTGATTGAAGATTTTATCCCTGTCCTGGTTATCAGAGCATTTCTTGCAGGCGTCACAATAAGCATCCATGGGCATTCCGGCAATGGATGTCAGGCTCCATGCAGGGAGTTCCGTGTCCCCATGTTCGCCTAAGATGTAGCCATGAACATTTCTTGTATCAACCCCTACATGCTGGCCAATCAGGTATTTAAAGCGGGCGGTGTCCAAGACTGTCCCGGAACCCAGCACACGATTAATGGGGAAGCCTGAAAGCTTCCAGGTCACATAAGTCAGAATATCAACAGGATTGGTTACCACCAGGAGCAATGTGTTTTCAGGCCGGTTGTATTTTATAACCTCGGAAATAATGGATTTAAAAACCTGGGTATTTTTATGGACCAGATCAATACGGGTTTCTCCTTCCTTTTGGTTGGCACCAGCCGTTATGATGATCAAGTCGGAATTCTTGCTATCGGCATAGGTTCCTTGATAAATCTTGACGGGCTTGGCGAAGGGTAATCCGTGGTTCAAGTCCATGGCCTCGCCCTTGGCCTTTGTCTCGTTAATATCGATGAGTACCAATTCTGAGAAAAGACCGCCCAGCATGAGAGTATAGGCTGTTGTTGAGCCCACAAAACCGGCACCAATAATCGTTACTTTATGAATATCTTTATTGTTCATATTATCACATCCTTTAAAATTGGTCAGAATTAGTTTATGGAGTTTATAAAAAATTACCACCGGAAAAGTACCATTAAATAAACTTCCATAATAGTAAACATAAGGTAGAGGCGGGGATTTAAATCACTTTATGCTAATAGCCACATCCGATAAGTAAAGCTTATTTACTCATGAAAAAAACGATGGGTCTACCCATCGTTTTTATGCAATAAAGTTATTCTTTTAATTTAACAAGCCTTATCCCTTGGACGCAATCTTTGCCCAGCTATCCTTAAGGCCGACTGTTTTATTGAAAACCAGGGCGCCTGGCTTGGAATCCTTGTTGTCAACACAGAAGTAACCCATGCGTAGGAATTGGAAACGATCCCCCGGCTTTGCATTTGCCAGAACGGGCTCTAGCTTGCTATGGGTGAGAATGGTGAGAGAATCAGGATTCAAATTGTCCTTGTAATCTCCACCCTCGGGTATCTCATCGGGGTTTTCCACTTTAAACAACATGTCATATAGACGCACTTCCGCATCAATGGCATGCTTGGCTGAAACCCAATGAATGGTGCCCTTGACCTTCCGGCCATCCGGGGATTCGCCACCTCGGGAAGCCGGATCATAAGTGGCTTTAACCAGGGTGACTTTACCGGTCTCATCGGTTTCATAACCCGTGCATTTAATGAAATACGCATTCTTTAAGCGTACTTCACCCTCTGGTTTAAGACGGAAATACTTAGATGGAGGATTGATCATAAAGTCATCCTGCTCAATATAGATCTCTCTGGAGAAAGGTACTTTACGGGTTCCTCTCTCGGGAATTTCAGGATTATTCTCTACCTCGAATTCCTCTGTCATATCCTCAGGATAATTTTCTATAACAACCTTTACGGGATTTAATACGCCCATGACACGGTCGGCTGTCTGATTGAGGTTTTCTCTTACACAGTGCTCCAAAAGCCCCCAATCCACAACGCTGTTGGTTCTGGACACACCCACGAGATCAATAAAGTTCCGGATGGATTCAGGGGTAAAGCCGCGACGCCTTAAGCCGCATAAGGTAGGCATTCTGGGGTCATCCCAACCGGAAACATAGTTCTTTTCCACAAGCTCCCGGAGCTTCCTTTTGCTCATGACGGTGTAGTTGATGTTAAGCCTTGAGAACTCATACTGATGGGGTGGATTTTTAATGCCGAGCTTTTCTAAAACCCAATCATAGAGAGGCCTATGGTCTGTATATTCGATTGAGCAAAGGGAGTGGGTAATGCCTTCAATGGCATCCTGCAAGGGATGAGCAAAGTCATACATGGGATAAATACACCATTTATCTCCCGTACGATGGTGATGCTCCTTCTTAATTCGGTAAATGACAGGGTCCCTCATATTGATATTTGGGGAAGCCATATCGATTTTTGCCCGCAAAACTTTTTCTCCACTCTCAAATGCACCATTGCGCATTCTGACAAACAAATCAAGGTTTTCCTCGATGCTTCTGTTTCGCCAGGGACTTTCCTTGCCGGGCTCAGTAAGAGTTCCGCGATATTCACGAATCTGATCCACATCCAGGTCGTCCACATAAGCTAAACCCTTTTTAATCAATTCAAGGGCGTAATCATAAATTTGCTCACTGTAATCCGAGCCATAAAAAAGCCGATCCTCAAAATCAAAGCCCAACCACTTGATATCTTCAATAATGGCGTCTACGTATTCGACATCTTCCTTTGTGGGGTTGGTATCATCAAAACGTAAATTACATTTACCGCCATATGTCAGGGCTGATCCAAAATCAATGCACATGGCCTTGGTATGGCCGATATGAAGGTAACCATTGGGCTCGGGCGGAAAACGGGTATGGACTTCTTTGACGCGTCCCGACTGTAAATCCTCTTCGATTATTTCCTCAATAAAATTCTTCTGCCTTTTTTCCATTTCTTCCATAAAATTTACCACACCTTTTCGTCAAATTGGTCCGATTACCGTATTAAAAACGCTGTAATGCCTTTATGTTACGCATTAACTATTATTGGTTATTATAAGCCAACACCCTATGAAAGTAAACATGCTGATGTAAAGAGGGGCAAAGGGTAAATACAAAAATACAAGCGCTCAAGTGAGCCTTGAGCGCTTGTAGATGGTTTATTACGGGTCGAGGCTTGTGGTGCATTCCGGTGGGAATGCACCTTTATTTGATCAGCTTATAGCTTTTCCTTTTCATAATAGGGCTTGATTTTCTGTGTAATCATTGTACCAATACCCTTATTAGTGAAGATTTCCAGTAGAATACAGTGGGGGATACGACCATCAATGATGTGAGCGCGTTCCACACCATTTTTAAGGGCATGGACACAGCCCAGTACCTTAGGAATCATGCCATCGCTAATAGTGCCATCAGAAATAAGACTTTGGACCTCTTCACAGGTGATGGCGTGTAGAATACGGTTCTCATCCTTTGAGCTTTTTACACCCTCCACATCAGTTAAAAGGATGAGCTTCTCTGCCTTCAATGCAGTAGCCAGTTCAGCGGCCACCGTATCGGCATTGATGTTGTAGCTTTGCCCGTATTTATCAGTTCCGATTGGGGCCACAACGGGTATGTACTCATCCTTGGCGAGTACCTCCAACACATGGGTATTAATTTTGGTGATCTGACCGACATAGCCTAAATCGACCATTTTCCCATTGATAACCTCATAATGCTTTTCGCATTCCAGAAGCATACCGTCAATACCACTGATACCCACCGCTTTGCCGCCTTTTTGGTTTAAAAGGGAAACCACTTCCTTATTAGTCTTTCCCACCAGAACCATTTGTGCAACTTCCATGGTTTGCTCATCGGTTTTGCGGAGCCCGTTGATAAATTCGGATTGGATATTGAAGGACTTAAGGGCCTTGGTAATGTCGGGGCCTCCCCCATGGACCACTACCGGATTCAAGCCTATATACTTAAGCAGCGTAATGTCCTCCATAACTGAATGCTTAAGCTCATCGTTTATCATGGCATTACCGCCATATTTAATAACCACTGTCTTACCGGCTAAAGCCTGAATATAGGGGAGGGCTTCAACCAGTATTTCAGCTTTTTTAATGATTTCAGAAAAATCGAACATAGATCGTCTACCTTTCTAGATTTGGAATCCGGCATTATTATAGCGTCAAAAATCATATTACACCAAAAATAAATGAATGGCATTAGGCATTATAGATAGTGGGCCGGTGTTAAAAGCCCTTCTGTTTCATTAAAACCTGCCATAAGATTAAGAGCCTGGATGGCTTGACTTGCTGAGCCTTTGCCCAGATTATCCAGCGCGGATATCACGATGAGCCTGTTAAGGCGATGATCAACCGTAACACTAATGTCGATGTAGTTTGAGCCCGTGACAAATTTGGTCTCAGGTAATTGCCCGACGGGCAGAACACGAACAAAGGGTTCGTCTTTATAATACTCCTGATAAAGCGCCTGAACATCTGCAGAGGTCAGGCCTTCATCCACAAGGCTCAAGTAGCTGGTGGCCAGCATGCCTCGTTTCATGGGGGCAAGATGGGGAGTAAAGGAGATCAAGACTTCTTCATTGGCCAATAGGGACAATTCCTGCTCAATTTCAGGTGTATGGCGATGGTTGCCCACGCCATAGGCC
>JAEYPI010000072.1 GCA_023410885.1 Bacillota bacterium
CACCGCATGCACAGATGGAGGTCCGCTTACCCATGAGGCCATTACCCGAACAAACCATACTCCGAAAAGCCAGTCATAAATAAAGATTAGAGATTTTTAATGTTGCATACCGGAAAGCTGTGGTATGATAATAATATGAAAATGCTGGACTGTATGAAGTGTACAGTGCGAAGCTAAGATAAATAAAAAACCTTAAGGAGGTCTTTTGTTATGGCATTTTTGGATGACGTGAAGAAATTTGGAAAAAACATTACAGACAAGGGTAAGGACGTAATTGAAATCACAAAATTAAATTCTCAGATCGGTACCGAAAAGGATAAGATCAAGGATCTGTATGTTAAAATTGGCGAGCAGGTCTACAAATCTTTCGGTGCGGGCGAAAGCTCGGCTTTTGATGAACTCTGTGTTCAAATCAAAGAAATCGAAGCTAAGGTTGATGAGCTTTCAGCAAAAGTTCTCGAGCTTAAGAATGCCGCTAAGTGCCCCAACTGTGGTGCAGAAGTCACTAAGGAAACATTATTCTGCTCCAAGTGCGGAGCCAAGATCAACTAATCATCACAGACTTTTATGGCGGCCTCTAACCAGGGCCGCTTTTTGTTTTTGCATTTAAATCAGAAGGAAAGAAGAGGGTATGGATAAAAATCAGCTACGACGCTTAATGATTGAACAAAGAAAAAGACTGACAAATCAAGAAGTCAAAGGCTATTCACAAGCCATTATGAGTAGACTCATTAGTCTTCCGCTTATAGAAAAGAGCAGCTTGATCATGTCCTATATGCCCTATGGGAATGAGGTAGATGTTCTCCCACTGAACCAATGGCTGCTAGAACAGGGGAAGGGACTCTGTCTTCCCAGAGTCATCAATAGTACCGAGATGGAAGCTGTCAAAATAGAACGTCTTGATCAGAGTTTTCTTAAGAGCAGCTTCGGTATTATGGAACCTGCTAGAGAAGCCCCACTTGCGGATATGGCTCAAATTGATCTCATTCTTGTACCGGGTCTGGCCTTTGACAGATATGGAAACCGCTTAGGCCATGGGAAGGGCTATTATGACCGTTTTCTAGCAAAGTGCAAAAAAGTGAGTTATTTCTTGGGCATTGCCTATGGTTTCCAAATTTTTGACAAAATACCCTCAGACCCTTATGATATAAGGGTGAAGGGTCTCGTCACAGAAGACCTATTCGCTAACCTTCCCCTACAGGAGTAATCTTATGAAGCGATGGTCTTGGCTGTTTCTTATATTATGCTTAGCGCTTACTCTTGTAAGCTGCGATCGTTCTATTCCCGGAGATTTGCAGTCTCTGATTCCTTATGATAAACAGAGCGATGCTGCTTACCATGAAAGGCTCTATCAAAAATTTCTTGAGGATAATGACAATCAGGATGTCTTATATGAGCTTATCTCAGCCTACAAGGACAGGGGAGATGACAGAAGCTGTGTTAAGGCATTTGAGTTATACTTGAAAGCAGTTCCCGAAGACGTTGAGGTCCTTATTGATCTGGCCTATTGCCAGATGAATCTGGGGGATTACGAGGAAGCCAGAAGCAATTGTGAAAAAGCCATATCCTTGGACTATCAGAATCACCTTGCCTATAACGCACTGGGGAATGTTTTTGCCGATTTATCCCAGTATGAAAACGCAATTGCAAACTATACGCGCGCCTATGAACTGTCCGCAGATTTTGAGTCTGCGAGAACCAATCTTCTATGGGCCTATTATAATAGCGGCCGCTATGAAAAATGTATTGACTTTGCTCTTATTCAAACCCAAAACGGACATAGGACTTACGAGGTCTATCATTATCTTGGATTATGCTACGCAGCATTGAATCAACTGAATGAGGCCTCTGATTCATTCTTAGAAGCACTCAACTACGACTATGAGGATTATTCGGATGCCTATTATCAATTGGGGCTTCTTGCGATGCAGCAGGAAAATTATGATGAGGCCCTCGATTATGTTCAAAAATCCCTGGAACAGTATCCAAGTCATCAGGATGCCCTTTGGTTAACGGATGAGCTGGAGAACCTTCAGCTTCGATGGCCTGAGCGCTTTGCCGATTTTATTGAGGACAACTACCTGTATAAAGACTATCTACCGGACTTTGATCAGAAAATAAATGAATTAAGAAGCATTGCGGCCCTTCCACAAGATGGGGCCATTAACGACGTGAAGGCCGTCCTTCATCCCGATGACCCCTTTAGCGGTATTTTAACGGGGGAAGACTATGACCTCTATTATGATCAACAGGAAACCCCCACCGTATTCCACACTGTCAAGAGCCTTGAGAAAATGCCCTACGAGCTTTTTCGCATTGAGGCTTTTAATAATATGACTGGAAAGCATTTTTTACAAATGGCTGAGGCCATTGAAAATAAGGAAGAAAAGGTTCTGGTTTTCGATCTTCGCGGTAATGGCGGCGGGGATATGAAAGCCTGCACCGAAATTCTGGACTATCTTTTGGGTGATTGCGCAACGGTAAATTTTATTACGCGGGAGGGCTATAGCTCATCCTATTATTCCTCGGCCGATCATGTTCTTTTTAAGAAGATCATCCTATTGACTGATCAATATACAGCCAGTGCTTCGGAGCTTCTTACCCTTGGCTTAAAAGTCTATCATCCCGATACCCTCATCATCGGTGAAAAAACATATGGAAAAGGGGTAAGTCAGATTTTCTGCAATGATACCAAGAATAAAATTGCACTCTGCTTGGTTAATACCTATTGGAATGTTCGTGAAATCAATATCCAAGGTTATGGCATTGAGCCTGATCAAGCAGCTAAAACACAAAATGAATATGATTTAGCTCTTCAAAAGGCATTAAATATGTTACAATAAAAGAAAGTATGTTCTGTTAAACCCCAAATAGGATGAGGTAACCTTAGTGAAAGATTTTGTGCATTTGCATCTACACTCTGAATATAGCTTATTGGACGGCGCTTGTCGCATTAATACGTTAGTCAAGCAAGCTAAAGCGCTAAATATGCATAGTCTGGCCATTACGGACCATGGTGTCATGTATGGTGTCATTGACTTTTATAAGGCCTGCAAAAAAGAAGGAATTAAGCCTATTTTAGGCTGTGAGGTCTATACCGCTCCTCGTACCTATCAGGATAAGGATCCCAAGCTGGATGCCGACCAAGGTCATCTTGTGCTGCTTGCCAAGGATAACAAAGGCTATCAGAATTTGATGAAGCTTGTTTCTCTTGGCTTTACCGATGGCTTTTATTATAAGCCACGTATTGATTACACCCTTTTAGAGCAATACCATGAGGGATTAATCGCTTTAAGCGCCTGTCTTGGGGGAGATATTCCTCAAAGTCTCTTAAGAGGCGATTATGATGGGGCTAAAGCACTTGCACTAAAGCTCAATAGCATTATGGGTGAAGGCAATTTTTATTTAGAGCTTCAATACAACAATTTATCCGAGCAAATGCAGGTTAACGCCGACATCATACGCCTTTCCGAAGATACCGGAATTCCGCTTATTGCGACCAACGACGTCCATTATGTTGAGCGTGAGGATGCCAAGGCACAGGAGATTCTCATTTGCGTTCAGACAGGAAAAACCATTGAAGACCCTGATAGGCTCAAGTTCGAAACCGATGAATTTTACCTAAAAAGCATAGAGGAGATGTGGGAGCATTTCAAGGGGCACCCGGAGGCCCTCTTAAACACGGTAAGGGTTGCTGAAGCCTGTAATGTTGAAATTCAATTTGGTGAGCTTCACTTACCGCGCTATGAGGTACCGGAAGGGACGACATCCTTTGATTATTTAAGAGAGCAGTGTAAAAAAGGTTATGATGAGCGCTATGGGCAAAACGCTACTCATATGGAGCGCCTGGACTTTGAGCTTACTGTCATACGCCAAATGGGCTATGTGGATTATTTTCTTATTGTTTGGGACTTCATTAAATATGCTCGGGACAATGGCATCATGGTCGGACCGGGCAGAGGTTCAGCTGCAGGCAGCATTGTGGCCTATTGTCTTGGTATAACCAACGTGGACCCCATCAAATATCATTTAATTTTTGAGCGCTTCTTAAATCCTGAGCGGATCTCCATGCCCGATATCGATATTGACTTCTGCTATGAAAGAAGGCAGGAGGTCATCGATTATGTGGTGCGTAAATATGGCGACGACCGTGTAGCCCAAATTATTACCTTTGGTACAATGGCGGCCCGTGCAGCAGTTCGGGATGTGGGAAGGGCGTTGGCCGTTCCTTATAACGAAGTGGACAAAGTGGCCAAACTCATTCCCATGATGCAGGGAAAGCATATTACCATTGAAGATGCTTTGGAAATGAATCCGGAGCTTAAGATGCTGTATAATGCCGAACCCCGCATTCGTGAGCTTCTTGATACGGCCAAGTCTCTCGAAGGTATGGCACGCCATGCATCAACCCATGCGGCAGGTGTTGTTATTTCCAGTCAACCCCTGACCGATTTTGTGCCTCTTTATCGCAATGAAGAGCTGATTTCCACTCAGTTTCCCATGACAACTCTGGAAGAATTGGGTTTGCTAAAAATGGACTTCTTGGGTCTTCGTACCATTACAGTCATTCGGGACGCGGTGGAGCTGGTTTATAAAAACCGGGGTATTCGTCTCGATATTGATGCCATCGACTATGAGGACAAATCCGTCTATGAAATGATCGGGAAAGGGGACACCGCAGGTGTTTTTCAGCTTGAAAGTCAGGGTATGACCTCCTTTATGAAGGAGCTGCAGCCCACATGCCTTGAAGATATTATTGCCGGTATTTCACTTTACCGACCAGGGCCCATGGATCAGATTCCTCGCTATATCCGAAACAAAAACAGTCCTAATAATATATCCTATGTAACACCCCAGCTGAAACCCATTCTCGATGTGACTTATGGCTGTATGGTCTATCAGGAACAG
>JAEYPI010000106.1 GCA_023410885.1 Bacillota bacterium
TATCACTACGGTATCGTCCTTTTTAACCCCGCCATTTTCAAATCCCCAATAGGAGGTAGGGAGGATATCGGTCAAAAAAAGAACCTGCTCATCAGTGAGATCCTCACTAATTAAGGTTGGCCCTACATTTGCATAAGGAACTCTTAAATACTCTGCCTGCCCACCATCATAGCCTCCATAGGTTTTACTGTATCCGAAAATACCGCCAACTTCTCCGTTTGCGTTGGAATTATCACATTGGCTCCATAAATCATGCTCACAGTACCAACAGTGACCACAGGAAACCGGGAAGGGAATAATAACCCTGTCGCCCTTTTTGACTTTATAAACATCCTTTCCTGTTTCTTCTACAAAGCCCATGGTTTCATGTCCCAGAATGAATCCAGAGGGCATGTTAGGTACCATGCCGTGAATTAAATGTAAATCTGAACCACAGATTGCTGTAGAGGTTACTTTAACAATAATATCATCATCATTCTTTATTTCGGGGTCGCCAACATTTTTTACTTTAACATTCTTAATTCCTTCATATACAAGAGCTTTCATTACTTATACCTCCATTTAGGTTCAAAAAGTTCAACCACATTTGATAGTATTCTTTTATGTAACAGTAAAAATACACGCAATTAATGAAGGATATTTCAATGCTGTATGAGAGATACTACAAGGTAACAAAAGTATATTTATTTGACGAATCCATTTATATCAAATTGTAAAAAGGCTAGGAGGGCTTATAGATGGGTAATAAAATAGTTGAAGGATTGTCTGCAATGAACACGTCCTCTCAGGAGATATTGCCTGATATATTGCTCATGAATTTTACAGTTGTTAATGCTTGTTTGGTTGGAAATCCTGGTGATAAAACGAATGACTGGGTGCTTGTAGACGCAGGTCTTGAGAATTCTGCAGATTTCATATTAAAATGTGTCAACAAGCGGTTTGGTAAAGATAGCCGGCCACAAGCTATTATTCTTACCCATGGGCACTTTGACCATGTTGGATCGGTTATTAAGCTCTCTGAGCTATGGGATGATCCCGTTTATATTCACCAATTGGAACTGCCCTATGTAACAGGAAAAAAATATTACCCTGCGGGAGATCCGAGTGTGGATAAGGGTTTGGTAGCAAAGCTGTCACCTACCTTTCCACATAAAAGTATTGATATAGGTTTCCGTGCTGTGGCGCTCCCTGATGATGGCAGTGTACCTGGTATGCCAGGTTGGAAATGGATACACACGCCGGGCCATTCGGAAGGGCATATTTGCTTATTCCGTGAAAATGATCGTGTGCTTATTGCTGCAGATGCTTTTTCTACCACAAAGCAGGAATCTTTATTGTCAGTAGCTACGCATCGTGAGCAGATAAGCGGACCACCGAAATACTTAACTACAGACTGGAAGGCAGCAGAGAATTCCGTTAGACATCTTAGGGACTTAAGACCGTCACTGGTAATCACAAGTCATGGAGAACCTATGAAAGGTAATAAGCTTACGAAGCATTTAGAAATGCTTGTTGAAAATTTTAATGAAATTGCTAAACCCGAACAAGGCCGTTTTGTTGAGTAATTAACAAAACATATACAGGCATACCTTTTGATTTGCGGTATAAAAATGACGTCAACCATAGTTAAATGATTGACGTCAAAAAACTTTCTTATTCTTATACTGTCTACTTGACAGGGAGTATATTATTTAGGGGTATTACTGCCGCATATTATTGTTATTAACGACACCATCACCCGCTTTGTTATTTTTCGCATCAATTAAGTGTTCCATACCTCTGACCAGTGTATCGTCCTCAAGAACGCTGAACAAATGGTATCCAAGGTCTTCTCTATTCAGGAGAACCTCCTCCAGAACTTCTACGGTTCCAAAATCCTCAAGATCATGAGCACGCTTAATTTGCTTGCGGAGCATATCCTGAAGCTTCAGTTCATGCTCGAGGTCATTACGAAAGAAATCTCTCATTGTATATCTGCCTTCAACCTCGTGCTTAATATAGGATAATTCATGTTGTGTGACAGGATGAGCAGTTGGCACCCCTCCAAGACGTGATACACGTTCGCCTATATCATCAATATGCTTAATTGTTTTTTCTATATGCTCTTCAAGCAGATGGTGCAGGCTTAAAAATGACTCAGCGCCCTCTGTCAGCCAATGATGCTTATTATACTGATGTAGTGCTACTGTTAAAGCACACATGTGGTCATCAAGCATTAATGCCATTTCATTACGCACCTCATAAGGAAGTCCTATGCCGGACCCTTCCTTTTTAACGGTTCTTGGTTCCTGTCTTAATACCATATCATGATTGCTCGTATGCCCCGGCATGTTAGGATTAAAGCCAGACTTATCCAGGTTAAATTTACCCTCAAAATTACTCATGCCAGCCATTGTCGTTTTAATTTCATTTGGTACAATATTGGTTACTTCCATACATATACTCCTTCTAAAATTTTTAAGTATTAATGATAGCTTCTCTATGAAGGGTTTAGTTTATGCATAAGCAAGGTTGAGCTATTATTCTAGTTAAAAGTCTTTGCGTTTGCTATATGAAATATCTTCACTTTTTCATTAATTTGTCGCCATATTATGAATTGACCCGATTGACTCCCAACTTATAATAGACATGATTTTAGGAAGGCAGAGGCAAGAGGGTTTTAGGATTCACCGGGATTCAGTAGAACTAAGATAAGAACACTCCGGCATTATTAGGGGAGTATATTGATGTATATGACCTCACGCAGGCGGTCAAGGACAAAACAACCATCTAACTGATGATATGCTACGAAAAAACAGACAGCATAGCCTTTTAGCTGCACCGCCTCCTGTAAAAGTAAAACTTCCTTATGACATGCCCTCTTTATGGCGGTCGTTTTGTGTATGAGTTGTGACTTGTGGCTCATCCCTGTAGGAATACATCTCTAATTGACAACAGAAAAACAGACTGTATCATTTACGCTTCCCATGGCGTGGAATATGATCCGCCTGAGATTAAGTCGTTCCTTTTAAAAGATCTTAATCATGAATAAAGATTTTCTAATAGAGCTGCGAGGTGTGATTGTTCCAAAACCTTGTTTTCGTGATCCAATCCGGAAAATCAATAGGAAAAGCACTGCTTTGGTTATGTCAGAAGTTTTTATCCGGTCTCATGCTATTATAAGTAACGTTTCACATCTCGTCCAATAACATTAGCATAAAGCTCTATATATTGCTTTATGGTACTTGCCATGATTTTGCCAATGAGAACCTCTTCCACTTGGAAAAAGCCAACGGAGGCAGACATTTCAACTGCTATCTTAATGGGCTTTTCCAAGCCTTTTTCGATGGTGACTCTTTCAACTGAGGAGGAGGAATATTTGTGTATGTCCCCTACACGGGACTCCTGATTGATAAGCATGGGTATGCGTGCACGGCCTTTTTCCATATCACACCCGTCTGCAACAAGAATAATTCCAGCTTCGAGCGAGGATATGGCGTGATGGGTCATATGCCCCATGATTCCTTCAAGCGTGACGCTCTTTATGGTGATCTGCCGCATAAGCTGCTCCGGAAGAACAGTCTGAAGAACGCGGTCTATAATCCGTTCCGCCAAAACAAACGAGCTTATTTCGTGGTTCGGTCTCCCAATAGACATGCCAATATCATGAAGGAGAGCTGCCAAAAGTACTGCAATTCGGCTATCCTCCTCTGAACCGGTATCCTCTTTAACAATGCTCGGCTGTATACCTGCCTCTCTGAGAATATTAAACATCCTCATCGCATTGATTGCGACCTTGCGCATATGCACCGGACCGTGGTCATTATAGCCAAGACGCCGGATAGAAACCGAATTTGCTAATTCCTGCCAACCGTGTATTTCTTCATCGATTGATATGAAGCGCGCAATCTCAAGAGCCTTATCACTTAAGAATGCAAAAAGTTCATGTTCAAGATTTTGTTCATAAGGTGATTTCATCATGCACATTCCTATCCGTTTAGAGTAGCCCCGATTGGGATAATTAAAATTTTACCATTAATCTTGTATATTTCAAGCTTATATATATCTATCAGTTGTCATCGGAGATTGATTAAATAAAAAATAAATAATTAATTAAGTTAATAAATTATCAGGGAAATCAGCCCACTTGGGCTTGGGCAAATTCCGACGAATTAAAGGAGGCCTTTGAGCATAAGGATCCGGAATGGTATTACAAATGGGCAAAGCTGAGCTTGAAAGGCGATGCACCATCCAATATTTGTCCGGCCATAGGACCTTTACCGAAATATTGGCGGAAAACGGATACGAGTGCGGTATTTCCGGCAAATAGCGCATGGGTGACAGCTTCAACCCTTAGACCGGTTTTACGTTTTGGAAAACGACTGCCATCGGTGCTGAAAACTATTTTTATCCTATAACCCTTGAAAACGGAAGAATGGTAATAAAGCACAACTATTATGTTACTGATCTTTATGATTTAGTAAATGGCCAAGGCCAGCTTGAAAGCCATATTTTCGTTAAGTAAGTGAGCAATAAGTCGGATTTACATAGCACAATATACTATTTAAAAATCCCAATAATGTAAAATATAAGCCATTGAAAATCT
>JAEYPI010000115.1 GCA_023410885.1 Bacillota bacterium
GGAGATGTCTCTCAAGCTGGCATCCACTGCCGAGCAGCTTTCCAATGCCATCGGAAATCTGGATACCACCATTGGCAAAGTTGTTACAGCCACAGCCGATGATGCAAAAGGGGCATCCGTCATAGCCGATGAAGCTGCAAGAATCCTCTCAGGGTCAGAAAATGTCTTGAATAAAGTCGTTTCAGCAGACAATAATGCGGAGAAACTTATGCAAGCGGTTTCCAAATTCCGATTATCAGAATCATAAATGTAGATACCAGTTTAAAAGGTTCAGTCCATAAAAACCGGTAATGTAGGAAGAAATAATAATAAAAGGTCCAAACGGGATGGCGCTTTTTCTATCCTTAAGACGAAGCACAAGAAGAACAATGCTGACCAGAGCCCCTAGCATAACCGAAAGAACCAATGCTAAAAGTGCCAACTTCCATCCCAGGAAGAGGCCAATGGGAAGAAAAAGCTTAACATCCCCCATACCCATTGCCCCATCATCCTTATAGATCAGCAAACCAATAAGAGCTACCATAAATAATAATCCAGAGGAAGAAATCATGCCCAATAAAGGGGTATACCAAAAAGGAGAGTCAAAAAGGCTAAAAGGCTTAAACAGATTATAAATGAAAACCCCGGCACCGCCAGCTAGGCCAATCAAAACAAGTCCATTGGGAATGATCAGATGGGATAAATCAATGAAAAAGACAGGAATCAATAAAGAAAAAAAGAATATCAAGGCCAGAGTCTCAAATGAAAGGTCATAGCGCAAATAGACCAAAAGCCATAGGATTCCTGTCGACAGCTCAACAATCAGGTGTTGAATCGATAGGGGTGTATTACAGTTTCTGCATTTTCCTTTTAAGTTTATGTAACCGTAAAGGGGTATCCTGTCAGGACCTTTAAATGGGGTTTCACAGCCCGTACAACCGGGCGGTGAAGCGAATACTGATTTCTCAAGGGGAATCCTATGAATGCAGACATTTAAGAAGGAACCTACACATAAACCCGCTAAAAAGATGAAAATGCCGATGAACATCAGACCATTCCCTTCATTTTCCTTGCTTTGTATAATTCATCAGAATCGGGCGCATCAATGGTAGACCATTCATTCCCGTCTCGAAGAATCGTGTCTTTTCCAAAGGTCACCTGCCCGATGATGGCGGCTTTGATGTTTTGTTGATGGAAAATTCTTAAAAGCTCTTCCCCATTTGGTGTTGTAATGAGCATACAACCACTCGAAATAAGTTTTAAAGGGTCTATAGAGAGAAAATGACATATCCTGCGGGTTTCTTCCAGGATAGGAATCTTTCGCTTTTCGATTTCAATACCATAGCCGCTGGCTTTCCCAATTTCCCAGGCAGCACCAAGGACTCCGCCTTCGGTCACATCATGCATGCAGGTAACACCATAACGTGCGGCCAGAAGGCCTTCCTTAACCACACTAACAGTGCCTAAAAGCGTTTTGGCGGTCTCCACGAAGTCAGGGCCGAATTCCCGGTTAAATTCTTCTTCAAAGAGGTAAGCCAGAATGGCTGTTCCCTCTGTGGCGGCATATTTGGTAAGGATGATGGCGTCTCCAGGCTTTGCACCATGGGTGGTAACCAGGTTATCTCGTTTTACCCGGCCAAGGGAGGTAATGCTTAGAACAAGGCGGTTAACCGCATCTGTTATTTCAGTATGCCCCCCAATGATATCGACCTTAACCATTTCAGCTGCCTCATTGATTTGATTCATCAGCTTCTCGAGCACAGCAAGCTCTGTGCTTTCAGGGGCTAAAATTGTAACCAACAGCCCAACGGGTTCAGCACCGGCAGAAGCTAAATCATTACATGCGATGTGGACGCCTAAAAAACCGATCTCATCATCGGCTCCGGTTATGGGGTCGGTAGTAACAACACATAGATCATTTGAAAAATCTAGAATGGCACAATCCTCCCCAATCATGGGGCGACTTAATACTTCTTGTCTCTGAGGGTCGGAATAATGAGACAAAAGCTTTTCCAATAAATCATTGGGTATTTTCCCTATTTCAAGCTTCAATCAATGAGCCTCCTTATTACTTGCTGCCGTTCTAATTTCTTGAACAAGATCCCTCGTGGTTTCGATAAGCCTTTGAGGAATTTTACTTTTTTGTGCAGGATCTGAATTGCACATAATGAGTCTGCTAAACCACTGGGTGCTTTCCTCATAAATCCCCAATCTCATGCAGAGCTCCCCAATGATAAACAAGCAGGTGTATTCATCAAGCCGACCCCGAGTCAGGTCCTCATCATGATAAGCTATTTTATATTGAGTTAACGCATGCTCCAAATACTTTTTTTCAAGCTCATTCTCATCCTGGTAGCGGTAGAGCCATGCAAGACGATGACAGATCTTGGCTATTTCCGATTTTGGAGCCTCTCTTTCATAAAGGTTTAAATAGACAATTTTATACGCTTCAATGGCATGATCAATATTTCGTTCACCTAAAAAACTACGCTTATTCCACTTCGATGTTATTTTTTCTCGAACCTTTGCTTTTTCATACTTGTTTATAATTTCAAAAGTTGAAATATGGGAACCGTAACCACATTCCGAGCAAATGACTGCTTCATAAAAAATAGGATTCTCCCCTTCATAGTGGGGGCAGAAATCCGTGTCCTGATGTAAAAGTCGTGCCGATTTCATCCTGACTTTTGTAAACTCAATCTGGGTCTCACATACAGGACATTGGGTCTTTGAAGTATAAAGCGCACTTATGGGTTCCATTTTTTTGACCATCCCCTATTACGTATATAAAATAACTTTAAACATATGGTTTCTGAGTGCTTTTTGTATCTAAAATTAATGTTTACCACTTATATTACGGGCTAAACCATCAAGTAATTGTTAATTTAGCGTCACTACTTCGGTTTGAGCTAAAGCGGCTTCAATAAGGTTTCCTTCATCCAACACCTTCTCATAGCTGAGGGTCTTTGCAAGGGAAGGCTTTGTTACGGGGTGCTTAGCCACAAACAGGGTGCAGCAATCCTCATAGGGAAGAATGGATGTCTCAAAGGTCTCTATTTTTCGTGCAATTTCGATCACTTCATTCTTGTCCATTCCCACCAAAGGCCGGTATACCGGTATCGTGACGGATTCATTGGTGACAAGCATACTCTCCATGGTTTGGCTGGCAACCTGCCCGATGGCTTCACCCGTTATAAGCGCCAAAGACCCGCTTTTTTGCGCAATTCTCTGGGCAATTTTCATCATATAGCGGCGCATGATAATGGTCAGATAATCCTGCGGACACTTTTCGTTAATGGCCAATTGTATCTCGGTAAAGGGCACCACATGAAGCTTGATACCCATACACCAGCCCGATAAAATTTCAGCCAGCTTAATGACTTTATCCCGTGCTCTTTCGCTGGTATAGGGATAACTATGAAAATACACAGCCTCTAATTTGACGCCCCGCTTTGCAATCATCCAGCCGGCCACAGGACTGTCTATTCCCCCCGATAGCAGCAAGGTCCCCAAGCCGCCCGTACCCGTGGGAAGGCCTTTAGCTGTGGGGATGATCTCAGAATAGAGATAGGTACTTTCACGAACCTCCACATAGAAAATAAAATCCGGCTTGTGAACATCTACTTTAAGTGTGGGAAACTGACCCAATATGGCACCACCCAAATCAGCGCATATCTGGGGCGAGTTTAAAGGGAAGAACTTATCACCGCGCTTTGCCTCCACTTTAAAGGTTTTATAGGGCTTTCTTTTGAGAAGCTCTTCAATCAAGGTCAGGGTTTCTTTTTTGATGACCTCATAATCAGAAGCCACTTTCGTAACCGGGCTTATTGAGGCTATACCAAAGACTTTTTTCAACCTTGCTTCAGCCTCTTCATATTCGAAACTAGCATCATTGGATTCTATATAGATCCTGCTTTGGGAGCGTGTTACCTTAATAACGGCCAGATCGGCAAGCTGCTGCTTTATGTTTTTTATGAGCTTGTTCTCAAAGATATTTTTATTAAGCCCTTTTAGAAAAATTTCTTCGTACCTGACAAGTATAATCTTCTCCATGGTTTTTAGACCTTCCTTTTATTAATACTGCGCTTATTAACAATATAACTTAACCCTAGGACAAGGATAAATTCATACAAAGCAGTAAGTTACCGTCGTACTAGCAAGACCCTATACTTTCTTAAGGGTATTAAGTGCGTCACCAATCACTTGGGCACAAATCACAGCCTCTTCTTCATCATTATCCCCCGAAAAGCTGAAACGCATGGCACCATCGGCCCATACAGGGGGAACGCCGATAGCCTTTAGGACGTGGCTTATGGTTCCCTTTCTGGAATGACAGGCTGAACCACTTGAAACGTAAATTTCTTTCATTTCCAGATAATGAAGCAGTACTTCAGATTTCACCCCGGAAAAAGAGAGATTCAATATATTGTCCACCCCATCCTGGGGCGAGTTGACACGAAGGGAGAAACCGAGACGGGCATCAAGTTCCGATAAAAGCCGCGAACGTACCTTTTGGCATCTGGCATTATCCTCTTTAAGCCTTTGTATTTTGGTTGAAGCCGCCAGTCCAAAGCCGGCAATACCAGGCACATTGACTGTTCCTGAACGAAGCTTGCGCTCATGCCCTCCTCCGGACATTATGGGATGAAGCCTTGTTCCTTGCCGAATGTATAGCATACCCACACCTTTGGGACCGTGAACCTTATGGGCACTGAAGGAGATGAGATCGGCTTTTAAATTTCTTACGTTTAGGGGAACCTTCCCATACGCTTGAACCGCATCCACATGAAATAGGGTTTTAGCGTTGGAAGCCTTGATGATCTGTGCTGCTTCTTCAACAGGCTCCAGTGTTCCAAGCTCATTGTTGACAGCCATGATATTGACCATGATGGTATCATCTCGGAGCTTTTCCTTTAAGTCCTCCAAAGATACGCGGCCCACCTCATCCACCTTGAGAAATTCCAGCTCAAAGCCCATGCCGCTTAAACACTTTAAGGACTCAAGAGCGGCATCATGCTCGATGGGTGAGGTCAGAATATGCTTCCCTGAGCGTTTTAATGCTTCGGCCCCTCCCTTTATGGCCATATTAACAGCCTCGGTGCCGCCGGAGGTAAAGATGATTTCCTCCGGTTGAGCCTTTATGGTTTCTGCCAGTGTTTTTCTCGTATTTTCTAAAATACGCTCCGCCCGTATTCCCAGCGTATGCAAGGATGATGAATTGCCGTATTCCTCCGACATCAGGCGGGATACGAGCTCAATCACTTCTTTATAAGGCTTGGTGGTAGCGCTGTTATCAAAGTAAATCATATCAAAACCTTTCGTAGATAAGGCCCCTTGGCTTTAGGCATCCAATATTCTTGCCTGGATCTTGTCCTTTGAAATCTCCAAAAGCGCATAGGTTGAATCTGACAGACCACGTGGATATGATAGACTGCCAGGATTTAAAAACAGGGTTGTTGCTGTACTTTTTATGTGGGGTATATGGGAGTGACCAAACAGCACGGCATCATACCCATCCTTCAAGGCCTTGGCTTCCAACCTTCCCGTTCCATTTTTCACGTCGTAACGATGGCCGTGGGTTAAAAATAGCTTCTTGCCTTCAACTTCCAAAACTCTTTCTTCCGGTACATCGAATACAAAGTCACAATTGCCAGGAACCATCATGAATTCCAGGCTGGGAAATTGGTTTTGAAGATGGACTGCATCCTTATAATAGTCCCCCAGATGGATCACGGCATCGATTTGGGGGTATTGTCCAAGTACCTTTTTCGCCTTTATAAGATCCCCGTGGGTGTCACTTACAATCAGAAATAGCTTCATGGGGTGCTCCAATTTTTTTCAATTTTTCTGTCAAAAGCTTAAAGGCTTTTGCGCGATGACTGATGTGATTCTTTAATTCCGAATCCATTTGGGCTACGGTTTGGCCATACTCAGGCACATATAGAACCGGATCATACCCAAAGCCGTTTTCACCCTGCGGGTTATGGGCAATTCTTCCCTCCAGGGTACCATGAAAGGTTAGGGCTTCTGTTTCGGTGACAAGAGATGCCACACAAATAAAACGGGCTGTGCGATAGGTGTCCGGAATGCCTTCCATAAGAGCCAATACCCCTTTATAACGTTCTATGTCGGTTACTTCGCCCAAAAAGCGTGCCGAATAAATTCCGGGGGCTCCGTTTAAAAAATCAATCTCAATACCGCTATCATCCGCTATCACCATGCCGCCGGTCATGGCCTGAATGGTACGGGCCTTAATGAGTGAATTCTCTTCAAAGCTTGAGCCATTCTCCACCACATCCACATGGATACCGACTTCCTTTAGGGAGAGCACCTCATAATTGTACCCCTCTAAAAGCGCTTTAATTTCCTTGACCTTACCTTTGTTCTGTGTCGCAATAATGAGCCTGGTCACCTTATTTCTCCTTTGATAAAAGCACATTTCTCTGTATGTCAATGATGGTTTCTATGCCAGCCTGTGCCATATCCAGCATTTTGTCCAAAACCTTGCGCTCAAAAGGACTTTCCTCCCCTGTGGCCTGAACCTCAATAAGCTGACCTGAAGCGGTCATCACCACATTCATATCCACAGTGGCTCTGGAATCCTCGGCATAGCAAAGGTCCAGAAGTGCCATTTCATTGACATAGCCGACACTTACCGCAGCTACAAAATCTTTAATAGGAATCTCGCTAATTTGACGGTTATTGACAAGCAAGCTGCATGCATCCATAAGCGCCACGAAACCACCGGTAATGGCAGCTGTTCGGGTACCTCCGTCAGCCTGTATAACATCGCAGTCAATGGTAATGGTTCTCTCCCCTAATGCCTTAAAATCAATAACTGAGCGGAGAGATCTTCCAATAAGGCGCTGAATTTCATTGGACCTGCCATTGATCTTCAAGGTATTTCGGTCTCTGTTGTTTCTTGTTAAGGTGGCCCTTGGCAGCATATCATATTCTGCAGTTACCCAGCCTTCACCTGAGCCTTTTTTAAAGGGTGGAACCTTATCCTCTACGCTGGCCGTACAGATAAGCTTTGTCTCCCCGAATTCAACCAGAACAGAACCCTCTGCATACTTGGTATAATCCCGGGTAATTCTTATCTTCCTCAATTCATCGCTCTTTCGCCCGTCCACTCGCAATTTATCCATTTTTAAGGAAACCTCATTCCGCTTTTTTCTTTTAATATGTTATCACATGTTGTGCATGTTATCCAGAAAAGAAAAATATACTGTAGTACGGACCTGAGAGGATACCCTTTGAAGCGAGGCAGCGTACCTCGGAGCACAGCTTCATAGTCATTTTAAGATCAAAAAGACTTAAAACAGCCCATAGTATAAAGCCTTTGCCGATGAAGCTCGACTCTTGTTATCAGCACTATGAGCTTTGCTACGGGAAGTAAGGACCCCTATTACTCAGGTCATGAAAAGAAACGGGCATAAAAACCCGTTTCTTGTTTCATCTGGCCGTGGTCGGTGCTGTCAACACTTCTTATCCCAAACCTAAATTCTATGCTTACCTTTTTTTCACTATCTCAATGATGCTCTTGGCCAAAGACTCTGCAGACTTTTGGATGAAAGCCTCAGTATTCAGAAGCTTTAAGTCATCCTCATGGGACATGCAGGCTACTTCCGCTAAAACGGCTGGCATCTTTGTTTTTTTGATAACTACAAGATCGCCTCGTGCTCTCAATCCCAAATCATAGGTACCCAGATCCTTAACCATATTGTTTTGGATGATTTGAGCATAGGCTTTCCCATCATAGCTGGAAGGATAATACAAGGTCATGGAGCCCTTATAGCCTGTCGGCATAATGTTGTTGTGAATACTGACAAAAAGTGAGGCGTTTTTGGTATTGGCAAAATTTGCTCTTTCATCAAGCCCAACAAACACGTCGGTGGTACGGGTCATGACGACATTGATTCCCTTGGCTTTTAGAATGGCTTCACACCTTAAGGCGATATCCAAGTTATAATTTTTCTCGTAGAAATTGCCGACTGTACCTCCCGGATCGCTTCCACCATGGCCCGGATCAAGGACCACTAATTTGGAATTATTAGACCCAGAACTACCCTCAGAAGACGCAACTACTATTAAAAGCTCATCAGCGCTTGAGCCTTCCACAATCTTAAATTGCTTGTTAGGGTCTACCTTATTGAGTAAGAGGTATGAGCTTTGTTTGGTTGAATATACTGTGATGGATTTTGTAAGATCATCACCTGTTGTCAAATTGCCACTTCCCAGATTGATAATGGATGACGGAATCATATAAGTAAAAGTACCGTTGGCCACGCTATCATCTAAAATAACGCTATCACTGTATTGACGATAACGATTTACAATTCCCGGGCTCACAAGGCGCAGGGCTACATTTTTATCGCCATTTCCACCTTGAATATTCGTTATGTCGGTTTTTACAAGGGACAGGTTAATTGTGCCGGAGCTCTGAGAGAGAGTCCATTCCGGTAATAGATCTGTAAAAAGCTCAACCTTTACCACCTGCGCTGAGGCTTGGGTAACAGTCGCCCGTGTATAAAGGGAACCAACTGTCATAAGCTTATCTACCGAAGCCGCTTTACCTGGAAGCTCCATGACAATCCTCGAAGGGTTGCCGAGGCGGTATACTTTTACTCCGGTCGTGTTTGAGGTGGTAACCTTTACACTGTTTTGGTTAAAGGTAAAGCTCATAGTGGAATTAGGTGATGGAGTGGTAGAGGCTGTTGGTTTCGGGGTTGTCACTGGACTTTGTGAAGGCGAAGGCGTCGGTGTAGGTGTACCCGAAGATACAGGAATGGACGTATTGCCGGCCTTTACTTTAATAACCGAGCTTCCAGAAGAAATTTCATGAGTAAAGGTAATGGAGTTATGGTATGTGATGCGAATGATGGTCGCATTCTGTCTCTGGTTATAATTGACCAGTATGCCATAGATAACCGAATTTCCGGATAAAATGCCGTCGGTAAAACGTGTATCCTTTCCGGGAATAGTGATTTGCAGAATTTTTTCTTTTTCGCGTAATTCAAATCTTGGCATGGTGCCTACTGTGCTTTGAGACAAGCTGATGCCATTGAGGGTGATCACACAAGTATCCCCTGACATGGTCCAAGAAAGCGGTCCATTCTGCTTAATCACAGGTTTTCCGGAAGAATTTAAGGAAGTACCTGTACCGGGAGTTGGTGTCGTTGTAGCGGGAATAGGTGTCACAGAAGGACTGGGGGTTGTACTGGGTTTTGGAGTAGTCGTGGTGGTAGGACTTGGAGTTGACGGTGTTGTGGCTGAACCGGATAATCCCTTTAACACCAACACCACCGATTTTCCATCCTGAGCCGAGGCTAAGGTATAGTCAGGTTTCTTGGTTGTTTCTATAACTACGCTTGTGCGCTTGGGATCGGAGAGATTAGCCATGCGAATCTGTTTGACAGTCCCTTTATTAACATCAAACTTGATGGTCTGCGGCACATTGACATCTGCAATTTCGAAACCTATACGATAATGGGTGATTGCCCCTTCTGGTGGAATAACATATTGTTTGACAATTTTTGCCCCTGGTGCAAAAACACGAATCTCTTCGGTATTGTTAGTTTGAGCATAAGTAATCTTGGATGCGGTTCCCCCGGTGGAGAGCTCAAGCTCATTTAAGGCTTGCGCTTTTAAAGACATCCCCAGTAACATGGAAAGGATAAGACAAAAAACGAGGGTAATGGATAGGATTTTCTTCATTCTTCACACCTCTTGAAGCTTTTCTTTCGTATCTGTGTCTATTTTACCACTTTTATGGAAGGTAAAATAAAACAATCACATTACAAGTTTTTTTCAATCAAACCCGTACATGAGTTTTAAAAAGAGTCCTCAAAATGATATATCGGCTTTTTGGGGTGATCAGATTCGCTATAAGAATACAAACATCCACAAAATTTTTGCATGTAGTAGCCTTTAGCTCTCGAAAGCTCCCTCCCTCTCCTGTATAACGGTCTAAAATCCTCATAATAGAATTGAAGCTTGTATTTTTCTGCAGTTCTTTCACCAAGACTTTTGATAAGCGCATGATCCTGATAAGGACTGATCAGAAGACTTGTTGTGAATGCATCAAAGCCTTTTTCCTTTGCCAGCTTTGCAGTTTCATCCATTCTCAGGGCATAGCAGGTCGTACACCGTTGGATTTTCTCTTGACCGAGCTTTTCTTTCCAAAGGGCAAGCCCATTTTCGTCATAAAAAGTCATGGGTAGCTTATAAGCACTGGCCATGGCTTCAACGGATATTTTGCGCTTATCATGCTCTTCGATAGGATGAATATTGGGATTATAAAAGAAACCACCCAATTGGATTTCAGCCTTCTGACCGAGCTCATCGACAATGGCTACGGCACAGGGAGCACAACAAACATGGAGTAAAAGCTTCATGGGGTACTATCCTTTCTGATTTGGTCAGCTAGATCCAGATGATCTTTTGAGCCCAATACATCTTCAGGGTCTTCATCGTCTATCGTTGAATTCCAAAACGCTTTTATTTTAAGTGTTAATATCCTTCTGACAGACTCATCGATTCGTGATTCGGTGAGTCTTCCTTCCTTAACGGCAGACAAAAGCGCTTCATAGGCCTTTTCAAAATCCATGGGAAGCAGCAGCATGTCAACCCCCGCTTCGATGGCCAGAACCACAGCCTCCTCCTCGGGATAGAAAGCAGAAATGGCACTCATTTCAAGGCCATCAGTGATAATTAGTCCGTCAAAGCCTAATTTTTCTCTTAACAAGCCCTGAATAATGGCGGGTGATAAAGTCGCCGGAAGCCCTTCTTGGGTTATTTGAGGTGTTAAAACATGGGCGGTCATAATGACCTCTGCTCCAGCCTCCACACCGGCTATAAAAGGCAGGAACTCCACCTTCATTAAACGGTCTAGATCATTTTCCACCACTGCCGCATGGGTATGACTATCCTGAAGGGTGTCCCCATGACCGGGAAAATGCTTGAGAACAGGAATGACGCCACTGGACAAGGTACCCTTTACAGCCTTTGCCACCATGAGGGATGTAAGTTCAGCGTTGCTTGCATACGCTCTTTTACCGATTATTTTATTTTTCGGGTTACTGAAAATGTCAGCAACCGGTGCAAAATTCATATTAAAGCCCAGGCTTCCGATTTCTTTTCCTATGGCTTGTGAAGCCTTGTAGGCATATTCATCATCTCCGGTTTGGCCGATGGTAAAAGCATTGGGCATAACGGTCGAATGGAGTTTAGTCGCCTGATTAAGGCGCGTAACTAAGCCGCCTTCCTCGTCTATGGCTATGAACATGGGAATGGCTGATGTTTTTTGAATATCCTGAATAAAGGTTACCGTTTGATCAATGGTATCCAGGTTCTGAGAAAAGAAAATAAAGCCACCGGGCTTGAATTGTTTTAAGGTTTTTTCCAAGTGGTCATCCAAGGCCAACTGCAGCTGTCCTTTCCCATTATAACGGGAGGTAATAAAAAACAACTGACCTATTTTTTCTTCCAGGGACAGTGTTGATAAAAGCACCTCCACATCGGGCTCAACCTGATGAACAGGTACTGTATCCGGGGTTGCTTCGGGTGTTATAGGGGTTGTAGGCGTAGCAGTTGAGCTGGGTGTCGCGGAAGGTGCTGTGGCTTCAGACGATGAAGGCGGACTGATTAGTCCACCTTTATCAGGGTTTTGACTAAAGGAACATGCACTTAAAATGAATGATAGTGCGAGAATACCGGCAAAATACTTCATGTTTCCCCCCCATTGCCTTTTTCCCGTTTTTATTGATTAACTGTCTTTTCAAACTCCTTAACTCCTGTATATAGGGTTCTCTATATTTTTCCAGGTCGACTTACAGATCGGCCTGATTTTCCTTGCAAAGAAGCATACCCTCTTTTAACTCATGACCACAGGCATATTGCTGGGGGGTCATGCGCTTACAGGAATCCACTTGAATTTCAGGAATGAGCAGTACCCCATCACCGGTTTTAATCCACATTCCCTCAGTATTAAGCTTCAAAACAGTGCCTGGTACAGAATCTTCCGATATATTACCTACAGCGCTGCAAATCGTATCATGGGCTACGAGCTTTGAATTCAAAATGCGAACTCTACAAGAACAAAACTCAGAGAATGCACCGGGCCACGGTGTGCAACCACGGATGCGATCATGAATTTGTTTGGTCGTTTGAGTCCAGTCAATCCAACCGGTCTTCTTGTCCATTTTTGGGGCATAGGTTGCCCGATTGGCATCCTGAGGAATCCTCACAAGAGAGCCTTCTTCAAGAGATTTTAGTGTTTTAATGAGGGTTTTAGCTCCTAGCTCGGACATCACGTCGTGAAGTTCTCCTGCTGTCATGTCGTCAGGTATTGTTATCTCCTCTTTTAACAGCATATCCCCCGTATCAACGCCTATATCGGTAAACATGGTTGTAATACCGGTTTTTTTCTCACCATTAATAAGGGCCCACTGAATAGGTGCCGCACCTCTTAATTTGGGCAGCAAGGATCCATGGACATTGATTGTTCCTAATTTGGGAATATCCAGAATGCTTTGGGGCAATATCTGACCAAAAGCACAGGTTACAATTAAATCTGGAGCAAGAGCCCTGATGCTTTGGATCATGTCTGGTTCTTTTGAAAGCTTGTTTGGCTGATAAACCGGGATATTATGTGCTAGAGCATACTCCTTTACCGGAGGTGCTTTTAGGGCATGGCCCCTATCCTTGGGCCGGTCCATTTGGGTAACAGCCCCAATGACGTTATAGCCGTTCTCAACCAGTGCTTTTATGGAGGGTACAGCAAAATCGGGCGTACCCATAAATAGAATTGTCATGGAATCATTCCTTTTCTATATCTACGAATTCAAATACTTTCTCATCAAAAAGTATACCATCCAGATGATCAAGCTCGTGGCTGATGCAGACAGCCAATAAACCTGTCCCCTCTGTTCTGACTGTTTGTCCCTTGCGATTCATATATTCCACTACCACTCTGGCGGGACGCTTAACCTTCCCAAAAACACCGGGTATACTTAGGCAACCTTCTATTTCGATTTGCTCACCCTCCCGTTCAATGATGACGGGATTAATAAGCTCCAGAAGACCCTCTCCTACATCGATAACGACAATCCTTTTCAGAATGCCGACCTGGCTTGCAGCCAAGCCCACGCCGTTACCTTGATGGTACATGGTTTCCTTCATATCATCGAGTATATCCATTATTTTCTGATCAATTTCTTTTACTTCCTTACAGCGTTTTTTTAAGGTTTCATCGCCTTTGGTTATAATGTTACGGATTGCCATACCTATTCTCCTCATATTTCATTCATTCTATAATCATAGTATTCCTGTTGCGAATACAATAATGTTGGTTTAGCAGCAGTTTCTATTATAGCATGCTCGCCGGGTCTATATCCACACTCACATCGGTTCCCCTTACCTTCAGCTTCATAAAAGCATCCAGCACCTCATTCATGAGCCGTACCAAATGATTGATGGAGGTCATTTTTATAATTATGCGCCACCTGGACCTATTGCGTATTATAAACACCGGTGACGGTAAAATATCCGAGCATTGGAATCCCGGGATATCCTGGTTTTGTACCAAGACTTTATCTCTTATTCTCTCCAAGCTTTTTTTGGCGTCAAGGGGATTTTCTCCTGATACCACAATAATGCCGATATGGCAGAAGGGCGGTGAGAACAACTGCTGCCGCATGGCGATTTCTTTTTGGTAGAAGGCTTCATAATCCTGGGTCATGGCAGCTTGAATGGCATAGTCATCGACATTGTATGCTTGAAGAATGACTCGTCCAGGCCTTGTTCCGCGCCCCGCCCGACCGGATGCTTGTGTGATAAGCTGAAAGGTTCTTTCACTGGCCCTGTAATCACTGTTAAACAGGGAAGCATCAGCCGCTAAAATACCCACCAGGGTTACTTCAGGAAAATCATGTCCTTTTGCCACCATCTGGGTTCCAATAAGAATATCGGCCTCTTGGTTTCGAAAAGCGTCCAAAAGCTTCTGATGGCCCTGCTTGCCACTGGTCGTATCCAAATCCATACGAATGATTCTAAAGCCGGCTGGGTGCTTGGATAATTCTTCTTCAACCTTCTGGGTTCCGGTACCAAAGACTTTAATATTAGATCCCTGGCAGCTCGGACAAGTTTTAGGTATGGGCTGTGTGAATCCACAATAATGACAGATCGCCTGCCGGTCATGGGTATGTACGGTGAGTGAAACACTGCAATGAGGGCATTTGAGAATAAAGCCACAATCCCTGCATAGCATGAAAGAGGCATAGCCACGGCGATTGATAAAAAGGATGCTCTGCTCCCCTCTTTCCTTGTTTTTAACGAGTTCTTCCTCAAGCTGTCTACTGAGAACACTGCGGTTTCCATTCTTTAATTCGTCTCGAAGATCCACTGCGGTAACAGTAGGCAGAGGCAAAGCATTAGGCCGGTGTTTCATAATTTGAAATGCTATTTTACCATTGACTGCCCGATAATAGGTCTCGATCGACGGAGTAGCCGATCCCATAACCAAGAGTGCTCCCAGAATATTGCATCGTGCTCTGGCCACATGACAGGCATCATATTTGGGTGTATTTTCAGATTTATAGGATAGCTCATGCTCTTCATCAACAATGATGATTCCCACATTGTCCAGTGGGGCAAAAACGGCAGAACGAGCACCAATAACCACATCAACGTCGCCAGCTTTAATCTTGCGCCATTGGTCATAGCGTTCCCCTTGGGACAAACGGCTGTGCTGAATGGCCACTCTGTTGCCAAAACGGCCTGTAAAGCGGCTGGTCATCTGAGGAGTTAAGGAAATTTCAGGAACCAAAACAATGGCTTTTTTCCCTTTTTGGATGACGGCCTCGATAAGCCGCAAATAAATCTCGGTTTTACCGCTTCCTGTAATACCATGCAGAAGAAGCTCATTAAGCCTGTTTTCCTCTAATATCGGAAAAGCCGTTTCCAGAACATGCTCTTGTTCCTCTGTCAGTCGTGGCGGTGGTGTTTTTTCTACAGTGATATGATCAAAAGGATTACGTTCGACTTCCAGGTCACAATAAGCAACCCAACCCCTTTTAGCCATATTGCGAATGGTTCCATGGGAAACGCCAGAAATCAAAAGAAGGTCTTGAAGGGTACAC